>CAWCEB010000216.1:0-39342 GCA_963794105.1 uncultured Actinomycetes bacterium | reverse complement strand
CCCGGTGACGAGACCTTCGCCGGGGTCGTCGTGCTGCGGCTCGACAGCGGGCTGTTCTTCGCCACCGCGCAGGCGCTCGAGGACCGCGTCCGCACGTTCGCCGAAGACGGCTCCGAGCCGGTCAAGGCTGTCGTCCTCGACCTCGAGGGCGTCAACTTCATCGACTCGCAGGGCGCCGAGCAGCTCACTGCGATCCACGAGCTCGTGGTGAGCCACGACGCGACGCTGCGCCTCGCGCGCGTGAAGCCGCCGGTGCTCGCCGTGCTCCGCGCGGACGGTTTCACCGAGCTCCTCGGTGCCGACCGCATCCACGGCAACGTCCATCGCGCCGTCGAGGCGCAGCTGCGCTCGTGACGCCGCTGGCCGCGTGCGGTAGAACCCGAACGCAACGTGCAAGAGAGGAGCACCGATGAGCACCCGGGAGCGACTGCTGGACCGACTCCGAGTGACACCCGGTGAGGCCGCGGGCCTCACCAACCGCGACCCCGGCTGGTCCGGCGGGAGCGAATTCCCCGAGCTTGCCGCCGAGGCGGTGGAGCAACGCGCGAAGGACGCGATCGCGCAGGGCACCGCGGAGCTGTCCGACGCGCAGGAGCTGCTGTGGGCCAGCGACCGCTACGCGCTGCTGGTGGTCCTGCAGGCGATGGATGCGGCCGGCAAGGACTCGGTCATCAAGCACGTGATGTCGGGCGTGAACCCACAGGGCGTGCAGGTGGTCTCGTTCAGGAAGCCGTCGGCCGAGGAACTCGACCACGACTTCCTGTGGCGGATCTCGCGCGCGCTGCCCGAGCGCGGCCGCATCGGCATCTTCAACCGGTCGCACTATGAGGAGGTCGTCGCGCTCAAGGTCCACCCCGAGTGGCTCGAGCCGCAGCGGCTCCCGCCGGGCGACCGCGGCGAGCGCTTCTGGCAGGAGCGCTACGACGCCATCAACGCGTTCGAGCGCCACCTCGACAACAACGGGACGAAGGTCGTCAAGTTCTTCCTGCACGTGTCCAGGGCGGCGCAGAAGGAGCGGTTCCTCGCACGGCTCGACCAGCCCGGCAAGGAGTGGAAGTTCAACGCCGCCGACATCACCGAGCGGGCGCGCTTCGACGACTACATCGGCGCCTTCGAGGACGCCCTCACCGCCACGTCGACGCCGTGGGCGCCGTGGTACGTCGTCCCCGCGGACAAGTGGTGGGTGACGCAGTCGCTTGTGGCGCTGATGCTCGTGGAGACGCTCGGAGCGCTGGATCTGCGCCGCCCCGCAGGTCTCCCCCGCCGAGCACGCCGCGAACCTGGAGGCGCGCAAGCAGCTCGAGAACGAGCCGCTCAACCCCTGACGCCGGGCGCGACCGCGCGCCGGACGTCGAGGACCTCCTCGTCCGCCGCAGACCGGCGCAGGAGCCACTTGCGCCCCTCGATGACGAGCGGCAGCAGCGCCGCAAGGCCGAGGCACGCGAGCCACTGACGGCCCGTGAGCGGCTCGGTGAGGAGGCCCCGCTGCAGCCCGGGCAGCTCGGTGGCGAGCACGAGCATGAGCACGGGGACGGTCGAGATGGCGAGGGCCCGGAGGATGGGCGGGCTGAGCCCGCTTGCCGGATCGCGGCGGTTGGCGAGCGCGTTGAACACCGTGCCCACGCCCATGACGACGAAGGTCATCGTCATCGAGACGCTCGGGGCATCGACCTTCGGATCGTCCGGTCCGATGACCAGCGGCAGCAGCGCGGCCACGAACAGCACGCTCGCGTAGATCACCCACGAGACGATCGCGCCCCGGTTGGCGATCGGCAGCTTCGGGTCGCGCGGCGGCCGGTGCATCACGTCGGGGTCCCCGGGATCGAGGGCGATGACCACGACGCCCGCCACCGTCACGAAGAACAGGAGGTAGAGCACCATCAGCGGCGTGAGGGCGACACCATCGTTGATGTCGAACGCGGAGGCGGCGACGAACAACATCACCAGCGCCAGCAACTGCGTCATCTGGAAGCGGACGTAGGCGACGACCTTGTCGTAGACCCTGCGGCCCAGCTCGACGGCTTGCACCAGCGTGCCGAAGTTGTCGTCGGTGAGGATCATCCGAGCGGCCTGCTTGGTCACCTCGCTGCCGCTGCCCATCGCGACCCCGATGTCGGCCTGCTTGAGCGCGACGGCGTCGTTGACCGCGTCGCCCGTCGCGGCCACGATCTGCCCCTCCGCTTGCATCAGCCGGGCGAGCCGCAGCTTGTCCTCGGGCGTCACCCGGCCGAAGACATGAAGCTGGGGCAGCGTGCGGATGATCTCCTCGTCGGACAGCGCCTGGAACTCGGTCCCGCTGATCGCACCCGGCCCGAGGCCCAGCGACGTTCCGATCGCGTTGGCGGTGATCGGGTTGTCCCCGGTGATCATCCGCACGTCGATGCCAGCCGCGAGCGCCGTGGTCACGGCCGCCTTCGCCTCGGCGCGCAGCGGGTCGATCATCCCCGCCATCCCGACGAAGGCCAGGCCGCGAGTGAGTGCCATCGGGTCGCCGGTCATCGTGTCCAGCTCGTCGTCGGCGACCAGCCGGGCGGCGAACGCGAGCACGCGCAGGCCCTGCTCGCCCATGCGCGCGTTCGCGGCGTCGAGGTCGGCGCGCACGTCCGCGATCGGGACCTGCGAGCCGCTGAGCGGGCCGCCGACGTCGCTGCAGCGGTCGAAGACGACATCGGGACCGCCCTTGACCAGCTCGATCACGTGCTCGGCGCCGTCGACGGTGACGCGGTGGAACGTGGCCATGAACTTGTAGGCCGAGTCGAACGGGACCTCGGCGAGCCGCGGGTATGCCCGGCGGGTCTCCTCGGCGTTGACGCCGAGCTTCGCCGCGAGCACCACGAGCGCGGCCTCGGTCGGGTCGCCGATGACGGAGCCGTCGTCGCTCACGGTAGCGTCGGTGTCGAGGGCGAGCCCGAGCGCGAGCCGGGTGAAGTCGGGCACCGGCGCGCCCGCGACTGACTCGATCGTGCCCGTCTTCCCGTAGCCCTGCCCGGTGACCGTGAACCAGGTCCCGCCGGCGTAGATGGTCGAGACCATCATCTCGTTCATCGTCAGGGTGCCGGTCTTGTCGGTGTTGATCGCGCTCGTCGCGCCGAGCGTCTCGACGTCGGTGAGGTTCTTCACGACCGCGCGCGCCTCGGCGAGCTGCTTGGCGCCGAGCGACAGCAGGCCCGACACGAAGGCAGGCATGCCCGTGGGGATCGCGGAGATCGCCATCGCCGTGCCGAGCAGCACCAAGTCGTCGAACGGGACGCCGCGCAGCAGACCGACGACGATGATGAACGCCACCGCCGCCCAGGCGATCACGCCCAGGACCTTGGTCAGCGAGTCGAGCTCCTTCTGCAGCGGCGACCGGACGCGGGTGACCGAGCTCAGCATCGTCGCGATCCGGCCCATCTCGGTCTCCATCCCGGTGGCCGTCACGATCATCGCGCCGGTGCCCCGCGTCACCGAGGTGTTCTGGAAGAGCATGTCGGCGCGGTCGCCAAGCGCGACGTCGTCGCCGGGCAGGACCGCCGGATCCTTGGACACGGGAGCGCTCTCCCCGGTCAGGGCCGCCTCCTGCGCCTCGAGCGTCGCCGAGCGGATGAGCCGGCCGTCCGCCGGCACGATGTCGCCCGCCTCGATCGCCACCACGTCGCCCGGCACGACATCGGCGGCGGCCACCTGCACGACTTGCCCGTCGCGCATGACGCGACTCTGGGGGACCTGCATCTTCGCCAGCGCGTCGACGCTCGCGCGCGCCTTGAGCTCCTGCCGGGAGCCGAGGACGACGTTGAAGAGGATCAGCAGGGCGACGATGACCCCCGTCGGCACCTCGCCAATGGCGAAGCTCACCGCCGTGACCGCGATGAGCATGATGTTCATCGGCTCGCGCAGCTGCTCGAGCGCGACCTTCCAGACCGAGGGCGGCTTCTCGCCGGTGATCTGGTTGGGGCCGTGCTGCGATAGGCGCGCCGCCGCCTCGGCCTGGCTCAGGCCGCGGTCCGCGTCGGTCTCGAAGGCGGCGATGACGGACGCCTCGTCCTGCGCGAACCACGTGCCCGACGCAGACGGGCCCGCTTTGGGCGCGGTAGCGGCCACGCTGTCGAGTTTCTGCCGGATCCCGTCCACCGGCATCACCCTTGAGGGGTGATTCCAGCGCGCACGCGATCTGATGGCCTGTTCCCGTGCGTTGGGAATGGCGAACGTTCGGAGACGCGCTCGGCGATGCGGAGACCCGTCTGCGCGCGCTGACGCCGGAGCAGGTGCAGGAGAGCGACGAGACCTACCTCCTCTCAGCGGCGGTCGATCACGCCGTCAAGGAGCGGGACGGGTTGATGGACATCAAGCACCTCGAGCAGGTGAACCCCGACGGCCTCGAACTGTGGCGGCCGATCATGAAGTCACCGTTGCCGATCTCGCCCGCCGACGCGCGCGCGGTCCTCGCCGCGCTGAACCTGGAAGCGCCGCCGCTCGAGCTCGCTTCGTACGACATCGCCGCTCTCGCGGGTGCGGGCACCGCGGTGACGCTCGTCCCTGTGCACAAGTCGCGACGCCACTACACGTTCCAGGGCTGCATGGCCGAGCTCACCGACCTCCGCACCGCCGACGGGTCGACGCGCACGATCGCGATCGAGTCCGAGGATGCCGCGCGAGTGATCGCAGCGGTCCGCGAGCTCGGGCTTGGCTCGCGGCCGAACGTCAGTGTCCCGCGCGCCCTCGCGGCCCTCGTGTAAGTCGCCCACGCCATCTCACCGCGTCTGGTCGAAGGCACGCGAGGTCGTCGAGGCGGCGGCCGGTTCGGCGGCTACTCCGGTGCGCGGACGACGACGACCGGCCGTTTGGCGTGGCGCAAGAGCCCCTGGGATGTCGAACCGAGCAATGCCGACTTGATCCGCCCGAGGCCGCGCGACCCGACCACGATCGCGGCGGCGTCGCGTCGCTCGGCCACGCCGGCGATCGTCTCGGCGATATTCACCTCGTCGGGCACCGGATGCGGGTCGACGGTGGCGCCGAGGGCGCGCGCCAGCTCGGCTCCGGCGGTCGCGGTGTCCGTCGCGCGATCGCGCTGCACGCGGTCCATCATGGCCATCGTTTCGGGGCTCGGCGAGGTGGAGGAGACGCCCGAGAGGTCATCGGGCGCCTGCGTCAGCGCCAGCGCGAGCGCCGGCTCCCACACGCTCACCACCACGAGCGTCCGGTCGCGGAACAGCGCGGCGGCCTCGCGCATGGCCGCCTCGGATTCGTCGGAGCCGTCGAAGCCGACGACAACGGGCCGCTCGTCCATGCTCATGATCTCACGTGACCGCCTGCTCGGCCTTCGCCTCGGCGGTGGAGATCGCGCGTGCCGCCAGGACGAGGGTGAGATGGCTGAACGCCTGCGGGAAGTTGCCGACCTGGCGCCGGCGCGCGACGTCGTACTCCTCCGCGAGCAAACCGAGGTCGTTGGCCAGGCCGCTCAGCCGCTCGAACAACGCACGTGCCTCGTCGACGCGTCCGTTGCGCGCGAGCGCGTTGACCAGCCAGAACGAGCACGCCAGGAACTGACCCTCGTCGCCCGGCAGCCCGTCGTCGGTGATGGCGGTCGAGTAGCGCGAGACGAAGCCATCGCGGCCGAGCTCACGCAAGACGGCGTCGATCGTCCCGCCCACGCGCTCGTCGTCTCCCGGCAGGAAGCCGACCAGCGGGATGTTCAGGACGCTGGCGTCGAGCTCCTGCGACCCGTAGTACTGGGTGAACGTGCGCCGCTCGCGGTCATACCCGCGCTCACAGACCTCCGCGTGGATCTCGTCGCGGACGTGCCTCCAGCGCTCGAGCGGCGCGTCCAACTCGAACCGCTCGGCGATCCGCACGGCGCGATCGAACACCACCCAGGCCATGACCTTGGAGTAGGTGTAGTGCCGCTGCGGTCCACGCGCCTCCCAGATTCCGTCGTCCGGCTTGCGCCAGATCGTCTCGACATGGTCGATGATGGCCCGCCAGCGCGGCCAGTACCGCCGTTCGATCGTGCCCAGTCGTTCGGTGCCGATGAACATCACCGCCGCAACCTCGCCATAGACGTCGAGCTGGAACTGCTCGGACGCCGCGTTGCCGACGCGGACCGGCCTGGACCCCTCATAGCCGGGAAGCTGCGGCAGCTCGAACTCGGTCAGGCGCCGCTCGCCCCGGATCCCGTACATGATCTGGATCGCTCGCGGATCGCCGGTGCCGACGCGCAGCAGGAAGTCGCGGAACGCCAACGCCTCATCGGTGTAGCCGGCGTCGAGCAGCGCCTCGAGCGCAAGCACCGAGTCGCGCAGCCAGCAGTAGCGGTAGTCCCAGTTGCGTACGCCGCCGATGTCCTCGGGCAGCGACGTCGTCGGCGCCGCGATCACCGCGCCCGTCGTCTCCGAGGTCATCGCCTTGAGCACGATCAGCGACGTGAGCACCTGCTCGCGATACGCGCCCTCGTAGCGGCAGCGCCCGCTCCACTCGCGCCACCACGCCTCGGTTCGAGCCAGCGCCGAGTCGGCATCCTCCACCGCCGGCGCGTCCGCATATGACAGATGCCAGATGAGCGCCAGCCGCTCGCGCGCGCCTTCGACGGACACGAACTCCGCGCTGACAGTCCCGTCCTCGACCTGTAGCGGCAACGGCGTGCTGATGTGAAACGCGTCCGGCCCGGCGGTGGCGACCGCGCCGTCGGACGCGCGCTCGACCCACGGCCGGATCGTCCCGTAGTCCGGGCGCACGGAGAGCTCCATGCGCATCGGGACCCGGCCCCGCACTCCCTCGACGATCCGCATCACGCGCGGCGGACCGGACCCGCGCCGCGGCATGAAGTCGATCACGCGCACCGCACCGTCGGCGGTCTCGAACTCGGTCTCCAGGACCAGCGTCCCCGGTCGATAGCGGCGCGTGGTCGCACGCACCTCGCCGGACGGCGCCAGCAGCCAGCGTCCATGCCGCTCATCCCCGACGAGCGCGGCGAAGCAGGACGCAGAGTCGAAGCGCGGGAGGCACAGCCAGTCGATCGCTCCGTTACGGCCCACCAGGGCGGCCGACTCCAGGTCGCCGATCAAGCCGTACTCCTCGAGCAGCATCCGCGATCTTCTCCTTTCCTTCGACGGCCGCAGAGGATCCCGGCAGTCCCCGCCGAACGCATCACCCGGTTGGGGTGACCTTCCTGTCCGGCACGGCGGAACCTGACAGTGTTGGGCGGTGGAGCTGGGCGTCCATCTGCCGCTGATGCAGTTCGGCGAGGAGCCGCTCTCGCTTGGGCGGCTCCAGGCGACCGTCGACGCCGCCAGAGACTGCGGGTTCGCCGCTGTCTCGGCCAACGACCATTTCGTCTTCCAGACGCCCTGGCTCGATGGGCCGGCAGCGCTCGCGAGCATGATCGAACGCTCGGGTGAAATGGCGCTGGCAACGACAGCCTCGGTCGCGGTCGTACGGGGCCCGGTGTCGCTGGCGAAGACACTGGCGGCCATCGACGTGCTCTCTGAAGGGCGGCTGACCCCCGCCCTGGGCCCAGGCTCCACCGAGCGCGACTACGCCGTTCTGGGCATCCCGTTCGACGAGCGCTGGAAGCGATTCGACGAGGCGGTCACCGTGCTGCGAGCCCTGCTCAAGGGTGAGCCCCTGCCCGAGCAGCCTCTCTACTACCCCGTGCCGCCCGATATCGAGCTGCTCCCACGTGCGTCGCAGCAGGGCGGGGTCCCGCTCTGGATCGCAAGCTGGGGCTCCCGTGCCGGCCTCGCTCGCGTCGCGCGGGCGGGCGATGGCTGGCTCGCCTCCGCCTACAACACGACGCCGGAGCGGTTCGCTGCCGCCCGGACCGACCTGGCACGCGGGCTCCAGGATCGCGGGCGCCAAGCAGACGGCTTCCCCAACGCGCTCGCAACGATGTGGACGTGGGTGTCGAAGGATGATGCGGAGGCGGACCGCGTGCTGCACGACGTCCTGGCTCCGGTCACGCGGCGAGATCCAGACGAGCTTCGCACCAAGGTCTGCGTCGGTTCCGCGGAGCACTGCGCCGAACTGCTCTCGCGGTACGCCGATGCCGGATGCGAGCGCGTCTACCTGTGGCCACTCGGCGATGAGGCGCGGCAGATCGAACTGGTCGCGCGGGCGTTCAGCCGCTCTCGCCGATGACGCCGGCAGTGGAGGCGCGGCGCAAGCGTCGCGCCAGGGCCTGCAGGTGATCGATCAGCTCCGGGGGCTCGTGCACCTCGACGTCGACGCCGAGCATCGCGATTCGCATCGCGAGCCATCCGAGGTCGTGGTCGCCGGCCCGGTACTCGCAGCTGTGCGCGTCGATCGGCTCGAAGGTTCCCCAGTAGGGCGGTACCCGGCTCGCCATGTCCTCCGCGGACGCGTGCACGGTGACGCGCGCGTCGAAGCGGCCCGGGGCGCCGGAGATGCTGCGCTCGACGTAGGCGGACGCGTTCTTCGCCGGCAGCTTGCGCGCCGTGAACCGCGCACCGGTCGGCGCGGGCCGGTCGAGCCGGTCGATGCGGAACGTCCGCCAGTCGTCGCGACCGCGATCCCAGGCGACGAGATACCAGCGGCGCCCCAGGTTGACGAGCGAATGCGGTTCGACGTTGCGACGCGTGTCGCTGCCGTCGCGGCGTCGATAGTCGAAGCGAAGGCACTCGGAGTCGCGACACGCGCCGGCGATCACCATCAGATGCTGAGGGTCGACGGTCGGGCCGGTGACAGCGGGCGCGATCGTCGCGGACGCCAGCGCGCCGACGCGGCGACGCAGGTGCGCAGGCAGGATCTGCTCGAGTTTGACGAGGGCGCGGATCGAGCTCTCCTCGATCCCGGTCACCGAGGCCCGAGCTGCCGTCCGCAGCCCGACCGCGATCGCGATCGCCTCGTCCTCGTCGAGCAACAACGGCGGCATCGCCGTGCCGGCGCGAAGCCGGTAGCAACCGGCCGGTCCGGTCAGCGAATCGACCGGATAGCCCAGGTCGCGCAGGCGCTCGACGTCGCGCCGGATCGTCCGCCCGGACACGTCGAGCCGCTCCGCCAGCTCAGCGCCCGGCCAGTCGCGGCGGGCTTGCAGCAGCGACAGCAGCTCCAGGAGCCGGCTCGAGGTCCCGCTCATGCAACGTTCATGGTCCTCCGCATTGAGGACAGATCCTGACCTAAATAGCGCATACGGTGCAAGCCACATCGGCACATCGAGAAGGGAGCACCGATGATCGAGCGAGACGGGTACATCCCCGGCGTACCGTGCTGGATCGACACGAGCCAGCCCGATCCGGAGTCGGCCGTCGACTTCTACAGCGGGCTGTTCGGATGGGAGTTCGAGGACGTGATGGCGCCGGGATCGCCCGGCAGGTACTTCATCGGCCGGCTTCACGGCGGCGATGTCGCCGCCGTCGGATCGCAGTCCGAGGGCGCGCCACCGATGGCCGTCTGGAACACGTACGTCTGGGTCGAGAGCGCCGATGAGACGGCGTCCCGGGTGCTCGATGCCGGAGGCAGCGTGCTGACGGATCCGTTCGACGTCATGGACGCGGGCCGGATGGCGGTGTGCGCGGATCCCGCGGGTGCGGCGTTCTGCGCGTGGCAGGCGAAGGCGCACCGCGGCGCAAGGATCGTCAACGAGCCCGGCAGCCTGAACTTCAACAACCTCAACACCCGTGACCCGGAGGGCGCGAAGTCCTTCTACGGCTCGGTGTTCGGCTGGGAGACGCTCGGCCTGGGCGGCGCCACGATGTGGACGCTGCCCGGCTATGGCGATCACCTCGAGCGCAGCGAGCCCGGGCTTCGCGAACGCATGGCGCAAACCGGTGCGCCGACGGGCTTCGAGGACGTGGTCGCAACCCTCAACCCGATCCCCGAGGACCAGCCGCAGACACCGCCACATTGGGGAGTGACCATTGCGGTCGACGACGCCGACGCGACCGCTCAGCGGGCCACGGAGCTGGGCGGGCAGGTCACCGTTGAGCCGTTCGACGCCCCCTGGGTCAGGATGACCGTCATCACCGACCCGCAGGGCGCCACGTTCACGGCGAGCAAGTTCGTGCCCGAGAACAAGAGCCTGGGGCAGGAGGCCGACGCCGCCATCAGCTGAGCCATCGCGCCATGAGGACGCTTGGGCTAGACGGTGGGCTTCAGCACCGGACAGACGAACCCGAACGTCGGCCCCGGCTGGAACACCGCGGCATCGAGCGTCGGGCTCCCGAACCACGAGCCCGGCACCGGGGCGGCAACCTTCTTGCCCAGCTGCCCGCCGCCGTCGATGCGCAGCACGTCGACGCCGCGATACGCGTCTGCGGTGTAGACGATCTGGCCGGTCGGGTCGGTCGGGGACCAGTACGCCGCCCATGTCGAGCCGTTGGCCGGGATGTAGTAGCCGACCTGCCTGATGTCGGTCGGCGTGCCGTAGTCCAGGAAGCGGACGCCCTGCTCGTACCAGCCGACCGCGGCGATCCCCGCCTTCGCGTCGAACCAGTGCGAGGAGCAGTTGACCGTCACCGGCGCCTTGGAATCGACGGCCCCGCTCGTGAACATGCCGTTGAGCTCGGTCTGCCAGGTGTCCTGCGGCGTGATCCCGTTCTTGCTCAGATGCGAGGCATCCCAGGTCTCGAACTTGCCCTGGCCGCGGCAGCCGCCCGGCGGGGTCTCGTCCGTGTCGATGTAGTCCTCCTCGGTGACCAGCAGCGTCTTGCCACGGTGCTGGGAGTTGTGGAGGATGAAGTCGTTGTACGGGGACGGGTTGGTGCCGGCGGCTCCGGTGGTCCCGAGCAGCTGCGGAGCCAGCGGGTCGGCGGTGATCTTGTACGCCGCGGCGCCACCGCCGCCGACGTTCCAGACGGTCCCGGAGCTGTCGAGCTCGGTGTCGTGGCTGACCTTGAAGGCGTCGCTCATCGACGCGGCCGACTCGAACTTGCCCAGCGAGCGCGGCGCGGTGGGAACGGTCAGGTCGACGACCTCGACGTGATCGCCGCCATCGACCCACGCCTGCGTGCAGTCGGGCTTGACGAAGTTCGCGATGTGGCCGGACCCGCGACCGCTGCCGGTCAGGCCGAGCGGCAGCACGGCCTCGACGAACGGTGCGAGCGGGTTGGCGATGCTCACCACGTACATGACCGAGCCCAGGTCCTTGGCCTCGCGGTCGTTGACGACGAGCAGCGTGTTGCCGCAGAGGTCGACATCCTCGTTCTCGAAGTGCGGCAACGCGAGCTCGGCGACCAGCTGCGGGGACTCCGGACGCGCGATGTCGAGCACCTGGACGCCGCGTCCAGCCGCTGACGAACGCGTAATGACCGGAGAAGTTCATCCCCGCAGCGGTGCCCGGAATGTGGGTGAGCAGGTGGACGTTGCTGGAGGTGGCCAGCGGCGGGTCGGCAGGGAGGTCGGCCTGCGCCGCGGGCACGCTCAGCATCGCCGCGATGCACAGTGCCGCGAGCAGCGCCCCAAGCCGCTTGATCCCTGCCTCCACGAGAGTCCCTCTACCCGGAAAACCACGGATCCTCACTGCGCCGAAGCCCGGATGTGATTCGCGGCCCGAATGCGAAACGATGGGCGCATGGTTCAAGACGAGCAGCAGGCAAACCCCCGCGCGCTCGGCCTCGCGACGGCTGCCTTCACCGTCTGCTTCTTCGCATGGAGCATGCTGGGGCCGCTCGGGCCGACGCTCCAGAAGAATCTCGACCTCAGCGAGTTCCAGCTCGCGATCGCGGTCGCCGTCCCGGTCGTGCTCGGCTCGGTGATGCGGATCCCCGTCGGGATCCTCACCGAGCGCTACGGCGGCCGCCGCGTGTTCACGGCGCTCATGGCCTACAGCGTCATCCCGCTTGTCCTGCTCGCGCTGTTCCATGACTCCTTCGGCGCGGTGGTCGTGATCGGGTTCCTGCTGGGCGTCACCGGGTCCTCATTCGCGGTGGGCGTCCCGTTCGTCAACCGCTGGTATGCCAAGGAGCGCCAGGGCTTCGCGCTTGGCCTGTACGGCATGGGCATGGGCGGGACGGTGCTCGCCGCGCTGACCGCGCCGAAGATCGCCAACACTGGAGCTTCGCGACGCCGTTCTGGGTCGCCGCGGCGCTGATGGCGGTGATGACCGTCGTCTTCTGGCTGTTCGCCCGCGACGCGCCGACGACGGGGCCGCCACGCGCGGTGTCGTTCGCCGCGCCCATCGCGGTCTTCCGCAAGAGCCGTCGCGCCTGGGCGCTGACGCTGTTCTACTTCCTGTCGTTCGGCGGCTTCGTGGCGATGTTCCTCTACCTGCCGAAGCTGCTCACCGGCGTGCACGACCTGTCGAAGACCGACGCGGGCTATCGCGCCGCCGGCTTCGCGTTCCTGGCGGTATCGCCCGGCCCGTGGGTGGCTGGCTGGCCGACCGCATCGGCGCCGAGCGCGTCCTGCGCATCAGCTTCACCGCCACGCCGCCTCGCCATCGTGCTGGCCGGGACCTACAAGCACATGGTCCCGCTGACGATCGCGTGCCTCACGATGGCGGTCGCGCTGGGCCTCGGAACCGGAGCGGTCTTCAAGCTCGTCGCGCTCTGGTTCCCGACGACGTCGGCGCCGTGACCGGCGTGGTCGGCGCCGCGGGTGGACTCGGCGGGTTCTTCCCGCCGCTCGTCATGGCGCTCGTGAAGAGCGTCTTCGGCGCGTACACGATCGGGTTCGTGCTGCTCGCCGCAGTCGCGGGAGCATGCCTCTTCGTCCTCACCCGGATCGCCGCGACCGCTCCGCCGCGGCGACCACAGCTTCAGCGGGTGCGAGCCGCGGCGTAGCGGCGCCGGTACAGGATCCACGGGCGGCCGATGTACTGCAGAGGAATGCTCCACGCGTGGACGAGGCGGCTGAACGGGAACAGCGCCCAGAACCCCCACGCGACGACCGCGTGCACCTGGTAGACGATGTTCGCGTCCCGGATGGCATCGACCTTCGGGTCGAGGTAGAAGAGCGAGCGCCACCACTCCGAGACCGACTCGCGGTAGTCGTAGGGGGAGCCGGTCAGCAGGTTGTGGCCGAAGGTCATCCAGCAGCCCAGGCCGATCAGCACCGTCAGCAGGAAGTAGACGAGGAGGTCGGTTCGCGTGGTTGCGCGGCGCACGCGCAGGTTGGTGGCGCGCCGGTAGGCGAGCCCCAGGAAGCCGACGACGCAGGCGGCACCCGCGAGGGAGCCGGGGATCGCAGAGAACCAGCGATACGTGTGCTCGGACATCCCGACCGCGTCGGTCGCGGACTTCGGGATCATCAGCCCGATCACGTGCCCGCCGACCGCGGCCAGCGCCCCGTAGTGGAACACCGGGCTGGCCCAGCCGAGGATCCTGCGCTCGAGCAACTGGGTCGAGCCGCTGGTCCAGCCGAACTGGTCGGTGCGATAGCGCCACCAGTGACCGACCACGAAGGTCGCGATCGCGACGTAGGGCAGGATGATCCACAGGAGGACGTCGCCGGCGCTCATGGGATCGGCATCACCTCTGCGGGGACATAGGGCTCCACGCCGACGCGCTCCTCCGGCGCGCCCTGCGCCACCTGGTCGGCAAGCGCGCGGTGCTCGGCGCGCAGCGGCGGCAGCGACGGCGACGACGGCGTCGAGCACATGCGCATACGGGCTGCCGGCCTCGTGCAGCCCGGCGCGCAGGAGCTCGACCTGCGGGCAGGTGCTGTTCGAGCAGCGCGGCGCCGTAGCCGTCGGGGCGCCAGCGCCGCGAAGGCGAGCATGACCGCAGGTGATCCGGCAGCTCGTCGGCCTCGAACTCGCAGGCCGGCCTCGCGGTACAGGCGCTTGAGCCGCAGCAGCGCGGCGCCCCGGCGGCGCGTGTCGCCGTGCTCGTAGTACGTCAGGTGCAGCGTCGCGCGGCGGCGCAGGTCGAAGGTCTCCACATACGCGCGCGCTGCAGCGTGCGGGCGTCGGGCAGCCCGTCGAGTGAAGCGCTCGAGTGCGGCGCGGGCCTCGCCCGGCGGCAGCGCCGCGACCTCGTCGGCGCGCGCGCGGCCAGCCCGTCGCTCCGGATAGCGCAGCAGATAGCTGAGCAGCGCCCACGGCGCGGCTGGGCGGCGCCGCGTCATCGCGCGTCCCGCTCTTCGCGCGAGCACCTCGATGAGATCGAACCCGCGGTCCTGCTCGCCCGGGACGATCGGGGAGGAGGTGTCCGGTCTGGACTCGACGGCGCCGCAGTTGCCCGGCCCGCCGTCGAAGTCCAGCCGCACGCGCCCTGCTCGCGCATCAGCTCGCGCCCTGCTCGGCATGAGCCTGCGGGATCACGTAGCGGTCCTCGTAGTTGGCGATCGCCAGCAGCCGGTACATGCGCTCGAGCTCGGGCCGGTCATACCCGACGCGGCCGGGCAGCTCGCTCGTCGGTCTCGCCCGATCACCTCGCGCTTGCGCATGTAGGAGCGCATGGCGGCCAGGCGGTGCAGCACGCCGCGGATCGCCTCGGTGTCGCCCGCGCTCAGCAGGTTCGCCAGGTACTGCAGCGGGATCCGCAGGTGGTCGATCGCGCCGAAGACGTCGTCGGGGTCCGCCTCGTAGCCGTCGGTCTCCAGCGTCGCGGCCGACCGGCGACAGCGGCGGCACGTACCAGACCATCGGCAGCGTGCGGAACTCGGGGTGCAGCGGCAGCGCGACCGCCCAGCGCACCGCGAGGTCGTAGACGGGCGAGCGGCGGGCGTGCTCGAGCCAGTCGTCGGGGATCCCGTCGCGACGCGCCGCCTCGCGCACCGCGGGGTCCTCGGGATCCAGGAAGACCGAGCGCTGGCTTGCGAGCAGGTCGCGCTCGTCAGGTACCGAGGCCGCCTCCTCGACACGGTCGGCGTCATAGAGCAGCAGGCCGAGATAGCGGATGCGCCCGACGCACGTCTCCGAGCAGATCGTCGGCTGGCCGACCTCGATGCGCGGGTAGCAGAGCGTGCACTTCTCGGCCTTGCCGGTCGCGTGGTTGAAGTAGACCTTCTTGTAGGGGCAGCCGACACGCAGTAGCGCCACCCGCGGCAGCGATCCTGATCGACGAGGACGATGCCGTCCTCCTCGCGCTTGTACATCGCTCCCGACGGACACGACGCGACGCACGACGGGTTCAGGCAGTGCTCGCAGATCCGCGGCAGGAAGAACATGAACGCCTGCTCGTAGGTCATGCGCACCTGTTCCTGCATCTCGGCGAGCAGCGGATCCTCCATCGCGGTCTGCCGGCCCGCCGGCGAGGCCCTCGTCCCAGTTGGGCCCCCAGGTCGGCTGCATCGGCTTGCCGGTCAGCTGGGAGTGCGACCGCGCGACCGGGTCGGTGTCCGACAGCGGCGCGTTGACGAGCGTCTCGTAGTCGTAGGTCCAGGGCTCGTAGAAGTCGTCGATCAGCGGCAGGTCGGGGTTGGAGAAGATCTGCAGCAGCTTCTTGACCTTGCCGCCCGCGCGCAGCCGCAGCCGGCCCTTGCGATCCAGCTCCCAGCCGCCGTTCCATTGCGCCTGGTCGGCCCACCGGCGCGGGTAGCCCAGGCCCGGCTTGGTCTCGACGTTGTTGAACCAGACGTACTCGGTGCCGGGCCGGTTGGTCCACACCTGCTTGCACGTGACCGAGCAGGTGTGGCAGCCGATGCACTTGTCGAGGTTCATGACCATCGCGACCTGCGCGCGGACCCGCATCAGAACGTCACCTCCGCCGTGCGCTTGCGGATGACCGTCACCGAGTCGCGGTTGGAGCCGGTCGGCCCGTAGTAGTTGTGGCCCCAGGACAGCTGGGCGTAGCCGCCGATCATGTGCGTCGCCTTCATCGTGATCTGCGTCAGCGAGTTCTCGGTGCCGCCGCGCGTGCCCGTGATCTCGCTGCGCGGCGTGTTGATGTTGCGGTCCTTGGAGTGGTAGAGCAGGCAGATCCCGCGCGGCACGCGGTGCGAGACGACCGCGCGCGTCGCGAGCACGCCGTTGCGGTTGAAGGCCTCGATCCAGTCGTTGTCGTGCACGTCGATCGACGCCGCGTCGTCGGGGTTCATCCAGATGCCCGACCCGCCACGGAACAGCGTGAGCATGTGCAGGTTGTCCTGGTACTCGGAGTGGATCGACCACTTCGAGTGCGGCGTCAGGTAGCGCAGCTGGATCTCCAGGCCGCCGCCCGGACGACGCGCTCCTTCTGCCGCGAGCATGCGCTGAAGTCCATCGGCGGCCGGTAGGCGGGCAGCGCCTCGCCGTACTCGAGCATCCACTCGTGGTCGAGGTAGAAGTGGATGCGCCCCGACAGCGTGTGCCACGGCTTGTCGCGCTCGACGTTGATCGTGAACGCGGCGTAGCGCGCGGCCCTCCTCGTCGATGCCCGACCACTCCGGCGAGGTGATCACGCGCCGCGGCTGGACCTGGGTGTCCTGGAAGGTCATGCGCGTCTCCTCCGAGCGCTCGGCCAGGTCGGCCAGCGGCACGCCGCAGCGCTCCTCGAGCGAGCGGAACCCCTCGGTCGCGATGCGGCCGTTCGTCACGCCCGACAGCGCGAGCATCGCCTCGGCGACCTGCTCGGCGCGCTCGAGGCGCGGGCGCCCGTTGGCGCGCCGACGCCGTTGCGGGCCGCCAGCCACGCGACCTCCTCGACGGGCTTCCAGCTCGCGCTCTTGACGGTGCTGCCGAGCGTCTCCATCAGCGGCCCGAGCGACTTGAACCGCTCGCGCGACGGCGCCGTAGTCGCGCTCGACGACGGTCAGGTTGGGCATCGTGCGCCCGGGTACCGGGCTCGCACTCGCCGGCGCGCCAGTCGCGCACCCGGCCGTGCGGCTGGGCGAGCTCGCCGGGCGTGTCGTGCGCGATCGGCGTGGCGACAAGGTCGCGGCGCACGCCGAGGTGCTCGGCGCCGAGCGGCGCGAACGCCTCCGCGATCGCCTTGAACGCGTCCCAGTCCGACCGGCACTCCCACGGCGGCGGCACCGCCTGGTTGAACGAGTGCACGAACGGGTGCATGTCGGTCATCGACAGGTCGAACTTCTCGTACCAGGTGGCCGCCGGCAGCACGACGTCGGAGTAGAGCCCGGTCGTCGTCATGCGGAAGTCGACGTTGACGAGCAGGTCGAGCTTGCCGCGCGGCGCGTCGCGCGCACGTCTCGCGGCCTGCTCCGGCGCTCGTCCCATGACCGCGTCGCGCTCGGTCGCCGAGGAGGTGACGCAGGAAGTACTCCTGCCCCTTGCCGGAGGACCCGAGCAGGTTCGAGCGCCAGACGAAGAACACGCGCGGCCAGTTCTGCGGGCGCGCTCGGGTCGTCGATGGCGAACTTCAGGCGCCCGGCCTCTCGAACGTTCGGCGATCACGCCTCCTCGGGCTCGCCGAGGTCGAGCGGATTGCGATCGAACATGGGCAGCGAGGGCATCCAGCCCAGCCGCACCGCCTTGGCGTGCAGGTCGAGCGCACTTGCGCCAGTGAACAGCCCGCTGCCCAGCGGGCTGGCGAAATCGCTCCGGGCGCAGGCGGTCGTAGCGCCATTGCTCGGTGTGGGTGTAGAAGAACGACGTTCCCTGGATCTGGCGCGGCGGGCGCAGCCAGTCCAGCCGCCCGCGACGGCCTGCCAGCCGGCGAACGTGCGGATCTTCTCCTGGCCGACGTAGTGCGCCCAGCCGCCGCCGTTGATGCCCACGCAGCCGCACATCGTCAGCAGCGCGATGAAGGAGCGGTAGGTCTCGTCGGAGTGGAACCAGTGGTTGGTCCCGGCGCCCATGCAGATCATCGAGCGGCCGCCGCTGACCTCGGCGTTGCGCGCAAACTCGCGCGCGACCTTCGTCGCCTGGTGGCGATCCACGCCGGTGATCGCCTCCTGCCACGCCGGCGTGTACGGAGTGCTCGCATCGTCGTAGCCCACCGGCCAGTCGCCGGGCAGCCCCTCGCGCCCGACGCCGTAGGTCGCCAGCATCAGATCCAGCACCGTCGTGACCAGGACGTCGCCGACGCGCAGCGCGGGCACGCCGCGTCGCATCGCGCTTCCGCCCTCGGTCTCGCCGGCGTCGAAGCGGGGCAGATCGACCGCGACCGCCTCGTCGTGACGACCGAGCAGCGACAGCGCGGGCTCGAGCCCGTCCAGCCGCAGGTTCCAGCGGCCCTTGCCCTCCTCCCCGTAGCGGAAGCCGACGGACCCGTTCGGGACGGCCGGGCGGCCGGTGACCTCGTCGAGCACACAGGTCTTGGACTCCGCATGCTCGCCCGCCTCGCCAAGGTCGGAAGCGTCAGGAACCGGTCGGGCACGAAGGCGTCGCCGTGTTGGCGCAGCGTGACGAGCAGCGGCAGATCGGTGAACGTCCTGCCGTACTCCTCGAACCGCGGGCACGCGGCGGTCGGCCCAGAACTCCTTGAGGATCACGTGCCCCATCGCCATCGCGAGCGCACCGTCGGTACCGGGTTGCGCGGGGAGCCAGTCGTCGGCGAACTTGACGTGGTCGGAGTAGTCGGGCGAGACGACGACGACCTTCTGCCCGCGGTAGCGCGCCTCGACCATGAAGTGCGCGTCCGGCGTGCGCGTGATCGGCAGGTTGGTGCCCCAGATGATCAGGTACGAGGCGTCCCACCAGTCCGCCGACTCGGGCACGTCGGTCTGGTCGCCGAAGCTCTGCGGCGAGGCGGGCGGCAGGTCCGCGTACCAGTCGTAGAAGCTGAGCACCCCGGCCCCGATCAGGTTCAGGAAGCGACTGCCGGCGGCGAAGGACACCGGCGACATCGCTGGAATCGGCGTGAAGCCCGCGACGCGGTCCGGGCCGTGGTCCTTGATGGTGGACACGGTCGCCGCCGCGATCATCTGCGTGACCTCGTCCCAGGAGGCGCGCACGAACCCGCCGCGGCCGCGCTCGCCCTTGTGCTCGCCGCCAGCAGCCACCTGCGCCCACGCGCCGACCGGGTCCCCGTCGTGATCGGCGAGCGCCGCGCGCCAGCGGTCGAGCAGGCCGCCGCGCACCAGCGGATGCTTCAGGCGCGCCGGCGAGTACGTGTACCAGGAGAACGACGCACCCCGGGGACATCCCCGCGGCTCGTGATCGGGGCGGTTCGGATCGGTACGCGGGTAGTCGACCGCCTGCGTCTCCCAGGTGATCAGCCCGTCCTTGACGTAGACGTTCCACGAGCACGAGCCGGTGCAGTTCACCCCGTGCGTGGAGCGCACGATCTTGTCGTGGCGCCAGCGGTCGCGGTACGCCGACTCCCACCGGCGATGGCGGTCGATCAGCATGCTCCAGCCCTCGGCATTGGCCGGCCCGCGCCGGAAGAATTCGTGCGCTCGCACGGCGAGGGACGGAGACGCAGGAGAGCCGGGCCCGGACATGCCCACGGTTCATATCCGATCGCATGGGCGTTCGCCAGGCATCAGTGGGAACTACGGACCGAGCGCCGCCCTGGCGTCCGCTCCGAACGCCCGCCAGCCCTCCTCCCACCGGCCCGCGCTCGGCGTCACCGCCGCAGCCCGTCGCAGGAGCGAGCGCAGACGGCGCTCGTCCGCGCGTGCCGTGCCGGCGCGGGCGCACGCGGCCTCGTAGCGCTCCACGGGGACCCACTCCACCGGCCGCCACACGCAGATGCCGAGGCACGGCTGCGGCGCGTCGACCCCGCCGCAGCGCGGGCACCACCATGTGGTGGCAACCTCCACGGGCGCGGGATCCGGGTCCTCGCCGTGCGGGTTGGCGCGCAGCAGCCGGCGCGCCGCCGCCTGGAGCGATCGATAGGCGGACTCGGCCTCCGTGGCCTGGGGCGGCGGACCCGCGAGCGCCAGCGCGACGGGCGAGAACGCGGCGGCCGACGCCTCGGCGGCCTCGGCAGCCGCCACGAGCTCGTCGTGCGCGGCAGCATCCACCAGCTCGAGCTTGCGCTCCTGTCCGCACCCGAGCTCGCAGGTGCCCGGCCGGCTCATCGCCCCGCAGCCAATGCACCGAGGCACCGTGACCCGCTGAGGGCGTTGCACCCCTCCACGGTAGACCCACCGCTCATGTGCGAGCCTCTTGTCGTGCCGTCTCGCGCGTATGGCTTCCCCCGCATCCTGACGGCAGCTGCCTGCTCGGTCGCTGTGCTCGTCTCGGGCGCACCTGCGGGCGCGGCGCCGAGCGCCTACTCGGTGAAGGCACTGACCGAGCCGGCACGGTCCGGGCTCGCGGTGACGGGCGCGCTCAGCGATCTGGTGGCGACCTCCAAGGCGCGCGTGCTGGTCCCGGCCAGGTGGCGGCAGCGTCGCGCGAGCGCCGGGCGCCTGCGGTTCACCACGACGCAGAACCCGAGCTGCCATTTCGCCCTGACCTACACCGTGCGGTCAGCGATCACACCGGTCCAGAGCGCCACGGACCACGTGACCGCCGCCCTGCCCGCCACGAGCGCGCGCCACCTGCTCGACAGCGGCGAGCGCGGGTCGAGCGCGTTCCGCGTGGTCCGCCGCCCCGGGATCGGCGGACGCGTCCGCGTCGACGCGCTGTGGGCGCGGGTCCTGACGAGGCGCTCGGACATCGTCTCCGACGGACGCGTGGCGTGGACCGAGATCCGCGTATCCGCGCAGTCGCGCAAGGGCGACGAGTGCCACGCGGGCACCTGGCGCGAGTCCCTCGGGCCCGACATCGGCGACTCGCTCGCGGTCGCACGAACGAGACTTCACTTCACCAAGGCACCGAGCGGGTAGACGGAACACACGTGGATGCGGCAGAACTCGACCTGATCGACGCCTACTGGCGCGCTGCGAACTACCTCTCCGTCGGCCAGATCTACCTGCTCGCCAACCCGCTGCTGCGTGAGCCACTCGAGCTGGCGCACGTCAAGCCGCGGCTGCTCGGCCATTGGGGCACCACGCCCGGGCTGAACTTCGTCTACGCCCACATGAACCGCGTGATCAAGGCGCGAGACGTCAACGCCGTGTTCGTCACCGGGCCGGGGCACGGCGGCCCGGGCCTGGTCGCGAACACGTACCTGGAGGGCACGTACACCGAGACCTACCCCACGATCGGTCACGACGAGGAGGGGCTGCGGCGCCTGTTCCGGCAGTTCTCGTTCCCGGGCGGGATCCCAAGCCATGTGGCACCCGAGACGCCCGGCTCGATTCACGAGGGCGGCGAGCTGGGCTACGCGCTCGTGCACGCCTACGGCGCGGCGTTCGACAACCCGGACCTGGTCGTCTGTTGCGTCGTCGGCGACGGCGAGGCCGAGACCGGACCGCTGGCGACGAGCTGGCACTCCAACAAGTTTCTCGACCCGGCCCGTGACGGCGCGGTGCTGCCGGTGCTGCACCTCAACGGATACAAGATCGCCAACCCGACCGTGCTGGCCCGCATCCCGCGCGAGGAGCTGACGTCGCTGCTCGAGGGCTACGGGCACCGGCCGGTGTATGTCGAGGGATCCGAGCCGCGCGAGATGCACCTGCGGATGAGCGCGGTGCTGGACGAGGCGATCGCCGACATACGGTCGATCCAGGAGCAGGCGCGCTCCGGTGCGCTGCACGAGCGTCCGCGCTGGCCGATGATCGTGCTCGTCACGCCGAAGGGCTGGACGGGCCCGGCGGAGGTCGACGGGCTGCCCGTCGAGGGCACGTGGCGCTCGCACCAGGTGCCGCTCTCCGGCCTGGCGGACAAGCCGGAGCGCCTCGCGGCGCTGGAGGCGTGGATGCGCGGCTACCGGCCCGAGGAGCTGTTCGACGAAGGCGGGGGGCTTCGCGGCGAGCTGGCGGCCCTGGCGCCGGAGGGGGAGCGCCGCATGGGCGCCAATCCGCACGCGAACGGCGGGCTGCTGCTGCGCGGGCTGGAGCTGCCGGACTTCCGCGACTACGCGGTCGACGTGCCGGCGCCCGCGCGGACGTCGAGCGAGGCCACGCGCGTGCTCGGCGAGTTCCTACGCGACGTGACGCGTGCCAACGAGGACCGCTTCAGGATCTTCGGCCCTGACGAGACGGCCTCGAACCGCCTCAACGCTGTGTTCGAGGCCACCGACCGCCAGTGGGACGCGCAGCGCCTTGCCACCGACGACCACCTGGCGCCGCACGGCGGCGTGATGGAGGTGCTGAGCGAGCACATGTGCCAGGGCTGGCTCGAGGGCTACCTGCTCACCGGCCGTCACGGGCTCTTCAACTGCTACGAGGCGTTCATCCACATCGTGGACTCGATGTTCAACCAGCACGCCAAGTGGCTGAAGGTGACGCGGGACATCCCATGGCGACGGCCGATCGCCTCGCTGAACTACCTGCTCAGCTCCCACGTCTGGCGCCAGGACCACAACGGGTTCTCCCACCAGGACCCGGGCTTCATCGATCACGTCGTCAACAAGAAGGCCGAGATCGTGCGGGTGTATCTGCCTCCCGACGCCAACTGCCTGCTGTCCGTCGCCGACCACTGCCTGCGCAGCCGCCACTACGTGAACGTCATCGTCGCGGGCAAGCAGCCGGCACTGGATTACCTGTCGATGGACGAGGCGATCAAGCACTGCACACGGGGCATCGGGATCTGGGAGTGGGCGTCCAACGACCACGGCGGCGAACCGGACGTGGTGCTCGCCTGCGCGGGCGACACCCCGACGCTGGAGACCCTCGCGGCATCGGCGATGCTGCGCGACTGCTTCCCGGAGCTGAAGGTGCGCGTCGTCAACGTCGTGGACCTCATGCGACTCCAGCCCGACAGCGAGCACCCGCACGGCCTCTCCGACGCGCAGTTCGACACGCTCTTCACGCCCGACAAGCCGGTGATCTTCGCCTACCACGGCTACCCCTGGCTGATCCACCGGCTCACCTACCGCCGCACCAACCACGACAACCTGCACGTGCGCGGCTACAAGGAGGAGGGCACCACGACGACGCCGTTCGACATGGTCATGCTCAACGACATGGACCGCTTCCATCTCGTCATGGATGTGATCGACCGCGTGCCGCAGCTGGGCTCGCGCGCCGCGGAGGTCCGCCAGCACATGGTCGACCGCCGGCTCGAGCATCGCGCGTACACGCGCGATGTCGGCAACGATCCTCCGGACGTGCGCGACTGGGTCTGGCCGTTCGAGTAGCGCGCGTGCGCGTCCTGGTCGTCAACGCGGGATCGAGCAGCGTCAAGCTCCGCGTGCTCGGGCAGGGCGACGAGCCCCTCGGCGAGCATGATCTCGACGCGCCGCGCAGCGAGGTCGACCAGGGGGAGCTGAGCCGCGCGCTCGCGGACCTGCCCGACGCCGGATGTCGTGGGGCATCGCATCGTGCACGGCGGCCGGCGATTCCGCGAGGCGGTACGCGTCGACGACGAGGTGCTCCGCGCCCTGCACGAGCTCACCGATCTCGCGCCGCTGCACCAGCCCAAGTCGCTGGCCGCGCTGGAGGCGGTGAGCGACGCGCTGCCGGACGTGCCCGCGGTCGCATGCTTCGACACCGCGTTTCACGCGACGCTGCCGGACGCCGCGGCCACGTACGCGCTGCCGGCGGCGCTGCGCGAGCGCTTCGGCCTGCGCCGCTACGGCTTCCACGGGCTCTCGCACGCCTACGCATCGCGCCGCGCCGCCGAGTTGCTCGAACGCCCGGTGGAAGGCCTGCGGCTCGTGACGTGCCACCTCGGTGCGGGCGCGTCGCTGGCGGCGGTCCGCGACGGGCGCTCGATCGACACCACGATGGGCTTCACGCCGCTCGAGGGCCTCGTCATGGCGACCCGGTCGGGGAGCGTCGACCCCGGGCTCGTGCTCTGGCTGTTGGAGCGCGAGCGCATGACCGAACAGGAGATGGCGACGACGCTCGAGCACGAATCAGGTCTTACCGGCCTTGCAGGGACGGCCGACATGCGCGAGGTGCTGGCGCGCGACGACGACGACGCCAAGCTCGCGCTGGACGTCTACGCGCATCGCCTCCGCGCCGGCATCGCCGCGATGACCGCCGCGCTCGGGGGCCTGGACGCGCTGGTCTTCACCGGTGGCGTCGGCGAGAACGCGCCCGAGGTGCGCCGGCGCGCCGTCGAGGGACTCGACTTCCTCGGCTCGGTCCGCACGCTCGTGATCCCCGCGCGCGAGGACCTCGAGATCGCCAGGCAGGTCAGAGCGCTCGGACGCTGAGCGACGCGCTGTCGATTTCGTCGCCTCCCGTTCGTCTCATAGGCGACCATCCCCGAAAAGGAGGACGACATGAAGTACCTGCTGCTGATCCACCAGGGCACGACCCCCACGCCGCGCGACCCCGAGGCCTGGAGCAAGCTCTCCGAGGACGAGCAGAACGCCGTCTTCGCCGACTACAAGGCGATCAACGAGACGCCCGGCGTGACGCCGGGCGACCGGCTGCACCCGCCCGAGACGGCCACGACGGTGCGGGTCCAGGACGGCAAGACGCTGACGACCGACGGCCCGTTCGTGGAGACTCAAGGAGGCGATCGGCGGCTACTTCTTCTTCGAGGCCGACGACCTCGACGCCGCGATCGAGCTCGCGGCGCGGATCCCCGCGGCCCGGCATCGGCGGCGCGATCGAGGTCCGTCCGATCGTGGAGTGGTAGCCGACCTCGACAACGTCTTCCGCGACCAGTGGGGCCGCGTCCTCGCTGCGCTGATCGGCTTCCTCGGCGACTTCGACCTCGCCGAGGAAGCCACGCAGGAGGCGTTCGCGATCGCGGCGGAGCGCTGGCCGCGCGACGGGACGCCCGCCAACCCCGGTGCGTGGCTGGTGGCGACGGCGCGCAACCGCGCGATCGACCGCATTCGCCGCGATCGCACGCTGGCCGCGAAGACCCGCCTGCTCGAGGTGCCCGAGGCGGCGGAGGACACGATGGACGAGACGACCTTCCCCGACGAGCGGCTCGAGCTCGTCTTCACCTGCTGCCATCCGGCCCTGGACACCGAGGCGCAGGTCGCGCTGACACTGCGGACGCTCGGCGGGCTGACGACGACCGAGATCGCGCGCGCGTTCCTGGTCGCCGAGCCGACGATGGCCCAGCGGCTGGTGCGGGCCAAGCGCAAGATCAAGGCCGCCGGGATCCCGTTCCGCGTGCCGCCCGACCACCTGCTGCCCGACCGCCTCGCCGCCGTGCTCGCGGTCGTCTACCTGATCTTCAACGAGGGCTACGGCGGGCGCGGCGACCTGGCGGCCGAGGCGATCCGGCTCGGCCGCGCGCTCGCCGAGCTGATGCCCGACGAGCCCGAGGTGCACGGGCTGCTGGCGATGATGCTGCTGCATGACGCGCGCCGCGCCGCACGGTTGCGCGACGGAGCGCTGGTGCTTCTGGCCGACCAGGACCGCTCGTTGTGGAACACCGCGCAGATCGCGCGAGGGCCGCGCGGTGCTCGACCGCGCCTTCGCGCTGCGGGGCCACGGGCCATATGTCGTGCAGGCGGCGATCGCCTCTCTGCACGCGGACGACCCGCTCGACTGGCGGCAGATCGCGGCACTCTACGGCGAGCTGTCGCGCCTGACGGACTCACCGGTCGTGGAGCTCAACCGTGCCGTGGCGGTCGCCGAGGAGCAGGGTCCCGAGGCGGGGCTCGGCATCGTCGATGGCCTCGACCTCGACGACTACCGCTACCTGCATGCGACACGCGGCGAGCTGCTGCGCCGGCTCGGGCGGACCGAAGAGGCGCGCGCCGCGTACACGCGCGCGCTCGGCCTCGCCCACGACGAGGCCGAGCGGCGGCTGCTCGAGCGGCGGCTGGCGAACCTCGCGACCTGAGCTAGGCGCCGACGGCTGCCGACTCCGCGATCCCCAGCGGCTGGCGCGCGAACGCCAGCCCCGAGTCGACCTCGTAGCACGTGTTCACGCTCGCATCACCGAGCGTCGCATCGACGTAGTCCTGGACCGATTGGACCGACTCGGCCTCCAGGAGGCAGGTGACCGCCGTGCGGTCACGGCTGGGGTAGAACTGGAGGTTGCGCACGCCGGCGGGCGCGCCCTCGGTCTTGATGAGCCGCTCGCCGCGCGCGAACGCGGTCGGCGGATCGCTGATCTGATGTTGGACGATGACGTACATGGGCCGACCGTACGGTCGCGCCCATGCGCGCCGCATCGCCCGGATCGACCATCCTGCGCGGGCGCGCGCGTGGTCAATTCGGACCAACCAGGTGGTGCTCGTAGGCGAAGGCGCCCGCCGCTGTGCGCGACGAGACGCCGAGCTTCGCGTAGATGTTCTGGAGATGGCGAGCAACGGTGTGCTCGCTGATGACCAGCGCTGAGGCGATCTCGCGGTTGCTCCTGCCGGCCGCAACCAGGCGCAGGACCTCGAGCTCGCGCTCGCTCAGGCCGTGGTCGTCGCGGCATCGCGGCGCGCAGGGAGAGCAGCGCCTCGACATGGTCCACGTCCGGCACCGCGCCGAGCTGCGCCAGCTCCTCCAGGCCCGCCTGAAGCTCGAGCTGCGCCGAGTCCTCGTCGGCCAGCGCGCGGCACGCCAGGCCGAGGAGGACCCGGACACGGGCCGCCTCGTAGCGCACGCCGAGTGAGCGCCACGCCTGCCAGGCCGCACGCAGCCGGGGCAGCGCCGCTCGGCATCTCCCCGCGCCAGCGCCACCGCGCCGGCGGCGTGCGCCGCCGT
The DNA here is from genome assembly GCA_963794105.1 of uncultured Actinomycetes bacterium. Lineage (GTDB taxonomy): Bacteria > Actinomycetota > Thermoleophilia > Solirubrobacterales > Solirubrobacteraceae > AC-49. Next base: position 12,975 of record CAWCEB010000216.1, on the reverse strand, counting down.
CGCGGCGAGGGTCTCGCTGCCGACCGCTCGGCCAGCTCGCCGAGCTCGCGGCAGGCGGCTCCGGCCCGTCGAGCTCGCCGGCGGCGAGCATGATCTCGACGTAGGCGGGCAGCAGCCCGGCCCGTTGAGCGGCTGCGTCGTCTCGCCGACCGCCCGGCGGATCGCCGCGGCGGCCGCGTCCGCCTTGCCCTGGGCCAGCCGCAGGAGCGCGAGGCCGGGCTGCGGCTCACGTCCGCATCTGCTCGCCGCCCGGTAGGCCGCCTCGGCCTCGTGAACGCGCCGCGCAGCCGGTGCACCTCGGCCTGCTCGTACAGCGCCGCGCCGCACGCCAGCTCGTTGAGCACACCCTGCGTGAAGCGCTCGGCGGCACGCGCGCCTCGGCCAGCGCCTCCGACCAGGCGCCCTGGGCATGCATCACCTCGGCACGGTGGACCAGGCAGAGTCCCATGTGGGCGACCATGTCCGGCTGGCGCTCGCACCAGCGGGTCAGGGCGTCCGTCCATGCCTGTGCGTGGCGCAGCTGGTAGGTGGCCTGGCAGAAGGCGACCGTGTTGCAGTAGACGATCCCGGTCACGATCGGTGACAGCTCCCCGGCGGTCGCGGCGATCAGCACCTCGTCCACCAGGCGCAGGCCCTCGTCCACCCGTCCGCAGTTGAGCAGTGCGCGACCCTGCTCGTCGCGGGCCAGCCAGACGAGGTCCGCGTCGCCGAAGCGCTCGCCGATGTCGGCCGCAGCCGCCGCGGTCTCGTATCCGGACTCCCACGCACCGGTGGCCATCTGCTGCAGCCACACCGGGATCAGCAGGTAGCCGCGCTCGACGCAGTCCTCCTCCTCGCGATCCAGGCAGCGCTGGGCGCGGCCGAACCAGCCTGTCGCGGACACCACATCGCCGCGGAACAGGTGGTTGTGCCCGATCCAGAACGCACTGCGCGCGGCGCGCGGCGCGTCGCCGGCCGCGGCGTGCAGCTGATGGGCGCGCTCCAGTCCACCGACATAGCCGGCGTCATCGCCGAGCATGTAGGCGGCCCGCGCCATCAGCTCCAGGTCATCGGCGCCGAGCGGGCTCAGGCGGTCCGCGGCGGCCAGCGCTTCCCACGCGTCCTTCCACGCAGCCACAGCCCGCTGATTATCTGCGCGCGTGCGCGTTCGGGCAAGGTCGGAGTACGCTCGGCGTCGCGATGACCGCCCCGCCCGAACAGCCAGACTGGCGGCTGCACGGCGTCCGCGTCGTCCACGCCGGCGAGCTCGACGCCAACACTCCGCAGACGCCCGGGATGAACCGGGCGGCAGCGATCGACGCAGCTCGGGCCGGAGCGGAGAAGCTCTGGGCAGGCACGGTCGTCATCCACGCCGACGCGAAGACCGGCGCGCACCATCACGGCGCGCTGGAGAGCGTGATCTACGTGGTCGCCCGGCCAGGCGCGGATGCGCTGGGGCGAGCGGCTGGAGTTCACCGCCGAGGCAGGCCCGGGCGACTTCATCTACGTGCCGCCCTACGTGCCACACCAGGAGATCAACGCGCCTCCGGACTCGGAGCTCTCCCTGCGTCGTCGTGCGCAGCGGCCAGGAGCCGGTCGTCGTCAACCTCGACCTGCCGGAGATCGAGCCCAACCCCGAGCAGATCCATTGGGTGGACGACATCCACCGCGCGCCATGACCTCGCTCGGCGAGCAGTTCGCCACGGCGCTGGCGGCAAAGGACTTCGATGGCGTTCGTGCGCTGCTGCACCCGGAGATCGACTTCCGCGGGATGACCCCGTCGCGCGTCTGGGAGGCGAGCGACCCGGACGCCGTCATCACCGAGGTCCTGCAGCACTGGTTCGAGCCGTCCGACCAGATCGAGTCGCTCGACGCCGTCGACACCGACGCGTTCTCGGATCGCGAACGTGTCGGCTACCGCTTCAGCCTCCGCAACCCGGACGGCCTGTTCACCGTGGAGCAGCAGGCGTACCTCGAGCCGCGCGACGATCAGATCGCCTGGATGCGCGTGCTCTGCTCCGGCTTCCGGCCGCGCGCGTAAGCTGCCTACGCCGACTGAGGCACGCCCACTCCGACGATGAGCGGCCGCACGATCGGCGGCGCGTGCTTGAGCGTGTCGCGCTTCAGCTCGGCCACCTCGAACCCCGCGGCGTGGATGCCGTCGAGGGTCGGCCGGTTGCAGTGGCAGCCGTGCCCGACGCGGACATTGAACGAGAGGAGGCGGTCCTGCCAGCGGGCGATCTTCGGATCCTCGGAGCGAACGTGCTCGATGAAGAGCAGGCGGCCGCCCGGGCGCAGCACGCGCCGCAGCTCACGCAGCGCACGCGGCTGATCGTCGACGGTGCACAGCACGAGCGTCGAGACGACCGTGTCGAAGCTGTCGTCAGCGAACGGCAGATCCTCCGCCGGCGCTCGCAGCAACCGAGCGTCCGGACGGCGCTGCGCGATGTGGCCCTGAAGGCGCTTGACCATCGGCGGCTCCGGCTCGGTGATCGTCAGGCTGGTCACGCCGGGCCCGTAGTGGTCGAGGTTGACCCCGGTGCCGCCCCCGATCTCGAGCACGTCGCCGCTCGCGGTCGCGATCAGCGCCGCGCGGTGGGCGCCCAGCCCGTCCCTCTCGGTCGAGGCCATCATGCGGTCGTACATCGATGCGAAGACGCGTCCCCAGATGCTCATGGGTGAACCGTACGCCCAGCCGGACTGCGGCTGAACCACAGGCCCGGCGGTACGCTCGGATCCGGCATGTCGCTCGACGTGACCTACCGCGTCCAGATCCCCCACCGCGCCGGCCAGCTGGCGGCGGTCGCCTCGGTCATCGCGGAGCACCAGGGGCTGATCGGGGACGTCGTCACAGTCAACCTCGGGCGCGACGCGTCGATCCGCGAGATCACCGTCGAGGTGCGCGACACCAGCCAGGCCTGGGACCTCGCGACCGACCTCAACACGCTGCCCGGCGTGAACGTCCTGTGGCACCACGACCGCGCGTTCATGCGCCACGACGGTGGCAAGCTCCAGATCACCGCGCTGCATCCGGTCACGACCGTGCAGGAGATGCGCGACATCTACACGCCGGGCGTGGCGCGCATCTGCTCGGCGATCGCGGAGAACCCGGAGCTCGCCGGGCGCTACACGATGATCGGCCGCACGGTGGCGATCGTCACCAACGGGTCGCGCGTCCTCGGGCTGGGCGACATCGGGCCGGTCGCCGCGATGCCGGTCATGGAGGGCAAGGCCGTCTTCTACGACCAGTGCGCCGGCCTGAGCGCGATGCCGATCCTGCTCGACGCGCCCGATCCCGACGACGTTCGTCGAGACCGTCATGCGCATCGCGCCGACGTTCGGCGCGATCCACCTCGAGGACATCTCGGCGCCGGAGTGCTTCGAGATCGAGGCGCGGCTGATCGAGGCGCTCCCGCAGCCGGTCATGCACGACGACGTCCACGGGACGGCCGTCGTCACGCTGGCCGCCGCGATCGCGGGCTGCAGGCAGGTCGACCGGCGCCTCGATCAGTCGGTCGTCGGCCAGCTCGGCCTCGGCGCCGCCGGCTTCGGCATCGCGGCGCTGATCAAGGACGGCGGCGCGCAGCGCGTCCTGGCGTTCGACCCCAACGAGGCATCGCACCAGCGCGCGCGCGACCACGGGATCGAGGTGCGTCGATGGACGAGCGTGCTGGCGCAGTCCGACGTCGTCGTCGCGACGACCGGCCGCCCGGGCCTCATCACGCCCGGACATGGTCCGCCCTGGCCAGGTGATCCTCGCGCTGACGAACCCGGTGCCGGAGATCTACCCCGACGACGCGCTCGCCGCGGGCGCCGCCTTCGCAGCCGACGGCTCGGCGGTCAACAACGTGCTCGGCTACCCGGGCATCTTCCGCGGCGCGCTCATGGCGGGCGCCCGCCGGATCACGACCGAGATGAAGCTCGCGGCCGCGTGGGCGCTTGCGGGCCTGACGCTCGAGTCCGAGCTTGTACCCGACCCGCTGGACCGCAGCGTCCATGAGGCGGTTGCCGAGGCCGTCCGCGTGACCGCAGTGCAGGCAGGCATCGGCGATCCGGAGCGCGTGCCTCCGGCGCTTGCGCCGCCTTAGTCGACGTGGATGAGCTCCTCGAACTGCGCGGCTGCTCGAGCAGCGGGTGGCGGCGACGCCGATGACGGGCTGGCGTGGCGCGGTCGCCGAGCGCCATCCACGCCTCGTGTTCAGCCGCGAGCCCGTCGAGCGCATTGCGCTACTCGGCGCGCGCCTGAGAGCGGCGCTCGCCTGAGCCTGTGACGGCGTCCTAACGCGATCCCAACACTGTCCGGAAAGGCGCGCCGCCGCGGCGACGTCCTTGATGCATGTACGCCCTGATCAAAGGAGGCCCCCATGCGCAAGCTTGGTGGCGTCGCGGCGGCAGTCGCCGCGATCTTCGTCGTAGCCGCCACCCCCGCGGGTGCCGGCCAGCCCGGCGCCGATTGTGAGAACGACCCGGGCTCCAACCCACCGCCGGGCTTCTCGACGCCGGGCTTCGTCCACGCGACGAATACCTACGCGGGCGCGGCATCCAACCCCGCGACGAACCCCCACGCGGTGTCCCAGTACGACATCGCGTGTGTCAGCGGGCGAGCCCGCTGACGGCACCGCTCCCGCGCCGGCCTCGCTCGGCCGGCGCGGGAGGCGGACTCAGACCTGCGCCAGGGTGACCTGGGTGAGCCGGAAGCTGTTGCCCGAAGGATCGCGGAACCCGCAGTCGATCCCGTACGGACGCTGCTCGGGCTTCTCGAGGAACTCGACGCCGCGGGCGCTGAGGTCCTCGTAGTCGGCCTGCACGTCGTCGGTCGTCAGGAACACCGTGCCGGCGAAGCCCTTGGACATGAGCTCGCTGACCTGCTCCCTGGTCGAGTCGTCCATGACCGGTGCGCCCGGAATGGCCATCAGTGTGATCCCGACCTCCTCCGGGCCGGGCGGGGCGACGACGAGCCAGCGGAAGTCGCCCATCTCGGGGAGCGTGACGTCGGCGCGAACCTCCATGCCGAGCTTTTGCGTGTAGAAGGCGAGCGCCTCGTCCTGATCGTGGACCCAGAGCTGCGCGCTGTTGATTTTGATCATGCGACGAAGCTAGCCCGGCCGCAGCGAGCTGTCTTCTCGAAACGTGCTGCGTTGCGGGCGCGCGTGCAGGTGCACGAGGCACGCCGGCACGCGCGCGAAGTCGGCGGCCGGCGGGAACGCGGCGCGGTAGGCCGTCGGTGACATCCCGTACGTGCGCGTGAAGCTCGTCGTGAACGAGCCGACGCTCTGCAGCCCGACCGAGAAGCAGATGTCCGCCACCGAGTGGTCGGTGGTGCGCAGCAGGGCGGCCGCGCGCTCGAGCCGTCGTGTCAGCAGATACGCATGTGGCGACTCACCGAACGTGCGACGGAACTCGCGGCTGAAATGCGCCCGGGAGAGGCCAGCGGCCCGAGCCAGGTCGTCCACCTCGAGCGGCTCGGCGTAGCGCGCGTCGGCGAGGTCCTTGGCGCGCAGAAGATGTCGGGCGGGATGCGCGAACACCATCCCGCCCAGTATGGCGAGCCCCATCGGCGCCCTCCGCGTTAGGGTCGGCCGATGGAGGGGCCGGCCACCGGCATCCGCACTGCCCGTGCCTGGATTGCCGTGGGCGTCCTGCTGCTGACGCCGATCGCCGTCTGGGCGGCGGCACGCCCGCTCGACAGCAGAGTCTCGAGCACGACGGCGGTGCTGGGCAGCCTCGCGAACATCACCGGGCTCGCCGCCGTGGCGGCGTTCGCCGGGAATCTGATCATCGGCAGCCGGGTCGCGGCAATCGCGCGCCTCTTCGGCGGCCTCGAGGCCATGTACCTCGTTCACCGTCGCGTCGCGATCATTGCGATCTCCCTGGCGGCCGCGCACGCGATCGCTGGCCGCCGCACATGCGGACGGGCTCAACCTCTTCCTCCCGGGCGCGGGCTGGGCCGTGTTCGCCGGGACGATCGCGCTCGCCTGCATGGCCGCCGGGCTGGCGCTGACCTTCTTCGCCCAGCTCTCGCACGAGCGGTTCGTGCTGGTCCAGCGCGCGCTCGGAGTGACGTTCGCCATTGCGGCGCTGCACGCGTTCGGCGTCCCCGGCGTCCGCTCGTTCACCCCGTTGCTGGTTGTCCTGGCCGTGCCGACCGCGGTCGCGCTCGCCGCGTTCGCCCACCGCTCGCTCCTCACGACGCTGCTCGCGCGCCGCCACCGATATGTCGTCGCAGCGGTCAACCGGCTCGACGACGATGTCGTCGAGATCCGCCTGCAGCCAGTCGGGCGCGGCGATCGCGTTCATGCCCGGGCAGTTCATCTTCATCGGCTTCCGCTCGGACGCGGTCGGGCGTGAGCCGCATCCCTACTCGATCGCATCGTCGCCCACGGAACGGCACGCTCGACATCGTCGTCAAAGCACTGGGCGACCACACGGCGGCGCTCCAGGGCGTTCCCGTCGGAACGCGCGCCGACATCGAGGGGCCCTACGGCACGTTCTCGCACCTCAACGTGCCCAACGTGCGGCAGATCTGGATCGCCGGCGGGATCGGGGTCACGCCCCTGCTGAGCATGGCCCGCAGCCTCGACGGATCTGCCGGCGAGATCGATTTCTTCTACTGCACGGAGGGCCCCGAGCACGCCCACTTCATCGACGAGCTCTACGCCAAGGCCGACCGCTATCCGCAGTTCCGCGTCGTGCCGATCCGCAGCCGCTCCCTCGGGCGGATCGGCGCCCAGGACATCATCGGGGTGAGCCGCCCGATCGAGCACGACGCCGCGATCCTCATCTGCGGGCCGCCGGCGATGAACGTGAACCTCGCGACGCAGTTCATCGAGCGGGGCATCCCGCGCAGCCAGGTCTACTTCGAGGACTTCTCGTTCCTGGGGTCGCCCGGGACACGGCGGCGCGAGGCCAGGGCCGCCCGCGCCGCCCAGTAGCCGGACATGCCGTGCACGCCGCCGCCCGGCGGCGTCGAGGAGGAGCACAGGTAGACGCCGGGCAACGGGGTCGAGTACGGGCTCGCGCGCGCGACCGGGCGCGTGAACAGCTGGCGCACGTCCTGTAGGCCGCCGTTGATGTCGCCGCCCACGTAGTTGGGGTTGTGCTGCTGCACCGCGACCGTGTCCATCACCGAACGGGCCGCGATCAGGTCCCGGAAGCCAGGCGCGAAGCGCTCGATCTGCGCCTCGATCGCCGCCGTCATGTCGCGCCTGGATCCGTTGGGAACGTGGCAGTAGGCCCACGCCGTGTGCCGGCCGCCCGGAGCCCGCGACGCGTCGAAGCGACTTGCCTGCACGAGCAGCACGAACGGGCGCTCGGGATGCTCGCCGCGAGCGACGCAGCGCTCGCCGGCCGCGACCTCCTCGAACGTGCCACCGAGGTGCAGCGTCCCCGCCCGTGCCGCCTCCGGCGCCGTCCACGGGATCGGGCCGTCGAGCGCCCAGTCGACCTTGAAGATGCCGGGGCCGTAGCGGTAGCGGCCAAGGCGGCGGCGATAGCCGCCGGGCAGCCTCGATCCTGCGAGCTCGATCAGCTGGCGCGGCGTCACGTCCAGGAGCACCGGCGCGCGGCCGACGGGCAGCTCGTCCAGCGACGCGACCATGTGCCCGCGTCTCGACCGTGCCGCCCAGCGAGCGCAGATGCGCGGCGAGCGCATCCGCGAGGCGCTGCGACCCGCCTCGCGCCACCGGCCATCCGACCGCGTGGCCGCTCACCGCGAGCACGATCCCGAACGCGGCGCTCACCGGCGCCTCCAGCGCAAGCATCGAGTGCGCGCTGCAGCCCGCCAGCAGCGCCCGCGCGCGCTCGCCGTCGAAGCGCGAGCGCAACAGCCCGGCCGCCGACCGCGGGCCGCTCGCGGCGAAGCGGGCCAGCACGAGCGGATGGCGCGGGGGGCGCAGTGGCGCGAGCAGGGAGGCGAAGAGCGGGGCGGCGTCCCGCACCAGCGGCTCGAACAGCCGGCGATAGGACCGCTCGTCGGGCCCGAGGCCGGCCGCGGTCGCGGCCACCGAGCGCTCGAGCATCACCGCGCGTCCCGTCGTCGAGCGGATGCGCGAGCGGAGCCTCCGGGTGCACAAGCTCGAGGCCGTGGTCGGCCAGCGGCAGCGCGCCGAGGAACGGCGAGGCGAGCGCCAGCGCGTGGACCGTGGAGCACGTGTCGTGCACGAAGCCCGGCAGCGTCAGCTCGGCGGAGCGGCAGCCTCCGCCGAGCGTCTCGGCCCCCTCGAGCACGACCACGTCCCTGCCGGCCTGCGCCAGGACGATCGCGGCCGCCAGGCCGTTCGGTCCGGACCCGACGACGACCGCAGGGTCAGACAACCGCGCGGTCGCGCCGCCACCAGGCGCTTGACCAGGCGCGCGGGCGCGGCGAGCGTGTAGAGCGTCGACCGGATCGCCGCACTGTGCCAGACGTTGCGCCACTTCGACCACTGGCGCCTGCGGTCCACGCACACGACCTGGGTGTCCACCTCGCCGCGTCTCGCCGAAGTGCGCGGCCAGCTGCGTGAGCGTGTGCTGCCAGAAGGCGTCCTCCTGGCGATGGCCGCCGAGCGCCAGGCCGACCTCGTAGATCGGGTCGCTGGCGCGCATCAGCACCTGTGCCTGGGCGACGGTCTCGCCCTCGAGCTCGCTTGCGCTGAACGTGATCCAGCCGGCGAACATGTGGCCCTGCGGCGTCATCAGCGTGAACGACTCCTCGTCGGCGTAGAGCACCATCACGCCCGTCGAGAGCTTCATCCGGCCCGGCAGCGTCATGTTGAGCAGCGCCACCTCGCCGGGCTCGATCCCGGTCAGCGGGGAGTAGAAGCTGTTGCCGTCGGGCCAGAACTCGGGGAAGCGCTGCTTCCACGTGGCGATCAGCTCGGTCGCCGACACCCGATCCGCCGGCAACCGCACCTGGTAGGTCTTCTGCCACATCTTCCCGAAGCCCTGGATCGGGGAGGTGACCCGGCGCCCGTCCACGTTGCGGTTGATCGCGCCGTCAGGGACGTCGCCGACGTTGAGCCGCGACCCCGACTTGGCCCAGCTCGCTTCATCGCGTGCGGTGGTCATTTCGCCGCCGCCAGTGCTTCGTCTTCGCTGTCGTGGATCGACATGGCCTCGTCGAGCCTGGTCAGCTCGAAGATCTGGCGATAGTGCTCCGACAGCCCGAAGGCGAGCACGCGTTGATGCTGGCGCTGGGCGCGCACGAGCAGCGTCACCAGGAGCCCGATGCCACCGCTGTTCATGTAGTCCAGCCCGGTGAAGCCCAGGACGATCGCCTGCACCCCATCGTCACTGGCGCGGGTATAGGCCTCCATCAGGACGTCCTCGCTGGCGGCGGTGATGTCGCCCTGGATGTCGATCACGCGCGACTGCTCGGACGGCTCGCGCACCTCGAACGTGGTTGCGGCTTCAGGCATGGTTGCTCCGTTCCGCGCCGTCGACGGCGCCGTTCTCGTTGTCTGCGATCGTCATGAAGTCGGCCAGCCGGGTGATCTCGAAGATCTCGCGGTAGTGGTCCGACAGCCCGAACGCCGTGATCTGGATCCCGCGGGCGCGCGCCTGGGCCAGGAGGCCCACGATCAGCGCGATCCCGGTGCTGTTGATGTAGTCCGCATCGGAGAAGTTCAGGGCGATCGGCCGCAGCTCGCGTGCGGCCGCCTCTCTAGGCGCGCTGCAGCACTCCCTCGGCGGACGAGTCGACGTCGCCGACCAAGTCGAGGATCGCCATGCCGCCGGGCTCGCGCACCGACACTTCGAGCTCATGTACCGCCATCGTCGCCTCCTCGCAGGTGCACGACGAGCTCGAGCGTCCGCCGGCCGCCATCGCCGGTCACGTTCGCCTCGTCGACCATCTTCTCGATCAGGAAGAGCCCCCAGCCGCGCGGCGTCTGCTCGCCGGCGAGCTTGGCCCCAGGTCGGGAGCCTCGGCGGCGTGGAGCTCGGCGGCGCCGCCGAGATCGCTGACCTCGACGCGCAGCCGGTCGCCGGTGTGCAGCACGCGGATCGACACCGGGCGGTCGGCGCGGTACTCGTTGCCGTGCTCCATCGCGTTCATCGTCGCCTCGCCCACGGCGGTCTTCAGACGCTCGAGGCGCACCGGCTCGAGGCCGAGGCCGGCCACGGCGCTCGCGACCCGCTCGATCGCCTCGCGCTCGTTGCCCGGCGCGCTGGGCAGCTCGAACTCCGCGAGCACGCGTCGCCGGCCGCGAGCGCTCGAGCGTGACCATCGTGATGTCGTCCTCCTGCTCGGCGCCCGCCCCGTAAAGGTCTCGAGCTCGGCGAGCACGTGGTCGATCAGCGCCTGTCCTCCGGCGTGATCGGCGACGGTCTCCTTGAGGCGCGGGAAGCCGAACATCGCGCGGTCGGGGTCATGCGCCTCGACGATCCCGTCGGAGTGCAGCAGGACGCTCTCGCCCGGCGCCAGCACCGTCTCCTTCTCCTCGTAGGCCATGCCCGGCATGAGTCCCAGCGGCATGCCGCGAGCGCGCAGCTCCTCGACGCCGTGCGGCCGTCTTGACGTACGGCACGTCGTGCCCGGCGTTCGCGAAGCGCAGGCGACCGGTCGCGGGGTCGAGCACCCCGTACAGGCAGGTGACGAACATCTTCGGCGGCATGTCGGGACACAGCAGCTCGTTGACACGTTCGAGCACGACACCGGGCTCGATCAGGCGCGGCGCTGAGGCGCGTAGGACGCTGCGCGTCGCCGACATCACGAGCGCCGCCGGCACGCCCTTGTCCGTGACGTCGCCGACGACGAAGGCGACGCGGCCGTCCGGCAGCGGGATCACGTCGTAGAAGTCGCCGCCGACCTCGCGCGCCGGTCGGTAGTACGCGGCGATCTGCCAGCCGGGCAGGTCAGGCAGCTCCTTCGGGAGGAAGTTCTGCTGGATGAGCCGGGCGACCTCGAGCTCCTGTTCGAACCGCTGCCGGGTCGCGGCCTCGGCCTCCTGCTGGCGGACGAGCTGTCCCACCCGCAGCGCGGGCGCCGCGTGGGCGGCGAGGTTGTCAAGCAGCTTGCGGTCATCGGAGGAGTAGTCCTGCTCGGAGAGGCGCTGCCCGAGGTTGAGCACGCCGATCAGCTCGCCCTGACTGACGAGCGGCACCGCCAGCTTCATGCCTGCGGCCTTCAGCTCACGCAGCGCGGGAGAGTCGAGGTCGAGCGCCTCGACGTCGACGGCGCCGCTCGCCGACTGCAGGTAGGCGAGCAGCGGATCGTTGGGAGCGATGTCGACCGGCGGCTGCTCGGGCGGTGCCTGCGCCGCCGCAGGCGCCGGCTCCGTCGCAGCGGGCGCGCGGCGGGCGCGGGCGGCGAGCCGGTGCCGAAACGGTCTGGTCAATGCGATCATCGCCGCTCCGTTGTACGGCCCGGGCGTCCTGGAACCGTTACGGACGCCGCGGCGAGCCCGTACACGTTCACGTCACGCGCCTTGCCTCGCAGCGACAGCGAGCCGCGCGCGACAAGGTCGGAGCGCTCCGCTTCGAGCAGAAGGCGCGTTGCTTCGGTGACGAGCAGCGGCTCGCCGAACTCGCGCGTCGCGTCCTGCACGCGCGCGGCGACGTTCACCGGGTCGCCGATCACGCCATGCTCCGCCACGCCGGCGGCTCCGATCGTCCCGACGAGCACCAGCCCCGAGTTGATACCGACGCCTATTCGCAGACGATCGCCGAACCGGGCACCGATGCCAGACACCATGGCGCAGCCGGCCGCAAGGGCGCGATCGGCGTGATCCGGCGTGTCGAAGACGGCAAGCAGGCCGTCGCCCAACAGCTTGTTCACATATCCACCGTGCTCGTGGACGACCGGTACGACCGTTGCGAAGAACTCGTCGAGGTAGGCGACCGCCTCCCGCGCCGTCGAACGATCCGCGAAGCTCGTGAAGCCGCGGATGTCGACGAACGCAATCGTCACCATCGCCCACTCCGGCTCCATGCGATCGTGACTCACGGAGCGTCCGCCGGTGCGCGCAGCCACAGCGACACGTGCGCCGGCTGCATGGCGTCGCCGATCACGGCGCGGAGCTCTGCGCTCAGCGCGTCGAGCGCGACCTCGTCGCGCAGGCGCGCGCTGAACGACGCGAGCGTGCGTTGTGCGTCGTACTTGCGCCGGTAGAAGCGCCGGTCGACCGCCTCCTGGATGCGGGCCCGCGCCGGGCGGAACAGCGCGGCCACGGCGAGCGTGGAGCTCGCCACGGCGAGGCCGGAGCCCTGCGTCACGCCACTCAGCACGAGCTGGAGCAGCAGCACGGCCCCGAGGTAGCAGCCGGCCAGCGTCGCCGTCAGCGCGCCGTAGACGAGCGCGCGATTGATCACGACGTCGATGTCATACAGGTGGTAGCGCAGCATCGCGACGGCGACGGCCATCGCGACGATCAACAGCCCGAGGAGCAGGAGCGCGAACGCCGCGTCTCCGCCAAGGCCGGCTCCGACGAAGCAGCAGACGAGCAGCACCGCAGCGGCCGCGACCCATCTGATCTGCTGGCGCTCGACGCCGTGGGAGCGCCGATAACGGAGCACGAGCGAGGCGACCGATGCGAGCGCCGTCGCGGCCAGGCACGCAGACCCGACGCCTCCGAGAACGTCGATCGCGCGACTGTCGATGCCGAGCGGGTTGACGACCTCGTGGTATGCGTCCAGCGGTCCGGGAGCGAATGCCGTGCCGGCGAAGGTCACGGCACCCGCCCCGATCGCGATACCCACGAGCGGCCGCCATCGCCGCGAGAGCGGACGCCCGGTCGGGAACAGCAGCGGGAGCAGCGCGAAGGCCGCCACGATCGACGGGATCCATGTCCAGTTCGCCAGCCATGCCGCGTACACGGCGGCGCGAGGATCAGCTCCCGCCGGTAGCGCCAGCTGCCAGTACAGGCTGTTGCCGAAGAAGAGCAGGCCGAACGAGAGCGGGATCAGCCCAAGCAGCCAACCGACGGCATTGCGCGGCTGCCGGGTCGCGACGACTGCGCCGACCAGCGCAAGAGACGTGAGCATCAGCGCTCCCAGCGCGGAGAGGGCGACGCCGTCGCC
>CAWCEB010000215.1:0-49848 GCA_963794105.1 uncultured Actinomycetes bacterium | reverse complement strand
CGGGGCTGCGGGCTGTGGGCCTGGCTAGCGGCGCGGCCGGCGCTGTATCACGCGATGACCAGGCATCGCGGCACCGCGTGCTCGGGGCGGTGGGCAACGGGCGCGGGCGCTTTCGCCATTTGCCGCTCGCCCATGGCTGGACCTCGGTGCGCGACCTGCCGGCGCCGGAAGGGCGCAGCTTCCAGAGCCTGTGGGCCGAACGGCAGCGCGGCAACAAGTCCGGGGCTGGACAGGTTATGAGCGCGCGCGATGACATACTCGGCGGCATCCGCAGGGGGCTGCGGCGCGGACCATTGCCGGCCGAAACCCGCGCGGTGCTGGAGGAGCGTATCGCCGAGCATCGGCGCAACCTCGTGCCGGCGCGCGCCGCCGCTCTCGACGACGCCGGCGCGGATCGACCTGTTTGTCGCGATGGCCGAGGAGGTGCAGACGACGGTTGCGCGCGTCTTCTCCAAGATCCGAGATCCCGGCTGAGATGGCGCGCTATCTTTCGGCCGAGAACCTGCCGGCGGAATTCGTGATGGCGCCCAACCCCGAATTCGACCGAGATACCGTGGCATGAACGGCCGCTTCTTGCGCATCCGCCGGGGACGCGCCGAACCGCGCGACGCGGTGTCGCTGACCCCGTGTCTGGCGGCGATCGCCGAGACCGGCACGCTGATGCTGGTATCGGGAGCTGACACGCCGACGACGCTCAATTTTCTGCCCGACACGCATATCGTGGTTGTGCATGCCGGGCAGATCGTTGCCGGCTATGAGGACGCCTGGGAAATAGTAGGTAAGCGAAGGCAGGAAGGCCGGCGGCGACCCGGCTGGCGGTGGCCGCGCACGGTCAATCTGATTACTAGCCCGTCGAAGAAAGGCGACATCGAGCAGCGCATCCAGCTCGGCGCGCATGGTCCGCGCCGGCTGCACGTTGTACTCGTCAACCAGCTGCGGAGGCGCCGGCGGATGATGCGGCTGTCCTCTGACGATATCGGGCTGTGGCGGCGGGCGATGGGGACGTTTTCCGTTGCGCGGCCGTCGCGGTGTTGCCGGAACAGGGACTGAGCCGCCGCCTTTGGACCGCGGTCCATCCTGCCCGCCCTGTCGTGGGCTGCGGGCGGGACGCCCGCGGCCCGATCGCAAGCCGCCGCGGCCAATGCCGATAGCCTCGACTGCCCCCGCTTGACAGCTTTGCCGGGCTGGACCGCGCCAGCGCCGAGCGGCTGAGGCGCGGCCGCTATACGATCGAGGCCCGGCTCGACCTGCACGGGATGAGGCAGGCGGAGGCGTGTCGCGGGCTGCCCGGGTTTGTCGCCGGGTCGCGCGCGATCGGCCGGCGCTGCGTGCTGGTCATCACCGGGCATGGGGATCAGTGGCGGCGTTTTGAAGGCCGGCGTGCCGCGCTGGCTCAACGAACCCGAGCTGCGGCGGCACCTGCTCGCGATGACCCGGCCCGGTTGCACGACGGCGGCGACGGCGCGCTGTATTTGCTGCTGCGCAAGGCGTGGCGAGTCGATCGGCTTTCGGCTGCTCAAGCCGGCGCGAACAGGCGCTCCTGTTCCGGGTGGGGCGGCGCAGGCGCGGTTTGGGCACACCGGTGCCGGCGAAGGCCGGGTCGCGTTGCAATATGGGCAGCACCTTGTCGGCGAACAGACGCATGTTGAGTTCGGCCTCCTCGTGCGGCATCGCGCCGAACGAATACTCGGTCACGAGATGGTCGAGGCCGGTCAGCCGCTGTAACCGGCGATCTTTTCGAGGCAGTCGCGGGCGTCCCGACGATCTGGATGCCGACATAGAAATCGGTCGCCTTTTTCCGGGTCTCGGCGCTTTCGCCGATCTTGGCATAGGTCCGCGCCATCTTGCCGTACTCTCGTAGCCTTTGACGGTCGCGAGATGTCCGTCCGAGAAATGGTAGTGGTCGTCGATCGACTGCCACTTTTTGCCGAGACATTGAACGCCGCTCCTGCGCCTCGTCGCGGCTTTCGGCGCAGCAGACGTTGGTCAGGATGATCGGCGGGCGCGGGTTGTGCCCGACCTCAGTCGCGATCTCGCGATAGCGCGCGATGTCCTCCGCCGCCTTTGGCCACTCGTTCTGCATGACCATCAAGATGCCGAAGCCGAGCTTGGCCATGATCTCGGCCGATTCCGGGCTGACCGCGGAGGCGTAGAAGCGCTGCTCCGGGATGCGAGATCGGCCGCGGACGGATCGCGGTGCGCGGAATCTTGAAGAACTCGCCCTCATACTCGAATATCTCGCCGCGCAGCGCCTTGACGACGATCTGCGCCGCCTCGACAAAGCGCGGCCGCGCCTCCCCCATCGGGATGCGGAACCCCTCATATTCGACGCTCGCGGCACCCCGGCCGAAGCCGAACAGGCAGCGCCCGCCGCACAATATGTCGAGCAGCGCGATCTCCTCGGCGACGCGGATCGGGTCGTGCCACGGCAGGACGATGACCGACGTCCCGAGCTGAATCCGCTGGTGCGCCCGGCGTAATAGGCCAGCAGCTGGAGCGGCGCCGGCGACATCGCATAGCCGGTGAAATGGTGCTCGAGCGCGAACAGCGAGTCGAAGCCGAGCGGCTCGGCGAGATCGCCCATCGCCAGATGCTCGCCCACGACCGCCGCATCGGAGCGGCCGGGCTGGCACAGCATGTTGAGCGCGATCCCGACTTTCATCACGTTCTCCCGATCCGATCCTCTGCCGCGCCGCCGCCGGCGAAGAACCGGGCCGACGATCCGCCCGCGGCGCCCTGCCGTCAACCGTGTAACGGCAAAGTTTCCTAAATCGCGCCGGCAATCTACAATTCAGAGTTGAGCTGCTTTTGCGGCTTGCTGAATCTGCAGGCTGATCTGCAGCGAGCTTTCCCGTATCGGTTGCATCGTTATGTCAGAATTCCGGTGCGTCTTGACGCCGCAACGCTTCTGCCAAGTGTCGATAATAGAGGATGAATTTGGCGAAATTAGCGTCCGCGTCCACAGGCCCGAAACGGCCAACCGCCAGCCTGGCGGCGGCGAGGTCTTCGAGCGCGGTGCCGACCGATTTGAACAGCGTGATTCATCGGCGCCCGCCTCCGGCTTGTGCCGCGCCCAGCCCGAACAGGTCGCCGGCGATGCGCTCCGGCGCAGCACGCCGGAATGCAGCGGCTGGACGATGTCGCCGGCCTCGTGCAAGGCCGCTTCGGTGTCGATAAAGACGCGGGCGCGGCGATCGCGTCGTCGTCGGCCTCGCGCATCTCGGGGCGGTAGCCGCCGACCAGGTCGAGATGGGCGCCGGGTTTGAGCCACGCGCCGCGTATCAGCGGCTTGCGCCAGGGTGGCGCAGGTGATGATGTCGGCCTGGCCGCGGCCTCGGCGAGATCGGCGTACCGGCGCGGCGGCGATCCCGGTCGCGGCGGCGCGCGGCCAGCGCGCGCGGCCTTTTGGGATCGCGTCCCCATACCAGGGTCTGCCGGATCGGCCGCACCGCGGCGTGCGCGGCGATCAGATGGGGCGCGAGCGCGCCGGTGCCGACCATCAGATGCACGCGCGCTTCCGGGGCGCGCAGATAGGAGGCGGCGAGCGCCGAGGCGGCGGCGGTGCGGCGCAGGGTCAGCGCGGTGCCGTCGAGCACCGCCCGGGCACGCCGGTCGCGGCGTCGAGCAGCAGATAGGTGCCGTACACCGACGGCAGCGAGCGGCGCGCATTGTCGGGAAACACGAACAAATGGCCGTTTGTTGTGTCTGACTTGACTAGAGTACGTATTGCTATTGCAGCCGGGGTGATGACATGGAGCATCGCCTGGCGATGGATTGCCGCTCGTCCAGCAGGTGGGCCCGGACCGCCGCCACGGCGTTCTCGGAAACGCCGGCGCGCGGCCCCATCTCCTCCAGGTGACCAAGCGCCACGTCCAGTTCACGGATCGGTCCAAGCGCCCGGGTGATGCGCCGCACCTGTTTGCCTGCCCGGTCCAGCGCGTCCGAGCCGGCCGCTTCAGCCAGCACCGGCAGTACCTCGCGCAGCCGCCGGGAGGCGACGCGGGCGCGGTGGACCGACGTCACGTCACCTGACGCCGCCGCGGGCAGCGCGTCGAGCAGGGACAGCAGCCGCTGCCGCAAAAGCCTCGCCGGGAGCGTGGTCCGCTGCATGCTAGGATTCGGGACGGCCATTATACCGGCCCGCTTCCCCACGAGCTTCCATGCGCCTGGCCGCCATCGACATCGGCACGAACTCGGTCCACATGATCGTGGTCCGCGTGCGCCCCGACTTCTCGTTCGAGGTCATCGATCGGGAGAAGGAAATGGTCCGGCTCGGCGCGGGCGGTCTCGACGGGCGCAAGCTGACCCGGTCGGCCCAGACCGCGGCGCTCCAGGCGCTCTCGAAGTTCGAGCGCATCGCCGGCTCGCACCAGGTCGACGAGATCCTGGCCGCGGCGACCAGCGCCACGCGCGAGGCCGAGAACGGCGGCGACTTCCTCGCCGGCCATCGAGCAGCAGACCGGCATCCGGCCCCGCATCATCACCGGCACCGAGGAAGCCCGGCTGATTCACCTGGCCGCGGTCTACGGCGTCGACACCCGCGAAGAGTCCGTCGTCATCGACATCGGCGGCGGCAGCGTCGAGATCACGCTGCGGCACCGGCCGCGAGGTGAAGTTCGCCCGCAGCTTCAAGATCGGCGTCATCCGCCTCACCGAGCGCTATGTCACCTCCGATCCGATCAGCCGCGCGACGAGCGCAAGCTGGTGAGGTTCATCGGCGAGCAGGTCGATCGCTACGTCAGCTACATCGTCAACGGAGGGCTTCGACCGGGTGATTGGAACCTCCGGCACCATCCTGTCGCTGGGCGCGGTGGCGACGGCCATGGGACGCAATACGTATCGGCCTGCTGCTGCTGCCTCGGTTTCGTCATGTTGAGATGAAGAAGGGAAATTGGCGTGCCGGTACTGTCGCGCTATGTAGCGAGTCGGTGCGGGCGGCGTTGTCCGGAAAGCGCGGTGGATGGTGGACGGGAGCTTGCCGTGAATACTGGAGATGCCGGGCGAATGGTGCTGCGAGGAAGCGGGGCATTGGCCGCGCGAGGTTGGCGGCTGCGGTGGTTGCAGTTGGGGGTGATGTGGGGGTGCAGGCTGACAGCTAGTGGTGTCAGCTCTAGCTGGCCATTAGCAGAGCTATGATGTTGGGGCAGTTGGAGGGGCAATAATAAATTTATATTGCAGATGTGTGCTCGTTCTCGTCCCATGACAGGGAAGATGGACGATGGGCGAGATGTAAGTTGGCTTGCGGCGAATTAAAATTGAAACATTAAAATAAAAAAAAAGAATAAACGCTATGGGTATTGTTTATTCCGCGCAAGTTTTTTTTTTTTTTTTTTTTTTTTTTTTTTTTACTGGCTCAGTTACAGTATTGCTTAAACCCTTTCGACAGCCGCTCCTTGACGGCGCGTTCGACCGCGCGCGCGGTCAGTCCGGCCACCGTGACGCGGCCGATGTACGGGACAGTCGATGGTGCCGTCGTTGTCGACGGCCACGCCGGATCGCGACGCGTCCGGCTCGTTGAAGACGGTCACGTCGAGGACGTCGG
Organism: uncultured Actinomycetes bacterium; assembly: GCA_963794105.1. Taxonomy (GTDB): domain Bacteria; phylum Actinomycetota; class Thermoleophilia; order Solirubrobacterales; family Solirubrobacteraceae; genus AC-49. Next base: position 44,306 of record CAWCEB010000215.1, on the reverse strand, counting down.
CCACGCCGATGACGTAGTCGTCCTGCGCCGGAGCGGGCGCCACGGCCCGCGGCTGCACCGCCTGAAAGAGCAGCAGAACAAGCGTGAGCGTGCTCATGTCGTCGATCCCCACGTCAACCCAAAAAATAGCGGTGATTCCGATAGCGCCGCTCGGCGGAGCTGTCGGACTCACGGCGCGACCAGTCCACGTTGAAGCTGGCCCGGGCTCGCGATCCAAAGCGGTAGCCGATACCGCCGCCATACGTGTTCATCGCGTCGCGTCCGGTGGCCTCGGAGACGTTGCGGTAGTCCATGATGCTCCTCGTGCCGGTTCCACGTACATCGATTGGTCCGGCGACGAGCATCGTCCAGGTGAGTCCGAACGTCGTCCCCAGGTAGTAGTCGGTCGCCTCGTCGTACGAGTACTGCACGTCCCTGTTGATCACGCCTTGCAGCTGGTGCCGGCTGTAGAGTGTGGCGCCGACGGATACAGCCGAGACGAGGCCGGAGTAGTCGGGCAGCGTCGCCGACAGCGGATGGAAATGCCGGTAGCCAACCGAAGCACTGCCGGTCACGAGTCCCGTGGGGTTGAACGTCAACCCAGGGGTGATCCGCCAGGTGTCGGAATCGCGATCCGGAGACAGATCGAAGCGCTGCTCTTCACGCTCGACCAGCACGCTGAAACGCGTGATGGGTGTCAGGCTCATCGAGAATCCGCCATCGATCGTGTTGCGGCGGCTATCGAAGCTGGTCTTCAGATCATCCCCGCGAAACTCCTGGCCCTCGTCGTACTCGATGCCGGTGGTGGATGCGTTGAACAGCAGGCGCGTCCTGGACGCGACGGCGAATGACACGCCGCCGCCGTAGGTCACGTCGTGGTGACGGGCGCGCGTGTCCACTTCGGCATTCAGCCGGGACCGCGTGTCGACGCCGCGGGCACTCACGTATGGGCGCAGCCGTCCGAGGATCGACCTCCAGTCGCGTGTCCGCGCTGGCGTTGGTGCTGCGCTCGCTGTCGTACTTCTTGAAGTAGACCAGGTCGGCGAACGTCGACAGCGTCAGATGGAGGCGTCTGGCGCGAAACCCCACGTCCAGTCGCGGCACGGTCGTGAACGTGAAATCGCTCTTCGGATCCTCGGCCTCATTGAAGACGTTGTTGTCCACGCCCATGTCCCGAATGATCAGGCTGGGCGTCAGCCGGACCGGGCCGAGGACGGCGGTGCCGGGCGGTGGTGGTTCGTCTGGCGTCTGAGCCGACGCACGACCGGCCATGAGGGTCACGCCGGCGGCGAGCAGCAGTACGGGCCAGCGCATCAGGACGCCACCCGCGTGGACCGCCGCATGATCCCCAGCTGCCGCGCCTTGCGATACAGGTTGGCCCGCTCGATCCCGAGCGTCCGCGCCGCATCGCTCATGCGCCAGCGGTGCCGTTCGAGCACGGACGCGATGTATTCGCGCTCGAACTGCTGCCGCGCCTCTCGCAGACTGACGTGCGGCGCGATGCGCGCGAATGCCCCGTCGATCGGCAGGTGCGCCAGGACGTCCTCCTGGCGAACGGAGCCCTCGGTCGCGCCTTGCAGGATGCGCTCGAGCACCGACCGGAGCTCATCGAGATTGCCTGGCCAGGCCGCGGCCGCGAGCACCGTCAGCGCCGCCTGTGTGAAGACGAGCGGCGAGCCGCCTCGCAGCTCCGCCGCAATCGTCTCGACCACCTCGGGAATGTCGCCGGCGCGCTCGCGCAAACTCGGCACGGGTATGCAGATCTGCGACAGCCGGCGGAACAGATCCGAGCGGAGCTGGCCGTCGCGCACGTCGGACGCGACCGACGCCGGGGCGTCGGCCAGGACGCGCGCGCGCACCGCCGCCCGGCGTCCGGCCGCGCTGACCTCGCGGTCGCGCAGCACGCGGGCAAGGCGCCGTTGTGTCGTGGCCGGCAGTTCCAGAATGTGCTGGAGATACAGCGTCCCATCTTTGGCGCGCATCAGTGCCGAGTCGGCGCCAAGCGTCTCGAGATCCGCGCGGGGCGCGCCGCGCGCCGGCTTGCCGAACAACTGCCGGTCGATGTCTTCGTCCACCGAGGCGCAGTTGATGACGATGAGGGGCGTGCCGGGACGGCTGCGCGCGTGGAGGGCGCGGGCGATGGCATCCGGCTCGAGCCCGCGATCCGCCACGATGAGCGTCGGCGCCGCGCTCGAAGCCGCCGCGTCGAAGGCGGCGCGGGCGCGGACGGTCACTGTCGACGGTCCCATCAGCGCCAGCGGCCACTGGTCTGTGCGAGATGTGTACATGGTGTGTGGGATACAGCTCCGCCCTCTCGGTCACAGGGGCGGTAAGTTGCGCGATGACGGAATTGTCGCGGATGAGGCGGTCTGTGTCAATAGCGATACGATTTAGCGTCCAATAAGACACACCATCCTGGGGTGGCCTTGGCTGGCTAGCCCCCGGGCCGAAGGGTGCGGCGGAGCCACCGGCCCGGGCGTCCGGCCTGGTGCCGCCACGTGCGCTGCCGCTTCAGCAGGTGCCCCGACGAGCCGGCGATCGAACGTGTCCATGTCCGCGCGCGGCTGTCGCAACACGGCAGGCGGATGCCGCAGCGGAAAGGACAGCGCCCCCACCTCGCGATGGCACACGGTCTCCCCCTCGGTGTGGGTCGCGCGCAAATCGCTGCCGGTATTGGTGATGAGATTCACAGAAGGGTGGATCGACAACCCGTGTGGTCATGCACGTGTACCACCAGGCGTAGTCCCACGTCGGCCCAGAGCGCCGCCTGCTGCTCGAAGGTGGACATCAGGTAGGCGCGCTCGTCGCGCGTATCGAACAACGCCTGCAGCTCCGGCCGCCCCTGCATCGCCGGCCAGCCCGCCATCGTCCGATCGCACAGCGTCCCAGCGCGCGCTTCCACGTGGCCCAACCCCAGGTGAGCGCATATTTTGAGAAGTAGTACGACTCGGCCGGCCGGCATGCTGACGTAGGTTTCACCGCTGATGTGCATGACCCGGCGGTCGTCCCGGTAGCGCTCGAGCAGCTCATCGGCAGAACGGAAAGAAATCCGGTGACGGCAGACAGTCGTCCTCGAACACGATGCCGTGGTCGGCGTGCCTGAACAACCAGTCAAGCGCCGACGTCATCCGTGCCGCGCATCCCATGTTCTCGACGGCAAAGTCCGTCCGAACGTTCACACGGCCAGGTGACCGCCGTCGCGGCCTTCTTGCCGCGTCGCACGCGAGGCGCTCGGTCGCAGACGCCGGGCCGTCCGCGGCGACAAACAGTTGCCGCGGACGCGCGGCACCGATCGCCGCGAGCGTCCGCGCCGTCAGATCGGCGCGACGGTAGACTACCAGCAGAACGGGGACATCCATCGTCACGCGGCGCCTTCCAGCAGCCGGTCCAGAACGCGCGGCGGCGAGAACAGATCGTGCGCGCGGCGACGGCCTCTCTCGGCGTACACCCGCCAGTGAACGTCGTCCGTGAGCAGCTCGACACAGGCGCGCACGAAGCGGCGGCCATAGAACCAGCCGCGCGGATGGCCTGGGATCAGCACGCCCCCGTCGGCGACACTCTGCACCAGCGCATAATTCCTGGTCGTCACGGGAACGGCCCCGGCGGCACAACACTCGGCGGCGGCCAGGCAGAATCCCTCCGGAAAATTGCATGGGTAGGCCATGACGCGCGCTCGCCGCTGCAGGGCGACGATCTCCTGGCGCGACACGTGGCCGTCGTACTCGACGCCGTCGTGTCGCTTCGAAAAAGCGCCGGAAGGATGCGTGTGCGGGCGCCGCGCCCCACAGGGAAAAGTCGGAGGTGATGGCCAGGCGCGCGTCAGGCACCCGCCGGCGGATTCGCGGAAAGAGGTCTTTCAAGTAGTAGAGTCCGCGGTCCGGGACCGAGCAGATACAGGAGCAGCCGCTCCTTTACCGGAAGGTCACCACCGTAGTCGTCCACCGCGATGGGCGCTCCATCGAGCGACAGCAGCCGGTCGTGTCCAGTCACGCCGGCCAGGTGCTCGAGTTGAAAGCGGGACAAGGTGAACGAGGTATCGGCCCATTCGCGTGCGCGCCGGAGGGCTGCGGGATCCGGCGTGTGCACGTCTGTCCACAGAAAGATTCGGCGGCCCGTCCAGTTCACCGCGGCACCGGTCCATTGCTTCCACAGGACGATGATGTCGGCCACCCCGCCGGTTGCGGATTCGCAGAGGCTCGGTAGTCAACACCACGCTCCGACGTGCTGACAGGAACATTGTTGGCCACGGTGACGCGGGCCCCACGCGTTACGGCCTCTTCGGCCAGCAGGACGACGCAGGCCTCGGTTCCCCCGACACCGCCGCCGCGAAAGTCCGCGCCAGTGAACGCCGGGCCGAAGTCGCACAGGAACAGCACCTGCCGGCCGGCCAGGTCGATCATGCCGTCAGCCCGTGCACCAGCCGATCGAACGTCCCCTTGGCGGCCTGCAGCGTCGCCCACGTTCCCTGCTCGACGATGCGTCCGTGCTCGAATACGACGATCCAGTCAGCGTCGCGAATGGTGGACAGCCGGTGCGCGATGACGATCGTCGTCCGGCCGCGCGCGGCGTTGCTGAGCGCCTGCTGGACCAGCTGCTCCGATACGGAGTCGAGATGCGATGTCGCTTCGTCGAGGACGAGAATGCCGGGATCGCGGACGATGGCGCGCGCGATCGCGATGCGCTGCCGTTGGCCACCCGACACCATGGCGCCGCGCTCGCCCACGAGCGTATCCAGCCCGTTGGGTAGCGACGCGACCATCTCGGAGAGGTTGGCCGCCTCGATGGCGTGTTGAAGCGACGTGTCCGTCGCATCCTGCCAGCCGTAGACGATGTTCTCGCGCAGGGTACCGTGGAACAAGAACGCATCCTGCTCGACGAGCGCGATCGAGCGATGCCAGCTTTCCGCCGAGAACTCCCAGTAGTCAACGCCATCGACGGCGATGCGGCCTGCCGTCGGCACGCGCAGCCGCAACAGCAGCGACGCCAGCGTCGACTTGCCAGAGCCAGAGCTGCCGACGATCGCCACCGTCCGACCGGCACCGACATCGAAGGTGACGTCCTTCAGCGCCTCGGTTCCCGTGCCGTATGTGAAGTCCACGTGCTCCAGCCGGAGTTCGTTACGGAGCCCCGCGAAATGGCCCGTGCCGAACGGCCGCTCCGGATAGACCGGCGTGCTCAGCCAGCGATCGACCTCGCGAATTCCACCGGCAACGTAGAACAGATGCCCCTGCATGCTGTAGAGCGTGTTCATCAGCGGCAGCAGGCGCAGCAGCACGAACCCGTACCAGAGCAGATAGCTGCTCAGCATGTGCCCTGGCCGTACGAGGAAAATGTAGGCACAGGCGACGATGACCATAGCCCCGATCACGGCCATCGTTTCGGCAACGGGGAAAAGCAGCCCGTGCGCGCGGCTGGTCAGCTCGTCGGTCGCCGCCTGCGCCTGGTTGATTTCGGCAAAGCGTTCGATTTCCCCGACCTGGGCGTTGGTGGCGCGCACGACGCGGACGCCCGCGAATGATTGCTCGAGCACGCTGGCCAGCCGGTGGTTCAGCTCCGTCAGCCTGCGGCCGGCATGCGTCAGACGCCGATAGACGACGCTCAACGTGCCGCCAAGGCCGAGACCGAGCGCGACGACGAGCAGCGTGAGCGGCCACGAGATGTAGAACAGCGCCGCGACATAGAAGAGCGCGATGCCGAGGCGTTGCGCGAAGCTCACGGCCGCGTCGATCGCAATCGTCGTCCGCTGCGTCTCGACCAGGAAGATGTTGGCAATCTCGCCGGTCGGGCGTTGATCGAAGAGGTCGAGATGGGCGCGTTGCAGCCGTTCGAAGAGCGCCGCGCGTAGCGTCGTGGCGACACGGCGCTTCAGCCGCGCCGCGAACAGTTGCGAGATGTACGCCGAGAGGTTCTTCGCGGCGATGGCGGCGACGATCGCGACGCAGCACACGCCGACGTAGAAGGCGGGTGAATGATGCGGCAACTGCGCCTGCAGCCACTGCAGCGGTCGCATCGGCACTGCGTTGGTGCCACCGAGCAGCAGCGACAGCAGCGGGACGAGAAGGCCGACGCCGACACCCTCGAACACCACCATGACGAACGACGTCATCATGGTGGCCGCGAGCAGACCGCGGCCGGCCCCGAGGTAGGGCCGCAGCTGTTTCAGCAAACGCCAGACGTCCGCTGACTGCGCCAGCCAGGATCTCATGGAGCGTGCCTAGGATAGTTCATGCGTGGCGCTTGCGTTCGAGGTCCTCGAGCGTCTTCGGCCAGTCGTCGCGGAGAAGGCGCGACAGCGCGCGATCGGCGAGCAGTTTCCCGTGCGTCTGACACGGGGCGCAGTAATTGGATTCGTTGCGCGCGTAAACGATCCGTTGCACCGGGGCGCCGCAGCGCGGGCACGGCTTACCGTATCGCCCGTGCACCGCCATCTCCTTGTGGAAGGCGGTGACTTTTTCGGGAAATGCGCCGCCGGCCTGCTCCTGAAGGCGCGCCGTCCACTCCGACAGCACGCGCCGCGTTGAATCGAGCAAGCGGCCAATCTCGTCATCGGTCAATGACGAGGTCAACTTCGCCGGTGACAGTTGCGCCGCGTGCAGGATCTCATCTGAGTAGGCGTTGCCGATGCCGCTGAAGACGTGGGGGTCGGTGAGCATGCGCTTCAGCGTGTGGTTCCCGGACCGCAGCGTCGCCGCGAACGCCTGCGGGGAAAGCGACAACACGTCGACGCCGCCAGGATCCATCGCCTCCACCGCCGCGCGGCCGCGAACGACGTGCAGCGATGCCTGCTTGCGCGATCCGGCTTCGGTGAACAGCAAGGTCGCGTCGGTAAAGTCGAGGGCGGCGAGACCCACCTTCGCGGGGATCGCGGCGCCGCGCGGCTTCCAGCGCAGGCGTCCGGCGATCATCAGGTGGACGACCATGAACAGGTCCTCGCTGAGTTCGAAGACGAGCCGCTTGCCGAGGCGCGAGAGCGACACCACCGTCCTGCCTTCGACGGCGTTGAACGGCGGGTCGTAGGTGCGGACGAAGAACGGGCTCGCGAGGCGGGCGCGCTCGATCGTCTTGCCGCCGATCCGCGGCCGCAGCGCGGACAGATAGAGCTCGACGTCGGGCAGTTCAGGCATGCGGGTGCCACCGGAGAATATCGTCGCGCACCTCGACCACGCCGGCTGGATCGACCTGACGAATCCACTCCACCAGGTCCGGCAGCTGCTGGTACCCGTCGCGGCCATTGAAATAGCGGATGTCGTCGATGAGCACCACATGACCACTGGCGCGATGGGCCGGATGGCGTCGAGCCCTTCACGATGGGCGTGTCGATCGCCGCCTTCGCCGTCATCGGACCCGAGTAGTGGGCATCGAGCCAGAGAGCGCAGGCTGGTCGATCAGCCGCAACACCTCCGGCAACAGGTCACCGCTGTCGCCATGCAACAGCGTCACGTGGGGGAGCCATCGGAAGCGCTCGACGGCGCGCGCATGCCATCCTGAATCGAGCTCGATCGAGAACACTCGTTCGAACCGCCGGCCGACGGCGTCGATCATCCCACCCGCGAACGTCCCCGTCTCGACGAACACGCGGGCGCCAAACCGTTTCCGGTACGACTCGACGATGGCATGTTTGACGGTCGGAGGCGGCGGAATCGGACGGCCGGTCAGCCGCCACTGCAGGACGATGCGCCGATCGTTGACGGGACGCACCAGCGGATGCATGGAAAGCCGCCGCCACGCGTCGATCACGGCGGCCATGCGCGTGTCAGTAGCGAAGCAGCAGCCGCGCCGCGTGTTCGATGGCGTCTTCGCCCGGAAGGAAGGCGTCTTCCAGCGGGGGGGAATAGGGAACCGGGGTGTCGAGCGCGCCAATGATCCGGACCGGCGCGTCCAGCGATTCGAACGCCTCTTCCTGGATGATCGCCGCAACGCTCTCGCCGATCCCACCCGTCCGGGAATCTTCGTGGACGATCAGGACGCGGTTGCAGTGCCGAGCCACGGCCAGCACCGAGGCACGATCGAGCGGGGCGAGCGTGCGCAGGTCGAGCACGGCGGTCGAGATGCCGTCCGCGGCCAGCCGATCGGCCACGGCCAGCGCCGTGTGGACGTAGGCGCCGTACGACACGATCGCCAGGTCGTCTCCGGCGCGCCGCAACGCGGCGCGGCCGATAGGGATCGGCGGCGGCGCGGCGTCACCGAGCTTCTGTTTGACGCGTGGATCGCGGTAGAGCGCAATGTGTTCGTAGTAGAGCACCGGATCCGCATCGGCAACGGCCGACGCCATCAACGCCCGCGCATCCAACGGAGTGGACGGCACCACGATCTTGAGCCCCGGTGTCCGGTAGAACCATGGTTCGGTGTTCTGACTGTGGTACGGACCGGCGTGGCGCAATCCACCCCACGGCATGCGCAGCACCATTGGGACCGAGCCGCCCCACCGGTAACGGATCTTCGCGGCGTTGTTCACGAGCTGGTTGAATCCCGTCGCGACGAAGTCGTTGAACTGCATTTCGCCGATTGGGCGCTGGCCGGCCAGCGCCGCGCCGACGCAGACGCCGATGACCGCGCTCTCGGCAAGCGGCGAGTTCAGAATGCGTCCCCCGAACTCCTTCAACAGCGGCCGCAGCAGGAGAAACGCGTTGCCGTATTGCCCGCCCACATCCTCGCCGTAGACGAAGACACGCGGATCGGCTCGTAGAGCATCGCCAACGCCCATCATCACGGCGTCCAGGAACGTGCTGCCCTTGGGATCGCGCGGACCGTTGGCTTCGAGCGCCGGCAGCGCCGGGCTGTAGTCAATGGCCGCGCGGAACGCCGGCTCGAGCACTTCGATCCGCTCGCGCCGCGGCTCGTCCGCGAGCACGCCATCGCCGGCGCTCGCCGCGTCTGGCCACGGCGCCGCGATCACGGCCTGTGCTTCGGTCTCGACGACCGCCTCCGTCTCCTCTCGGACGCGCTCCGCGTCGCCGGCCGCGATGACGCCCTCCGCCTCGAGCCGCGCCGCATAGAGCACGAGAGGATCGCGCGCGCTCCAGTAGGCAAAGAGATCGGGATTCGCGTAGCCCTGCTCCGTCAGCGGCGGGTAGCTCCAGGAACCCTGCGGATCCTTGCCGAGATACAGCATGTCGTCGTGGTGCGCGTGTCCGCAGATCCGCATGCAGACGAGCTCGATGAGCGTGGGCCCCGTGCCCTCCCGCGCCCGCTCCACCGCCCAGGCGAAGGCGGCGGCGATCTCGTCAGGATCGGTACCGTCGATCGTGATCCCCGGGATCCCGTATCCCTGCGCCTTGTCGGCAAACACTCGGACGGCCGACTGATCGGCCACCGGCGTCGAGAGCGCCGTCTGGTTGTTCTGCACGCAGAACACCGCCGGCAGCTTCCTCGCCGCGCACAGATTGATTGCCTCGTGCCATTCGCCGAGCGACGATCCGCCTTCGCCGATGAACGACAGCGCCACGCGTCCGTCGACCCTCGCGCGCGAACGCCATCGCCATGCCCGCGATCGTCATGGTGCTGATGGCCAGCGGCGCCGACGCCGGCAGGATGCCCGATGAAAAATCGCCGACGTGCAGGTCCTTGCCGTTCATCGGCGGCCCGGCCTTCGCCATCTGCGCCGACAACACCATGCGAACGGTCTTCGCCGTCCGGCTTCATGGCGAGCGCCGCACCGAGATCGCGGATGAGCGGGGCGACGACGTCGCCGCGCCATTCACCGTCGTGCCGGTAAGCGTCACCGCGGCGCAGCCTGATCGCCGCCGCGTAGATCGCCTCCTGTCCCAGCGACCGAAACCCTTTGCCCTGGAAGGCGCGTCCCCGTAGCGTACTTCCCCGCCGGTGAAGAACGCCTTCAGGCGATTGTCCGTCGCGCGCGTCAGCGCCATGCCGCGAAGCATTTCGCGACGTTCGTCTGGCGTGAGCGACGCCGCGATCGCCGCGCGCCGCAGAAAGCCGTCGCAGGCATCGACGAGCTCGTCCACGGCGGCAGACCATCGCGCTGCCGGCGTTCACGGCAGGCGTCGTTTCGGGAAGATCTCCGGGAGGCGCGGGTAACGCGCGCCGAGCGCCGGCCCGAGATTCGGTGCGCGCGCGCTCCAGGCCTCCGCACCGACCCGACAGCTCCGCCTGCCGCCACGGCGTCCGAGCGCCGCGGCTGCCGCCTGCGCGGCGAAGGGAAACTGTTCGAGGACGAAAGCGCCGAAACCGGCGCGGCGATACGACGGCCGCGCCGGGACAGCGACACGCTGGGTCATGGCGAGATTATCGGCGAGCGAGGGTGGATTCGGATAAACGCCTCGATGTCGGCCGCCGGCCGGGCGCCGGCCGTCCGCCCGCTTCCCGGCCCCCGCCAAACACCGCCATCGTCGGAATCGAGCGGATGCCGAAGCGCTCGCCGAGCTCGGGTATCGCGTCCGTGTTCACCTTGAGGACCAGATACCGCCCGGCGTTCGCGGCGGCCACGCGCTCGAGTTCGGGCGCGACCATCCGGCACGGCCCGCACCACGGCGCCCAGAAATCGACGACGACGGGAAGATCCGACCCGGCGATGGCGGCATCGAACGATGCCGCGTCAGGGGTTTCGATCGGCTGGGAGGGCGCAGAGAGCGCCGCCTGACACTTGCCGCAGCGCGTACCCGCTGTCAGCCGGGCAAAGGGCTGCCGGTTGCGCTGACCGCACGACGGACAGGTGACGACGACGCCTTTGCTGTCGAGTGCGAGCTGACCCATGAACAGAACTCAATCGGAGACGGCGATTTCTCCCGGAACGATTGGGCGCGTTCGCGGCAGCAGACCGAGACGCGCCAGATTGCCGACCCACACAATAATGCCGATGAAGACGGTCAGCTTCAACGCGTCCGACGCCTGGCTGCGCGGCAGCACACTCCACAGGAACCACAGGACGGCTGCGCGACACACACGGCCCAGACGGTGCCGTAGAAATAACGGCGTTCGTGCCCTTCACCCTTCGTCGACGGCTTCACGCGAGGAAGGAGGCCGAGCGCGCCGAGGATCCAGATCGTGCCGGCCATCGGAAAATACGGCGACCTCGTAGATCTGCCGCAGGCGCCATTCTCCCGTCGACCATGGCGTAGGTCAGGCCCGCGATGTTGAGCAGGGCGAACGTCACCGCTTCGCTCCAGGCCAGCGTGTAGCAGATCCGGCGATAGAGCGGATTGGGACGGTCCTCGGTAAAGCGGATGATGTAGGGTTTCGGCTCGACGCCGGCAGCTGGCCGAGGTAACCGGCGATTCCCGTGCCGAGCAGCACCGCGGCCATCCACGCAATCATTGGCGCGGTGAAGCCGTGCTCGAAAAGCCGGAACGTCATCGGACCCGGCGCGATGAAAAGACGAAGATCCAGATCGGCAGGTGGTTCAGGCGGTAGCTGACCTTGTTCCGCTCGCGAATCGTGCGATCGGACGCCAGTTCGATGCGCCGTGCCTGACCGTGGACCTGTTCGTATGAAGGCGGAAGAATCGATCGTGGGAACACTGGTCCCGTACTCTAGCAGAGCCACAGCAGGTGCGGCCATGGCGAATTCCGCCAGTCATCCAACGGCTGGAGCAGCGCTTCCGGCGAGGAGGATGGCGCGAGGGCGCGCCGGTAGGCGCGCGGGCTGCCATCGATCGTCCAGCCGCTGTAACCGTGATCGAGCAGCAGCCGGACGCAGGTCATCGGATCGACGCCGCGCGCCTGCAGCAGCGCCGGGTGCAACTCGAGGAGGATCGCGCGGTATCGCCGTCCCGAGAGGCCGTCGCGCATACCGGCGAGCACCAGATCCTCCGCCCCTTCGACGTCGATCTTGACCATGTCAACCGGCGCTGTACCGGCGATCTCATCGAGCGCGATAAAGGGCACCGCGAACGTGGACGCGGCGTCCGCGGCCACGATGCTGGACGTACCCGGTTTTCTTCGCCTTCGTGGTAGCCGGCGAGCCGGACCTCCCCTTCCCTGCCGCCGCCGCGGACGCGAGCGGCTGCACGTGGGCGTAGGCGTTCAACTGCAGGTTGCGGCAGAGACGCGCGTGCTGCCGCGGGTCCGGTTCGAGCGCGATGACGCGACCTGAGGTCCCGGCAGTGGCGGCCGCAATCAGCGTGAAGTAGCCCCAATTCGCTCCCGCATCGATGACAGCACCCCCGGGACGGATGTGATGCCGGAAAATCCGCGTGACCGGGGGTTCGTACACTCCCGTGAAACATGCTTCGCGCGCGAATTTGATCGCCCGAGATCACAGTCGAACAGCGCGCCGCCGACGTCAGCGGCCAGCGCCGCCACGAATCGTCCGGATCTCGGCGCGAGCGTCGCGAGCGCGCCATACCGGCCGCGCGGCAGCGCGCGGACGACTGCGCGCAACGCGCGAAGGTGCAGCGGAACGGAAGGGAGCGCCGGCATGGGCCGCTGAAAGCTAGCCCGCCACTGACATAATGCGTGACGTGAGAACGCGAGTGCTGCTCGGAGTCCTGGCGCTGGTCTCGCTCGTGGCCGTCTTCACGACGCGAGTCGCGCGCAAGATGCCCGACTTCGAGGTCTACTGACACGGCCGGCGCGCGCGCCGCCGCGGCCGAGCCGCTCTATCGCGAGTCGGACGGCCACTACCAGTTCAAGTACCTGCCGGCGTTCGCCGCTCCTCGCCGCGCCGGTCGCAAAGCTGCCGCTGCCCGCGGCGAAGGCGTCTGGTTCGCGGCCTCGGCGGTGCTGATGATCGCGCTGCTGGGGCTGAGCCTGCGCGCGATGCCGGACTTCCGGCGCCCGGCCGTCATGCTGCTCGTGCTGACGTTTCTCGCGATGGCCAAGTTCTACGCGCACGAGCTCGTGCTCGGCCAGGTCAACCTGTTGTTCGGCGTCATCGTCGTCGCTCGCGCTCGTCTGGCTGCGCGCCGGACGCGACGCCGCGGCGGGCCTGCTGTTGGCGCTGGCCGTCGTCGTCAAGCCGTACGCGGCGATCTTCCTGCCGTGGCTCGCGACGCGCGAAGGAATCGCGGCGCCTTCGTCGACGATGGTCGCCGGCGATGGTCGCTGCTCCTGGTGCTACCGGCGGTGCGCTACGGATGGAACGGCAACCTGCGCTGCTTGCGCGACTGGTGGCAGACGGTGACCGACGACGACGGCGCCCAACCTGACCAACCCGGACAACGTGTCGCTGAGCGCGATGTTCACGAAGTGGCTGGGCCCCGAGTCGCCGGCCGGCGCCTCGCCGCCGTCGGCGGCGCCGATGCTCCTGGTCGTCGCGGCGGTCGTCGATCGCCGCACGCGGCGCGCTGACGATCGCCCGACACGCTCGACGCGTCGCTGCTGCTGCTGCTGATTCCGCTGCTGTCGCCGCAAGGCTGGGATTACGTTTTCCTGATCGGCACCCCGGCCGTGATGCTGCTCATCAACTATCTGCCGGCGCTGCCGCGCGGCTTGCGGCTACGCCACGATTGCCGCGGTCGCCGGTGTCGGCCTTGAGCATTTTCGATCTGATGGGCCGCGAGGCTTACTCGCGCGTTCATGCAGCTGTCGGTGATCACGCTGCTGGTGATCGTTGAAATCGCGGCGCTGGCGGCGCTGCGCTTCCGGCGGGTCGCGTGAGATGATGCTGGGGATGCGCGGCCTCGTCCTCGCCTCGATCCTGATTCTTTCCGTGCAGCAGGCGCCATTCGATCCCGAGCCGGGCATCAGCGAGGCGCTGGCGCGTGACCGCGCGGCGCGGATCTCGAACCTGCGCTACGACCTCGCGTTCACGATCCCGGCCGCGCGCGCCGAGCCGATCGCGGGCCGGGCGCTGATCCGGTTCGCGCTCAAATCGGCCGACGGCCGCTGCGTGCTCGACTATCAGCCGGACAAGGCGGGATTCCTGCGTGCGGTCGAGGCGCAACGGCGCGCGAGATCAAGGTGCGGCAGGTCAACGGCCACATCATCGTGCCAGCCGACGCGCTGCACGCGGGCGAGAACGCCGTCGCGCTCGACTTCAACGCCGGCGACGTGCCGCTCAACCGCAGCGACGACTTCCTCTACACGATCTTCGTCCCGGCGCGGGCGCACCAGGCGTTTCCGTGCTTCGATCAGCCGGATCTCAAGGCGCGCTGGTCGCTGGCGCTCGACGTGCCCGAGGGCTGGCAGGCGCTCGGCAACGGCGCGGAGATCTCCAGCGCAGACGCCGGCGCGGCCGCACGCGCGTCCGCTTCGCCGGAACCGCAGCCGGTCTCGACCTACCTGTTCGCGTTCGCCGCCGGGAAGTTCTGCGTCGAGCAGGCGGAGCGCAACGGCCGCACGTTCCGCATGTTCCATCGCGAGACCGACGCGGCCAAGGTCGCGCGCAACCGCGACGCGATCTTCGACCTCCATGCCGGCGCGCTCGCCTGGCTGGAGAACTACACCGGCATTCCCGTATCCGTTCGGCAAGTTCGATTTCCTGCTGGTCCCCGCCTTCCAGTTCGGCGGCATGGAGCATCCCGGCGCGATCTTCTACAACGCCAACGGGCTGCTGCTCGACGAGAGCGCGACGCAGGACCAGATGCTCGGCCGCGCCAGCGTCATCGCGCACGAGACGGCGCACATGTGGTTCGGCGATCTCGTGACGATGCAGTGGTTCTCGGATGTGTGGATGAAGGAGGTCTTCGCCAACCACATGGCGGCGAAGATCGTGAACCCGGCGTTCCCGGCGCATGAACCACGACCTGCGCTACCTCGTCGACTACTACCCCGCCGCCTACGGCGTCGATCGCACCGCCGGCACCAACGAGATCCGCCAGCCGCTGAAGAACCTCAACGAGGCGGGCACGCTCTACGGCGCGATCATCTACCAGAAGGCGCCGATCGTCATGCGCCAGCTCGAGACGCTGGTCGGGCTCCGACGCGATTCCGCGACGGCCTGCGCGAGTACCTGAAGACGCTACTCGTTCGGCAACGCGACGTGGCCGGACCTGATCGCGATGCTCGACAGCCGCACGCCCGAGGACCTCGCCGCCTGGAGCCACGCCTGGGTCGAGGAGCGCGGCCGCCCGATCGATCAGGACCGAGCTGTCGCTGTCGGACGGCAAGATCAGCACGCTCGCGTTCACGCAGCGCGATCCGTATCCCGAGCGCGCGGCCTGACGTGGAACCAGCGGATCAAGGTCGCGGTCGGCGGCGCCGCGGACGTCAAGCTCGTGCCGGTGCAGCTGAACGCGCGCGCGCGTCGAGGTGCCGGCGGCGCGCGGGCTGCCCGCCGAGTTCGTCCTGCCCAACGGCGGCGGCATCGCCTACGGCGAGATCCATCTCGACCCCGCCAGCCTGCGCGTGGCTGACGACGAACCTGCCGTCCATCGACGACGAGCTGACGCGGGGCAGCGCGTGGGTCACGCTGTGGGACGCGATGCTCGACGGCGAGGTCACGCCCGACGCCTTCCTGGCGCTGGCGCTGCGCGGCGCTGCCGCTCGAGACCAACGAGCTGAACGTCAGCCGCATGCTCGTCCTACGTGCGCGAGGCCTACTGGCGCTACTCGCCGCCGGCGGCGCGCGACGCGCGCTCGCGCCGCGCGCTCGAGCAGGTGCTGCGCGCCGGGCTCGACGCGGCGCCGTCGCCGAGCCTGAAGTCGGTCTGGTTCTCGGCGCTGCGCGACACCGCGCAGACGCCGGCCGACGCTCGAGTGGCTGACGCGCGTGTGGAAGCGAGGAGGAGAAGGTCCCGGGCCTGACGCTGGCGGAGACCGACTTCATCCGGCTCGCGGAGGATCTCGCGGTCCGCGACGTGCCCGGACGCGGCCAGCATCCTCGATCAGCAGTTCGAGCGGACGAAGAACCCGGATCGCAAGGCGCAGTTCGCGTTCGTGCGGCCGGCGCTCTCGGCCGATGCCGCGCGAGCGCGACGCGTGGTTCGCGTCGCTCGCCGACGTCGCCAACCGCCGCCGCGAGCCGTGGGTGCTCGAGGGGCTGCGCTACCTGCATCACCCGCTGCGCGCCGCGGCGTCGGAGAAGTACATCGAGCCGAGCCTGCGTGCTGCTGCGCGAGATCCAGCGCACCGGCGACATCTTCTTCCCGAAGCGCTGGATGGACGCCACGCTCGAGCGGCCACCAGTCGCCGGCCGCCGCCGCCACCGTGCGCACGTTCCTCGAGCGCCTGCCGCCCGACTATCCCGGAGCGCCTGCGGCGCATCATCCTGTCGTCGGCGGACGACCTGTTCCGGGCGTCGCAGGGCGCTGACAGCGTCAATCGCAGAAGAGCACGGATCGACGCCGGCAGTGATGCGGCCTCGGTCTATGGACGCTGAGCTTCGTATTGTGCCGTGAAGTCGCGTCGCACGCGACGATGCAGATACGCATCCTCGTCACCGGCGGCACGTTCGACAAGGAGTACGACGAGCTCACCGGGCAAGCTGTTCTTCCGGGACACGCATGTCCAGGAGATGCTGCGGCTCGGCCGCGCGCGGCTCGATCTCGCGATCGAGACCGCCATGATGATCGACAGCCTCGACATGGACGACGCGGGGCGGGCGGCGATCGTGGCGCGCTGCCGCGAGCGCCGCCGAGCACGCGATCGTGATCACCCACGGCACCGACACGATGGTCGAGACGGCGCGGGCGCTCGCCGCCGCCGCGCCTCGCGGCAAGACGATCGTCCTCACCGGCGCCATGGTGCCCTACGCCTTCGGCAGCTCCGACGGCCTCTTCAATCTCGGCAGCGCGCTGTCGTTCGTCCAGGTCCTGCCGCCGGGCGTCTACGTCGCCATGAACGGCCGGCACTTCGCGTGGGACGCCGTGCGCAAGAACCGGGACGACGCGGCTGATCGTTCGAGAGATCGAACAGGAGACTGATGAACTGTCTTGAATTCGCTGAACTCGGCTCCTGAAGCCGTGAACGCTGACAATCGAAGCTTCCCTCCGTCGGCACGACGATCTTCACCGTGATGTCGAAGCTCGCGGCGGACGTCGGCGCGATCAACCTGTCGCAGGGATTTCCCGACTTCGACTGCGATCCCGCGCTGGTGGACGCCGTCGCGCGGCACATGCGCGAGGGGCGCAACCAGTACGCGCCGATGCAGGGCGTGCCGGCGCTGCGGCAGGCGATCGCCGGCAAGTTCGCGACGCTCTATGGCGCGGCCTACGATCCCGACACCGAGGTCACCGTCACGTCCGGCGGCACCGAGGCGATCTTCGACGCCGTCGCGGCCGTCGTGCACCCGGGCGACGAAGTCATCGTCTTCGAGCCCTGCTACGACTCGTACGTGCCGGCGATCGAGGTCAACGGCGGCAAGGCCGGTCGTCGTGTCGCTGCGTTATCCGGACTACGCCGTGCCGTGGGACGAGGTCCGCGCCGCGATCACGCCGCGGACGCGGCATGATCGTGCTCAACTCGCCGCACAACCCGGCCGCCGTCATTCTCGGCGCGGAGGACATCGCCGAGCTCGCGCCGACTCGTCGAGGGCACCGACATCACGATCCTGAGCGACGAGGTCTACGAGCACATCATCTTCGACGGCGCGCGCCACGAGAGCATGGCGCGCTACGAGGCGCTCCGCGCCCGCAGCTTCATCGTCGGATCCTTCGGCAAGACCTACCACGTCACCGGCTGGAAGGTCGGCTACGTCGTCGCGCCGGCGGCGCTGACGACGGAGTTCCGGAAGGTGCACCAGTTCGTGACCTTCTCGACGAACACGCCGACCCAGTACGCGCTGGCGGAGTTCCTGTCGGAGAAGCGCGGCTATCCCGAGCTGTCGGCCTTCTACCAGCGCAAGCGCGACCTGTTCCTGGAGCTGCTCGCCGGATCGCGACCACCACCTGGCCCCTGATCGGCCAGCACCTCCAGCACTGACAGCACCGTGCTTGCCACGGCACGCCGATCGATCTCGCTGGGGCCCGGGGCAGAGCGCAGCAGGGCCGCATCGAGCGCCTCCGCGCTGCGGTCCCGGTAGGCACTCGAAGACCTCCCGCTCGACGTCACCAAGCAGATCCGCCACCAGCGCGTAGGACAGCCGGCGGTAGGGATCGGACTCGACCACGACCTGGTCGGCGTCGGCGATCGTCACGCCGCGCTGGTGCCAGGTCATCCGCGAGCCGGCCTTCCAGTCGGTGTCGAAGGTGATGTTCCAGTAGCGCTCGGTGAAGGCGGGCTCGGTCAGCGCCTTCCACAGCTGCTCGGGCGTGGTCTTGATGTAGGTCGTGTAGACGAACGAGGGCTTGTCCATTGTCGTGTCCTCCAGTGCTCGTTTGAGGTCGGCGAGCGCGTGCACGCGGCCTTCCTCGTAGCGGTTGATCCAGCGGTCGGTGATCTCGTTGATGGGCGCCGCATTGAGGTAGTGGAGCTTCTCCCGGCCACGGCGCACGGTCGTGACGAGGTTGGCCTCCTCCAACACCGCGAGGTGCTTGCTCACGGACTGGCGAGCCATGTCGAGGCCCGAGCAGAGCTCGCGCAGCGTCTGGCCGTTGCGCTCGTTGAGGCTGTCCAGCAGGAGCCGCCGGCTTGGGTCGGCAAGCGCCTTGAACACCTCGTCCATTGCGGGATACGCAGCCATCTGGCTGCCTATCTTATGCAGCCGGTTGGCTGCCTGTCAAGCCCGCCGACGTAGCGGTACGTTGCGAGGGTGGCCGACGGCGACGCACAAGTGCTCGAGCTCGCCGGGCGCGAGGTGCGGATCACCAGTCCCGGCAAGCTGCTGTTCGCGGAGCGCGGCGAGACGAAGCTCGACCTCGTGCGCTACTACGCGGCGGTCGCCGAGCCGCTGATGCGGACGATGGGAGGCCGGCCGGTCCTCATGCAGCGCTTTCCGAAGGGCGCGGGCGGCCCGTCGTTCTTCCAGAAGCGCGTGCCGGACAACGTGCCCGACTGGCTGCAGACGACGACCGTGCAGACCGTCAACGGGACGCCGTCGCGAGCGCTCGTGGCGGCGGATGTCGCGCACGTCGCATGGGCGGTCAACCTGGCGTGCCTCGGCTTCCACGTGTGGCCGTCGCTGGCCGATGACCAGGATCACGCCGACGAGCTGCGCCTGGATCTCGATCCCCAGCCCGGCACGGGCTTCGCCGAGGCGCGCGTGGCGGCATGGGAGCTCAAGAAGCTCCTCGACGAGCTCGGGATCGCAGGCTTCGTCAAGACGACCGGCAATCGAGGCCTGCACGTGTACGTCCGGCTCCAGGCGCGCTGGGACTCCTACGAGGTTCGCTCCGCCGCCGTGGCCGCCGCCCGCGAGCTCGAGCGCCGTCGCCCGGACATCCTGACCGCCGCCTGGTGGAAGGAGGAGCGCGGCGAGCGGATCTTCGTCGACTACAACCAGAACGCCCCGCACAAGACGGTCTTCGGCGCCTGGTCGGTCCGCGCCCGCCCGGGCGCGCAGGTCTCGACGCCGATCAGCTGGGACGACCTCGACGACGTCGACGCCGACGAGCTGACGGTCGCGAGCGTGCCTGACCGGCTCGAACGCGACGGCGACCCCTGGACGGCGATCAACGACGTCCCGCAGTCGCTCGAGCCGTTGCTGGCGCTCCACGAGCGCGACCGCGCGAACGGCCTGCAGGACGCGCCCTGGCCGCCGGTCTACCCCAAGCAGCCCGACGAGCCGCCGCGGGTGGCGCCCAGCCGGGCGCGGCAACACGACTGATTTGTTCGGCCGCTAGCGTTGGCCCCGATGCGCGAGCTTCAGCTCACCCGCTCGCCGGACGACAAACGCCGCCTCGACCTGCCCGGGGTCGGCAGCGTGCGCTTCGAGAACCTCTGGGGTACGAAGCTGCGGATCACGGCCCCCGGTCACGGTGAGTGGCGCGTCGTGCGCAGCCGCCGCGGCATCGCGGTGTCCGACGCGGACGGGATGACGGTCGCAGCCGTCGTCGGCGCGCGCGTCGAGCACGGCGATGTCGCCGTCGAGGTCAGGACGCAGCACCAGGGGCTGCTCGAGCGCCGCCCCGCCGGTTCTTCTGGTCGAGGGCGATCGCGAGCTGGCTCGCGTCGCGCCGTCGGTGTGGAGCGAGAAGCCCATCGCGGTGACCGTCGTGAAGAGGACTTCGCCGCGCGGCATCCGCTGCTGTTCCTGCTCGCGCTCTATCGCGTCCAGCTGATCGCCGCGTCGCGCATGGCGGGCGCCGCGGCGGGCGGCGTGACCTGAAGGCCCGATTGAAGCGTCAGCTGAGGGCGAAACCCATCAGCACGATGGTGCCCGGGCGGTCCGAAGTGTCGGCCGCGACGACGCTCAGCGTCGCGGCCAAGGACGCGATCACCGGCATCCCGAAGCCCAGACCGGGGCTGTCTGCACGCGGCTCGAAGCCCCGTCCATCGTCGATGACCGCAACGGCGAGATGCGCCAGCTCCCGGTGAGCGTCGACCGTCATGGATCCCGGGGCGAGATCGTCACGGTAGGCGTGGATCACGATGTTGTTGAGCGCCTCGCCGACAGCCAGCCCGATGCTCCCGAGCGCCATCGGCGTGGCGCCCTGCACCTCGGCGAACGCGACGACCGCCCGGCGCAGAGCCGGCACGTTGACCGCGTGGGCGACCCGAGTCTCTGAGAACCGCTGGAGTGAGTATCGGTCTATGCCGGTCATGCGTCGGTTCGCTCCGGCCGCGCGGATCTCACTCGCTCCGCTGAGCCCGCGCCCAGATGGCCCGCTTGCGCAGCTGCCCCTCTGGGAGGGGACAGCCGATTGCCTCGATCACTTCCAGCCACGCCAAGGCGCCCGCGTAGTCGTGGTTGGCCGCCGCGTCGTCAGCCCACGCGAACGCGTGGTGGATGACCGCCGCCTCGTGCTCGATAACCGCCGGCTGGTCTGTCCTGAGCATGCTCACCTCCGAAGGTCGTTG
This sequence comes from uncultured Actinomycetes bacterium, assembly GCA_963794105.1. Classification (GTDB taxonomy): domain Bacteria; phylum Actinomycetota; class Thermoleophilia; order Solirubrobacterales; family Solirubrobacteraceae; genus AC-49. The sequence goes on along the minus strand of CAWCEB010000215.1, from coordinate 23,592 downwards.
AACCCACGGAGGTCGAGTCGTGCTGCCCGTCGCTCAGATGGACCCCAGGACGACGCCCTCCAGACCTTCAGGTTACATCGCACTCAGCGCAGGTCAAGGACGGTGATCCCGTACGAACGGCGGCAGCTCGTGATCGTCCACGAGGTCGGTCGGAGCAAGGATGAAGACCTCGCACATGATGTCCGGGTCCTGCTGGTTGCCGCTCATGAACCCGATGACCCGCCGACCGGTCGCGTCACGAATCACGTCTTCAAAGCGCGCGCGCATGAGGTCCTGGAACTCCATGCGCTGCTGGATCACCGACTGCCCGCGGCCGCCCTCGAAGAGCGTCTGCTCCACGCGCGAGAAGCCCCCTCGCAACAGGCAGACAACGAGGTCGTCCTCGTAGTAGGTCTTCACGCGACTCGGACCGCGGCCGTAGAACTCCTTCAACAGCGCGACCATCCCCTCGGAGATCGCCGTCAGCCGGTCGCCGTGACCGGCGGGTGCAGGTGTTGTGCGATCAGGGCTCACGGCACACGTGTCAACACATGCGATACCACGCGAGCACGAACTCTAAGCCCCGAGACGGCTACAGTGGGACGACGAAGTCCGCACGTCGGGTCCCGCCCTTCGCCTTGCGCGCGCGAACCCAGCCGGAGGACGAGAGACCAGGCCCGCATGACGTCCTCAGCGCCGCTTGCCGGCGAACCGCTCCTGACCGCAGTCACGGACGCGATGATCGCCTTGCACCAGCGCTACCACCATCGCGCTCCCGTCACCGCGAAGACGCTGATGCTGGGCGACGACCTGCTGGCCTGCGTCATGGGCGGGGTCTACACCGACGTCGAGAAGACGATGATCGAGGTGCAACGCGGCACCACCGTCCAGGAGACGCGCAGCGCCTTCCAAAACGCCATGCAGCACAAGTTCATCGAAGCCGTCGAGCGTCTCAGCGGCCGCGGCGTGGTCGCGTTCATCTCCAACCAGCACATCGGCCCCGACATCGAGATCGAGCTGTTCGTGCTCAAGCCCGCCTGACCTCGCCGACTTGACCGCGAGTTCGGGATCAGGCGCCGTCCGGCATCCGCGATGGTCATGCTGAGTGGGTGGGATTGACCCGTTCGCTACGCCGGACCCTGGACATCGCCGTGGATCTGGGGACCGCCAACACGCTGGTCTATGTGACCGGACAAGGGATCGTGGTCTGCGAGCCATCGGTGGTGGCGATCGACCAGTCGACGAGGGACGTCTATGCGGTCGGGCTCGAGGCCAAGCAGATGATCGGGCGTACCCCTGCGACCATCTCGGCGGTCCGGCCGCTACGTCACGGCGTCATCGCCGACTTCGAGGTGACCGAGCAGATGCTGCGCCATTTCCTCGGCCGGGTACGTCGCTCGCGCTTCGCGCACCCACGCCTCGTGCTCTGCGCGCCTTCGGGAATCACCGATGTCGAGCGACGCGCGCTGGTGGAGGCGTCGTCGGCGGCCGGCGCGTCTGCTGTCGCGCTGATCGAGGAACCGCTCGCCGCGGCGATCGGCTCGGATCTGCCGGTGGCTGAGCCCTCCGCGACGATGATCGTCGACATCGGCGGCGGGACGTCGGAGGTGGCGGTGATCTCGCTGGGCGGCATTGCCTGCCTGGAGTCCGTGCGAGTCGGCGGCTACGACCTCGATGAGGCTGTCGCCTTGCACCTCCGCACACGACACCGCCTCGCCACCGGCACCGAGACCGCCGAGAAGCTCAAGATCGAGCTGGGCTCGGCCTGGCCGGTCCACGACGAGCGAGTCGTCGACGTCCGCGGGCGCGACATGAGCTCAGGCCTGCCTGTCGCCGTTCCGGTCTCAGGCGGCGAGCTCCGTGGGGCACTGGCGCCACCGCTCGACCTGATCGTCATGGCCATCAAGCGCACCCTCGAGGCCACCCCACCGGAACTGGCCGGAGACATCACCAGCAACGGCATCAACCTCGCAGGCGGTGGCTCGCTGCTCGAAGGACTCCCCGAGCTCGTCACCGCGGAGACCGGCGTGGACGCCGTGCGCGTGGCGGAGCCGTTGACCTGCGTCGCCGAAGGCGCCGGGCGATCCCTCGAAGACTTCGACACCGTCCTCAAGGCCACCCGCAGCTGGACGAGCGCACCGCGCCGCGCCGCCACCACCTCCACGTAGGCCGAACCGATCCCGAGCCTCGCCGCGCGCCACCGGAGCTGAGCGCCCGCGGTCACCCGCTTTGGGTGATGACGTCTCGGCGCTGCCCGGATAGCGTGCCATGGGTGTCTGCTGAACCCCCGCAGGACTCCGAGCCGCCCACCGACGTAGCCGGCGGCGAGTCCGGCGCCCCGCCGCCGGCGCACCATACCCATGTCGGCCCTTGGATCCTCGGAGCGGCCATCGTGCTCGTCCTCGGCGCGCTGCTCGCTGTTGTCGTGCACGACTCGAACACCAGCGATACGCAGACGGTGATCAACCGCACCCAGTCGGTGAACACCACAAGCGTGCAGCGCACCGGGCCGACGCTGACGCAGACCACCACGACGGTCACACAGCCACCCGAAACCGTCACGGCACCCCCTCGGACGGTGACGGTGCCATCCAAGACGGGAAACGACCACTACCCCATAGGCGTCGGCGGTGAGCCGCGACTCCGGGCGTCGCGCGGAGTCTTTCGATGACCGTCACCGGTCCGCGGGTCGACGGCGGAGGCGCAGTATTCCCGCCGCGCGGACGATCATCGTGCCGACGAGAATTCCCAGCGCGACCGACGGAATGGCGGCCAGTGCGGCGCCGAGGTTCGCTGAGCCAGCTTCGGTGTTGTTGCCGACCAGTTCCGTGATGCCGATCAGGCCGAGCGTGCCGGGAACGAGGAGCCAGAACGCGGGCAGGAACATGACGTGGGGCGGCGGCGCGGTGCGTACTCGACCGACGAGGTGAGCGACGGGCACCATCACTGCGGCGCCGACGAACCCGCTCAAGGTCGGGTCGATGATCTGCTTGCCGACGAGTTGCGCGGTCCATGCTGCGAACAGCACGACGAGCATCCAGGGCAGTGACGCGGCGGGCCGACGTCGTAGCACGAAGACGCCGACGCCGAACAGGGCGACGCCGACCCACGGCGCCCACCAGCCGAGGGTGTCGGCCGCGGAGCCGGCGACCGGACCGGAGTGCGGGTCGCCCACCAGTTCGGCGCCGATCACGATGCCGATGGCCAGCAGAGCGAGCTGGAGCAGGCCGGCGACGAAGCGGCTCGCTCCGGTGATGGTCTCGCCCATTGCCAGATCGACGACCGCCATCGTCAGCAGCGCGCCGGGAAGGAAGGTCACGAGCGGCGGAATCGTCAGGCGCAGGGACGCGGCCTCGTTGCCTCCGTGCGCGAGGAACGCGACGGCCGAGACCAGCGAGGCCGACACCACCGCCAGGAGGTAGCCGCCCGACCCGAACCGCGTTGCGAGGCTCCGCAACGCGCCCACCATCGCGCCCAGGGCCGCATACACCCAGAGGTCGATCGGCGCCGGGCGGATCACGAGCCCGAGGCCGACCGTGAGCACTGCGTGCGACGCGATGCTCGCCGCGACGCCGAAGCGCGGCGCGGCGTGCAGGATCCGGCGAAGCTTGGTCATCGCGTCCGACGGAGCGACCTGCGCGGACTCGGCGGCGCGGCGCGAGGCGTATGACATCCGATGCCTGGTCGAGGCGCAGCTGGGCGAAGCTGTCGATCGTCCTGATCCCGGCCGGCTCGCCCTCTTGGAGTCCGACGATCAGCACCGTCGGAAAGGCGCTGATCCGCGCGTGCGGGAAGCCGTACCCGCGGGCGACAGCGCGCAGCGTGGTCTGGATCTCGCTGACGGCGTCTCCGGTCATCGTCAGCGCGACACCCAGCTCCAGCAGCATCCGCTGCACGTCCGCGGCGTCGGCGGAGTCGTCGGCACCGCCAGGCCCTGTGCCGCCACTCACCGGGGCCGACGGCTCAGGTCTGTTCGACGGGACCGTGGTGGTCGCAGTGGTCGCCGTGCGGGTGGTGCAGATGGCCGGCGACGACGTAGTCGACGTGGTCGCCGTGCTGGACGGCCTGATGGCCGCAGTCGGGCCCGTGCTGGTGATCGGCCTCGTGCTCGGCGCAGTCGTGATCGGGAGTGCAGTGATGGGGGTTGGTGTCGCTGACCGAAACGGGATCCTGGGCGCTGCTCATGGTGTTGGCTCCTTCACGAGACGATCCGCATCTCGCGGCTGGTGTTGTTGAGGCGGCGGCCGCCATCTTCGGTGACGGTCACGATGTCCTCGATGCGCACGCCGAAGCGGTCGGGGAGGTAGATGCCGGGCTCGATCGAGAAGCACATGCCCGGCTCCATCAGCCGCTCCTCGCCCTCGATCATGTACGGCGGCTCGTGGGTGGTCAGCCCGATGCCATGGCCGACGCGATGGATGAAGTACTCGCCGTAGCCGGCGTCCGCGATCACCTTGCGCGCCGCGCGGTCGACCTCCTGGCAGGCGACGCCCGGGCGCACGGCCTCGAAGCCCGCCTGCTGGGCGCGGCGGACGATCTCGAAGACCTCGCGCTCTTCGTCGGTCGGTTCGCCGACGTGGACGGTGCGGGTCGTGTCGGAGCCGTAGCCGTCCTTGAGACCGCCGAAGTCCAGGACGACCATGTCGCCCTCTTCGATCACGCGGTCCCCCATCTCGTGGTGCGGGTTCGCCCCATTGGGCCCTGAGCCCACGACGGTGAAGTCGACCTGTGAGTGCCCGTGCTTGCGCAGGAAGCCGGCGAGGTCGGCTGCGATCTCGCGCTCGCGTGCGCCCGGCGAACCGGACGCCGACGATCTCCTCGAGGCTCGCGTCGGCCGCGGCGCCGGCCGCGGTCAGCCGCTCCAGTTCGTCGTCGCCCTTCACCGCGCGCAGCATCGGCAGCGCGCTCGTCATCGAGACGTAGCTCGACTCGGGCAGCGCCCGCTGGAGGCCGAGCAGATGCATCGCCCAGGCCGAGTCGGAGATCGCGTAGCGGCCCGCCCGGGTCCAGGAGCGCCGCGGTCGCCTCGTAGGGGTCGCTCCCGTCGGTCCAGTCGTGCAGCGACAGCGCGGCCGCGGCGGGCGCGCCTCGGCGTCGGGCCGCTCGAGGATCGGGACGATCATCGCCGGCTCGCGCGAGGCGTGGACCGCGAGCATCGTGATGCGCTCGGTGATCGCGATGGGCGCGTACCCGGTGAGGTACAGGAGGTCGGGCCCGGGCGTCACGAGCACGCCCGCTCAGCCCGGCGTCCGACGCCTGCTGCGCCGCGCGTGCCAGTCGCCGTGCGAAGTCGTCGCTGGTGAACGGGCGCGTCATCGCGCGGCCTGAGCGTAGTTCTGGAGGAACAGCGCCTCGGCCAGCGCGAGGTGCTCGATCTCGGAAGGATCGACGCTCTCGTTGGGAGCATGGATCAGGCACCTCGGCTCCTCGACCCCCATCAGGAAGATCTCCGCCTCCGGATAGGTCTCGGCGAGGACGTTGCACAGCGGGATCGAGCCGCCCTGGCCCTCGGTCGTCAGCGGGCGCTCGAATGCCTCTTCCATCGCCACCTTGAGCGACTCGAACGCGGGCCCGTCGAGCGAGCCCACGAACGGGTCGCCCAGCGCGATGCGCTCGATCTCGCACTTCAGGCCCCATGGGACCCGCGCCTGGAGGTGCGCGACGAGCGCATCCTGCGCTTGCTGGCCGGTGACGCCCGGCGGCAGTCGCAGGCTCACGCGCGCGGTGGCCGACGCCTGCACGGCGTTCGCGGAGCCGATCACGTGCGGGGCGTCGATGCCGATCACGGTCGCCGACGGTCTGGCCCACAGGAGGTCGGCGACGCTGCCGTCGCCCATCAGCTCGACGCCGTCGAGCACGGTCGCATCCGCGCGGAACTGCTCGGCCGAGTAGTCGACGCCGGTCCAGGTCTGCGTCGCGTCGAGCCCGTCGATCGTCGTGTTGCCGTGCTCGTCGTGCAGCGAGGCGAGCATCTGGATCAGCGCGACGAGCGAGTCGGGCGCGGGACCGCCGAACATGCCCGAGTGCATCGCGCTGCCCAGCCCGCGCACCGTCACGTCGATGCTCGTCATGCCGCGCAGGGTGCTCGTGAGGGTCGGCACGCCCACGGCGAAGTTGCCCGTGTCGACGACGAGGATCGCGTCGGCCCGCAGCAATTCGGCGTTCTCCGGTACGAACGCCTCCAGCCCGCCGGTCCCCTGTTCCTCCGACCCCTCGCAGATGATCTTGATCCCGCACGGGAACCCGCCCGCGATCTGGTTGAGCGCCCGCAGTGCGGTGAGGTGCATCACGATGTTGCCCTTGCAGTCAGCCGCGCCGCGCCCGTACCAGCGGCCGTCGCGCTCGGTCAGCTCCCAGATCGGCGACGCCCACGCGTCCTCGCCGAGCGGTGGCTGCACGTCGTAGTGGGAGTACAGCAGCACTGTCGGCGTCCCGTCCGGGCCGGGCGTGTGGCCATGGACCGCCCTGCTGCCGTCCGGCGTCGGCGACATCGCGACGTCGTGCAGCCCGACCTCGGTGAACGCGTCGACCACCCACTGCGCCGCGTTCTCGCACTCCTCCGGCGCGAACTGCTTTGGATCGGCCACCGACTTGAATGCCACCAGCTCGGCGAGGTCGTCCCTCGCTCGCGCCCATCAGGCCGTTGATGGCCTCGCGCAGATCGTCGGCCTGCATCGCCACTCCTCTCTCGTCGGGATCAGGGCTTGATCGTGTTGTCGGTCTTCAGGTCGTCGACCTTGTCCTGGTAGGCCTTCAGCTTCTCCGGGCAGTAGACCTGCAGGATGAAGCCCTCGCCGCGCAGGATCCGGCGCGGAACGATCACCGGTCGCTGTCCGACGAAGTCCGCGCCGTTGGTCAGCGCGTTGAGGAGGGTCGCCTTCCCCAGCGCGCTCGCCGGGTTGTCGCAGACGTTGCCGCCGTCGGTCCCGAGCGACTTGACGATGATGTCCTGATCCTGCGGCACGCGCAGCCCGGCCTGCTGGAACAGCTGCGTGAGCTGCTGGGCCTTCTGCTCGGCCTCATTGGTCTTCTTCTTACCGCTGTAGGTCGAAAGGCCGACGACGATCAGGACCACCACGATGCCGCCGATCACCCACCACAGCCAGCGGTGGCTCGGCGTGGGCTCGGCAGGAGCCGCGCGGCGGCCGGTGGGCTCGGCGCCGGCGCGCTCCTGACGCCTGCTCCCACCTCCGGCGTCGGCCTCGTCCGCGGACTTCCAGCTGGGTTTGCGGAACCGGAGGAACAGCCAGGGCGGGAGCAGGCCGAGTAGGACGGTACCGGCGAGGATCAGCCCGACATAGGCGGCGGTGTTCCCGTTCTCGAACTGAGAGGGCGGCACGAAACCGATGAGGATCGCCGCCGCGGAGGCGACAAATCCGACCGTGCAAATGAACTTCAACGCCGGCGCCGTGTAGCCACGGTCGACCTCGGGCTGCCTGCTGCGCAGGTTGACGGCGGCGATGAACATCAGCAGGTACATGACGAGATACACCTGGGTCGTCATCACGCTGAGGATCCAGTAGGCGCTCGACACCGACGGGACCAGCGCGTACAGGAGCGCGATCACGGTCGTGACCCCGCCCTGCACGACGAGGATGTTGACGGCGACCTCGTTCTCGTTCTGACGCTGGAAGAACGGCGGCAGATAGCCCTCGCGGCGCGCGATCAGCAGCAGGCCCTTGGATGGGCCGGCCAGCCACGTGAGCATCCCGCCCACCGACGCGCACACGAGCGCGATCGCCACGATCGGCACCAGCTTCTGCAGGCCGAAATAGGCAAAGAACGCGTCGAACGCCTGCATGACGCCCGCCGTGAGGCTCAGCTCCTGGGCCGGGATCACCCAGCTGATCACCACCGCCGGCACGATGAAGATCGTCAACACGAGCCCGCACGCCATGAACATCGCCTTGGGGAACTCGCCCCGCGGGTTGCGCAGGGACCCGACGTGCACGGCGTTCATCTCCATGCCCGAGTAGGACAGGAAGTTGTTGACGATCAGCACGAGGCTCGCGATGCCCGTCCACTCCGGGATCAGGTGGCTTGAGTCCATCGGCGCCGCCGAGGCGTTGCCTTGGGCGAGATAGACGATGCCCAGGATCACAAGCAGCGCTCCGGGAATGAGCGTCCCCACGAGCAGTCCGTTCGATGCGAGCTTCGCGATCCCGCCGGCGCCACCACGCGCCGAAAGGAACACGCCGCTCCAGAAGACGATGAGGATCACGACGCCTGTGTAGACGCCGTTGTCCGCCAGATCCGGGTTGAAGACGTACGCCAGCGTGCTGGCCACGAAACCGAGCAGCGTCGGGTAGTAGAAGATCGTCATCGCGAACTGACACCAGACCGCGAGCAGGCCCCAGCGCGGCGTGATCCCCTCGCTGACCCAGCGGAAGACGCCCCCGCTCCAGCCCGACGCCAGCTCGGCCGAGACCAGCGCCGTCGGCATCAGGAAGACGATCGCCGCCACGCCGTAGAGGAACACGCACGACAGGCCGTAGACGGCCATCGTCGGCGCGCTCCGAAGGCTCGCGACCGAGGCGGTCGTCATGAACGCGAGCGTCAGCCACGTGATGTACGTCGGCTTGACGATTGCCGGCCTCGCGGCGCGTGCACCTACCGGCCGATCAGCAGGAACGTCCATCGAAGCCATGCGCTTCCTCCATCGTGGTTTCTCGCAACTGTTCGCCTCACGAGCCGCCGAGGGCCTTCTTACACGTTTCCGAGGTGCTCTCCAGGTCCTTCTTGACTGCCGCCGCCTCGTCGTCCGGGTTGTCGCTCTGCACCACCGTCCCCAGTGCGGTGATGTACGTCTTGGCGCAGTCGGTGACGATCGCCGTCTGGGACTCGGCTGCCTTCGCCTCAGCCTTGGCCTGCTCCGCCTCAGCGTTGGCCTTGTCGGTCGAGTTCCCGGCCTGGGAGGCCTTCTGCTTGGCGGCCGCCGCGTCCTGCTGCGCCTTCGCGGCGTCCTGCTCGGCCCCTTGGAGGTCCTGCTGGGTGCTGGCGAGATCCGCGTTCGTCGCTCCGAGCTGCTTCTCCAGATCGTCGTAGACCGCCTTGAATGACACCGCGGCGGCGCCGCCCGCAGTCTTGCCCTTGTTGATCTGGGCCTGCAGGTCCTTGACCTGCTGGTTGGCATCGTCGAGGTCCGACTGTGTCTTGAGCCCCCACACCAGCAGCCCGACGGCCACCACAGCGAGTGCCACGCTGATCCATATCCACGGATTGCGACGGTGTTCGGAGGGCTGCGACTCGGGAGGGAGCTCGCCGTCGAGCTGTGGCGTGTCAAGGCCTCCGGGCTGATCCTCACCCGGCCCCGCGGGGCCTCCGCCCGGACCCTCGATAGGCATGGCGCGAATCCTGTTCCGTTCGCCTCGAGGCTGCAACCCTGCACGCTGGCATTGCAAGGGTGGTGTCCGCACACCCGCTCCACGCTCGCCCCGGGCGCCGCCAGCCGGCGAGCTCGAGCTCGCCGGCGGTGGTTGCGGCCGTGGTCATGCGGGCTGTTGGGACTTGAGGTAATTGACCAAGCCGGCGACGTCCTCGGGCAACAGGCGGCCGATCGCCCCGCTTGAGTACACGCTGACGATCACCTGGCCCTCGGGGTCCAGGACGAACCCGGTCGACTGCAGGTACGCCGGGTCGGCGTTGACAAACGCACCGGTCGCTTCGTGCATCGCAGCGGCGTCGGTGCCGTGTCCGACAGGGAACGTCAGGTCGTGCTTGGCGATCAGCTCGCGGGTGGTGGCCTCATCGTCGACCGACAGGGCGACCACCTTGACGCCCAGGTCGTCGAGCTTGTCGGTTGCGCGCTGGAACGCGCGCAGCTGGGCGTTGCAGTACGGGCACCACGAGCCGCGGTAGAACAGCACCACGGCGAAGTGACCGGCCAGCGCGTCGGGGACCTCGACAGTCGGCGCGTCGACGGGGGTGACCGTGATCGCAGGGAAATGGTCGCCGGGCTTGAGCAATGGCATGGTCCGCGTGGTCTCGCCCTCGAACTCGTTCTGAGTCATGCTTCCTCCTAAAATGGACTGTGTGATCCAACAGTGCGAGGGGAATCTAGGGATCCAATTTTGGACTTTCAAATCCAAAATCGTGATATGTTGTCCCACGTGTCGACGAGCAGGAGCAAGACGGGAGGTTCGGCCGCTCCTCAGAAGCTGACCCGCAAGGGTGCACAGACTCGGGAGCGGATCGTCATGGCGGCCGCCGAGCTGATGTTCGAGAACGGGGTCAGCGGAACGACGCTCGAACACGTCCGCGAAGCGGCGATGGTCAGCAGCTCGCAGATCTACCACTACTTCGCCGACAAGGACGCCCTCATCCGTGCGGTGATCGCGTATCAGAGCGACAGGGTCGTGGGCGGCCAGGAGCCCATGTTCGCCAAGCTCGACACCATCGACGGCTTCCGGGCCTGGCGTGACTTCCTCGTCGCTCACCAGCGCCGGCTCGGGTGCCGGGGCGGTTGCCCGATCGGGTCGCTTGGCAGCGAGCTCGCCGAGACCGACCCCGTCGCACGCGCCGACGTCGCCGTAGCGCTCCTCAGATGGGAATCGGGCATCCGCTTGGGCCTGCACGCAATGGCCGGCAGCGGCCGGCTCCGCGAGGGCGCTGACCCGAACAAGCTCGCCACCACCACCCTGGCCGCCCTCCAGGGGGCTCTTCTGCTTACCCAGATGCAGCGGGACACCGCCCCGCTCGAGGTCGCCCTCGACACGGTCATCGACCACATCGCCTCACTCACGACCGGCGACGTCTCAGACCCAGACTGAGCAGTCAGCGCGGCGATCATCGCGCAGACATCCCGTGCCAACACAGGTGGCGCAGACAACCCGCGCGTGAGCGAATCCAAGGTTTTGGATTTGACCTTCCATTTTTCGTCCAGTAACAGTCTGGATCAACTTTGGACCACTTAGGCCATATTGCCCGGCCGCACGACCACCGCAGGAGAACGAATGCACGCCACCTCCGGCACAGACGACAAAGCACGAGTGGGGGACGCCTTCCCGGCGCTGGAACTCGCCGCGACCTCCGGTGATCTGGTGACGATCCCGGACCCCGCCGGGGACTACGTCCACCTTCAGCTCCGGCGCTTCGCCGGCTGCCCGATCTGCAACCTTCACCTACGCTCGATCGTCACTCGCCACGACGAGATCCGCTCCCGCGGGATCCGGGAGGTCGTCGTCTTCCACTCCACCGCCGCCGAACTGGCCAAGCACGAGGCCGAGCTGCCGTTCCCGCTGATCGCCGACCCGGAACGAGAGCTGTATCGGCGGCTCGGCGTGGAGCGCCGAGCGCGCTCGCTGCTGAGCCCGCGCGCTCTGGGCGCGGCGATGACCGGTGAGGCCGCCGCGCTTGGGAAGCGCAGCACGAAGCGCGGCCCGCTCGGACCGGTCAAGCCCACCGGAGGTCGCCTTGGGCTGCCGGCAGATTTCCTGATCGCGCCTGACGGGCGGATCGCCGCGCTCAAGTACGGACGTCACGCCTACGACCAGTGGACCGTCGACGAACTTCTCGATCACGTCCGTCCCGTGTCCGCCTGATGCGCGGACCGGCCCGGGCTCCGCGCACACGATGACTCCCGGCGAGATTCGCGATTTCCTCGGCCATGGCACGCGCACGGCCAAGGTCGCCACGAGCCTGCCCGATGGGCAACCGCACGTGATGCCGGTGTGGTTCGTGCTCGACGGCGAGGAGCTGGTGTTCACGACATGGGGCGACTCAGTCAAGGGGCGGAACCTCCGCCGCGACCCGCGCGCCGCGGTGGTCGTCGACGACGAAGTCGCCCCATACGCCTTCGTCCACATTCGTGGCCGCGTCACGCTGAGCGAGGACCTCGACGAGCTGCTGCGCTTCGCCACGGCGATCGGCGGCCGGTACATGGGCGCCGACCGAGCCGAGGAGTTCGGCCGCCGCAATGCTGTGCCCGGCGAGCTGCTCGTGCGGCTCCGACCGGAGCGCGTGATCGCGGCGGCGGACGTCGCCGGCTGATGCGCGTGGGCTCGCCGCTACGCGGTTGCGGTCGAAGGCGAGCGGTCGCCACCGCCGAGCCCACGAGTGAGCGCTCCGGTGAGCGCCGCGCCGGCGGTCCCGGCGGGGTCGAGCGCCGGGTTGTAGATCGTGACATCGACGCCTGCGACGAGGCCGGTGGCGATCGCGGCGGCGAGGATGGTCGCGAGCTCATCGGTGGACAGGCCACCGGGTTGGCGGTAGTCGACTGCAGGCATGACCGTGTCGTCGAGCACGTCCGCGTCGACGTGGACCCAGAAGTGGTCGGGGGCGTCGGGGCGGGTCAGGTGGGCGAGGGCGTGCTCGGCGGCGGCGCGCGCGCCGGCCGCGCGGACGGCCGCGAGATCGAGTGCGAGGAGCGCATCGGGAAGCGGCTGGCTGCCGTCGCGGGCCTGTTCGTCCGCGTCGCGGAAGCCGACGATGACCGCGTCCTCGGCGCGGACGAGTGGCGAACGGCCCTCGAGGTCGCCGACCGCGGGCGGACCGTAGCCGGTGGCCAGCGCGAGGTCCATCGACGCCGCCTCGCCCGCGGGCTCGGCCGACGGCTGGTAGAAGTCGGCGTGCCCGTCAAGGAACAGGAGCCCGGCACCGGCGCGGCGGCGCAACGCGAGCGCCCCACCAAGCAGCACGCTGCAGTCGCCACCGAGGACGAGCGGCACGTCGCCGGCGTCGAGCACCATCCCGACCGCGTCAGCGAGGGCGACGGCATACGCGGCGATCTCCGGCCCGTTGAGCACACCGCTCGCGGGATCGCGGACCCCGGATGCCGGCGGGGGCGCGACCGTCGAGGCAACGCGTGCGCCGAGCGCCCGCGCCAGGCCGTGCCCGAGCAGCGCGTCACCGAGTCCCTCCACTCCTGGCGCGCGCAGCCCAAGCCCCGAGGGCGCCCGGACGACGACGAAACGGGTGGCGGCCGCGGGCTGGTCAAGCATCCCGCATCAAGGTCCGACCGCCGTCGTGGGCGGGCCGGCGATCCTCCCAATCCAGCCACTCGACCCCGGTGTCGCGGAGGTAGGTCGCGACGGCTACGCCAAGCGTGGGGAAGAAGCGATCAGCGCCGATCGAGTCGTAGAGGCCGTAGCGGCGCAGCCGGTCGCGCACCGGGTCCTTGAGCTCAGCGAACGCGAGCTCGATGCCGTCGGCATCGAGGTCCTCGTTGAGGACTCGGAGCGTTTCGCCCGCGGTCGCGTCGATATCCGTGATCGGTTCTGCGGCGACCACGATCCAGGTCGCGTCCTCGGCCCGCGCCAACTCGCGCACGCGTTCTCGGAAGTAGTCCGCGTTGGCGAAGAAGAGCGGCGCGTCGAAGCGGTAGAGGACGAGTCCGGGGATGCGGCGGGCGTCGGGATAGCGCTCGGTGTCGTGGTAACCCTTGAGGTTCTCGACGCGTGCGAGCACGGCGTCGTGCGGACGCCAGGCGCGCCGGATGAAGTTGAGCAGCGACAGGGCGATCGCGATCCCGACGCCCACCAGCACGCCGAGTACGGCGACGCCGGCAAACGCGGCCATCGACAGCACGAATTCCGAGCGTCGCCATCGACGCAGCCGCCGCACAGCCGGGACATCGATCAAGCCCATCACGGCGACGATCACGACGGCCGCCAGCGACGACAGCGGCAGGTCCTCCACGAGCCCGGTGCCGAAGATCAGGAGGAGGGCGAGGACGGCGGCGCCCGTGAGCCCGGCGAGCTGGCTGCGAGCGCCCACGTCCTCGACGACTGCGGTGCGTGAGCCGCTCGTCGAGAGCGGGAATCCCTGGAAGAGCCCGGTCGCGATGTTCGCGACGCCGAGCACGGCGAGCTCCTGGTTCTGGTCCACGTCCTGGCGCAGGCGCGCCCCGTAGCTGCGCGAAAGGACGCTCGTGTCGGTGAACGCGACGAACGCGATCCCGACCGCCGCCGGAAGGAGCGTCTTGAAGTCGTCGAACGAGACGGAGGGCACATCGAAGGACGGGAGTCCCGCCGGGACTGTCCCGACGACCGGCACCTCATCGGTGAGGCCGAGCACGGCGACCAACCCGGTCGCCGCGACAACGGCGAGGAACACGCCCGGGACCGCCGGCGCGACCCGTCGCAGCCCAAGGATCAGCGCGAGCGATCCGACCCCGATGGCGAGCGCCGTCGCGTTCGTCTCGTCAAGCCCGGCGATGAAGTCGCGCACGGCCGGGATGAGGTTCTCGGCGTCGACCGAGAACCCGAACAGCTTGGGAAGCTGCGCCACGATGACGGTCACGGCGATGCCCATCAGGTAGCCGAGACGCACGGGCATCGACAGCAGCTCCGTCACGAAGCCGAACCGCGCCAGCCCGCCGGCGAACATGATCGATCCGACGAGGATGGCCAGCATGCCGGCGAGCGCGATGCGTCCCGCCTCGTCGCCCGCGACCGCGAGCGGGACGATCGCCGCGGCGACGAGCGGAGAGACCGCGGAGTCGGGCCCCAGCACGAGAATGCGCGACGGCCCCAGGAGGAAGTACACGACAAGCGGGACGAGCGTCGCGTAGAGCCCGGTGACCGGCGGCACGCCCGCGAGCGAGGCGTACGCCATGCCCTGCGGCACGAGCAGCGCCGCAAGGACGACGCCGGCAACGACATCGCGGCGCGGATCCCCACCGCGCCGGCCGCGCAGCAGCGCCAGTCCCGGCGCCCAACGACCGAGACGGTCTGGGCCCTCCACGAGGCCACAGTAACCACCTCCGGGGGGCTCCCACCGTTTCTCAGCCGCCGCTTCCAAGCACATCCGTAGTTTGCGCCGATGTTCGGCCGCGGTCGGGTTGAGAGCCTCGCTGCATGAACGCCCTCGTCGTCTACGAATCGATGTACGGCAACACGCGAGCGATCGCCGAGGCGATCGCCGAGGCCCTTACGCGCGCAGGCCACGACGCGACGGCGGTCGCGGTGACCGACGCGCCGGAAGCGCCGAACGCCGACCTGCTTGTCGTCGGCGGCCCGACGCACATGCACGGCCTGACCACGTCGATGTCGCGACACATGGCGGTCAAGGCGGGCGAGGAGGACGGCCACCACATCGAGCCCGATGCCGGCGACGAGCACGGCTTGCGCCAGT
Organism: uncultured Actinomycetes bacterium; assembly: GCA_963794105.1. Lineage (GTDB taxonomy): Bacteria > Actinomycetota > Thermoleophilia > Solirubrobacterales > Solirubrobacteraceae > AC-49. The sequence continues at coordinate 8,541 of CAWCEB010000215.1, read as the reverse complement.
GGCTGCGCGCCCTGCCGGAGCGCGACGGCCAACGGGCCGCCGCGTTCGACACGCGCGCCGACGCGAAGGCTGCGCTCACCGGCTCGGCCGCGCGGGGTATCGCGCGGCGGCTGAGCCACCATGGCTACACCGTCGTCGACGCGGCCAGCTACCTCGTGGACGACGCCGAGGGCCCACTCCAGGAAGGCGAGCTCGACCGCGCGCGCGAATGGGCGACGAGCACGTTGGCGCGCCCGTAGCGCTCGTAGATCACCCGTGAGCCGAACGTTCTGGTCTCGATCAGGTCCAGCGGGACGTCTTCGGTGACCGGCGGCAGGAACGGCGTGCCGCCACCGACGACGACCGGATTGCGGAACATGCGCAGCTCGTCGACAAGGCCGAGCTCGACAGCTGCCGCGGCCAGGCCGGCGCCGCCGATCGAGACATCCTTGTCGGTCGCGTCGAGCGCCGCAGCGGCCTCCTCGGCCAGTGATGCCTCGGCAAGCCGGGCGTTGCCCTCGACGCTGTCGAGCGTGCGGCTGAAGACGACCTTCGGGAGCGCGCACCAGACGTCGGCGAACGCGGCCCTGAGTTCGTTGTCGCGCATCGACGGATCCGTCTCCCACGGCAGCATCGTCTCGTAGAGCCTGCGGCCGCAGAGATAGCCGCCCAGCTCGCGTATCTGCGTGGTGTGGAAACGAAACTGCTCCTCGGTGGGGGTCGTCCACCCGAACGCGCCCTTGCGGTCGGCGATGAAGCCGTCCACCGAGACGCCCATCGAGTAGATCAGCATCGGGCTCCCCTTCCTTCTGCGGTGTCGCTCCAAGCGATCGTACGGCCATTTGCCGGCGCTGCACCGACATCTCGGAGTCGCTCTCCTAGCCGTGCGGCTGTGCGCCAGCTTGTTGCCCGCAGCAGGTCCATGGGAAGTATCGCGGGCCGGCCCGCGTCCTTGGCAACCACGCACCTGACCTACCAAGCCGCGGTGCGCGATCCGAGAGGGACGATCCCGATGCCAGCAGTCCACGACACATCCCGCCGACAGGAGATTCTCGATATAGCCGTTGTGCGCGAGTACCCGGCCGCAGCCATCGTATGAGCCGGTTCGCAGCCCGCCCCCGCTCTATCGTCCTGCTCGCCGTCGTGCTGTGCGCGGCTGTGGGCCGGCTCCGCGGCGGCCGCGACCACGCATTTCGCGTCACCGAACGGGGCCACGACGCCGTCGGCGTGCACCGACATCGCGGCTCCGTGCTCCCTGCCCGTCGCCCTCGCCAACACCCAGGCCGCAGACACAATCAGCCTCGCTGCCGGCACCTACGACGTCCAGACACTCGCGCTCCCCCAGGTGCCGCTGCGCTGGGTGGCGACGGACAGGACGACCCGTCCCGTGCTGACCTCGGGCGGGCTCTCCGCGACGGTGTTCTTGACAAGTGCCCAGTCCGGATCGACGTTCGAGGGTCTCGAACTCGACAACACCTCCACGGCAGGGCCCGCGCTGGGGACCAACGACGGCGTGGACGCGACCGTACGCTCGACGGTGCTCAAGGGTCCCCATTGCGTCTCGCAGCCCGACGGCGACCAGGTGCCCGGTGAGCTGACGATCGAGGACTCCACGCTGTCCGGCCCGGTGGGCCGGACATGCGCGACGCTCGGCCCGTCGTCGATCCTGCGCCGCAGCCTCGTCAGCCTCACGAGTGGCATCGCCACCCAGACGCCGCCGGCGGCCGTGGTCAGTGAGGGGCTCGTCGAGGACACGCAGATCGACGGCGGACTGCAGCTCGTCGGGGCGCCGGCCGTCGCGCGACGGGTCACCGCGAGCGGCTGGACCGGCATCTCGGGCGAGGGGCTGGTCGTCGACTCGGTGGCACGTGCGGTCGGGAGCCCGGGCGCCGCCGTCGCCGCGGATGCCCCGCACGGCGGCACGCTGCGGGTCATCAACGTGACCGCGGTCGCATCGCAGGCGCCCGCTCTTGAGGCGCGGAGCGTCTTCGCAGCCGGCGGGACGTCGGTGAACTTCAACACGCTGGTGGTCTCGAACTCCATCGCGCGTGGTGCGCCCACCGACCTGCGCGCGACGACGAGCCCGCTGGCGTGCCCGATCGGCATGGCCTGCGAGTTCGGCCTGATACGGATCGACCACTCGAACTTCATGACCCGCCAGCCGGCTGCCGGCGGCGTGGGCGACTCGATCCAGGTCGGGCCGGGAAACCAGTCGGGCGATCCGCTGTTCACCAACCCGGCCGCCGGCGACTTCCGCCCGCGCCTGGGGTCGCCGGCGATCGACGCGGGGGACGATCCGCAGGGGCGCGCGCTCCCCACCGATGCCGACGGGCATCCCCGGCTGCAGGGCGCGGCGATCGACCTCGGTGCCTACGAGTTCTCGCCGCCGTCCTCTGGAGGCGCCGGGCGGGCGACCCGCCGCCGCCCGGCCCGACGGGCACTCCTCCGCCGGCGGACACCACCGCCCCGACACTCGGGCGGCTGCGCCTCTCGCGCGCCCGCTTCCATGCACCCGCTGGCACGACGCTGACCACCACCACGAGTGAAATCGGGCAGCTGCGCGTGGCGATCCAGCGCCGTTCACGCGGACGCCGGGCGCGGTGGACGGCCATTGGATCGGCGCTCTCCCGCCGTGCCGCGATGCCCGGTGGCGTCAAGCTGGCCTTCCACGGACGAGTCGGCACTCGACGGCTGGCGCCCGGTCGCTACCGCTTCGTCGTGAACGCGATCGACGCCGCCGGCAATCGCTCGGCGCCGCGCACGATCTCGTTCACCATCCTCCCGGCCACCCGGTGAGCCGCAGCGTAAGTGAACAACCGGCAGAGCAGCGCGTCGCTCTCGTGACGGGCAGCTCGCGTGGCCTGGGCAGCAGCATCGCGGCGCGCCTGGCCCGCGATGGCCTGGCGGTGGCAGTCAACGACGTAGGTGGGGATGGGCGCGCACTCGAGGTCGCCGGCGCGATCCGTGCCGACAGCGGCATCGCCGACGCCTTCACCGCCGACGTCACCGACGAACGTCAGGTCGCCGAACTCGTTGCCGCGGTCGCCGATCGCCTCGGCCCGATCGACGTACTCGTGCTCAACGCCACCGGCCCCCAGCCGGAAGCACCGATCGGCGACGTGCCATGGGAGGACCACCTCGACCAGCTGGAGTTCTTCGTCAAGAGCCCCGTGCTGCTGGGACGCGCCGTACTGCCGGCCATGCAGGCCCGACGCCACGGCCGGATCGTCCAGATCGACTCCGAGGTCGCCGACCGGCCACCACCGGGCAGGTCCGCCTACGCCACCGCCAAGAACGCGCAGATCGGGCTGACCCGTAGCTGGGCGCGCGAGCTCGCCCCTTTCGGCATCACCGTCAACACGGTCGCACCAGGCTTCATCCCCGTCGAGCGCCACGCGCACGTCCGCGATGCGACCCGCCACGCCTATCTCGCGTCCGTACCCGCCGGGCGGATGGGAACCCGCGACGACGTCGCCCACGCGGTCAGCTTCTTCGCCTCGCAGGCGGCCGGCTTCATCACCGGCCAGCGCCTCGTCGTCGACGGCGGCCGCGGCCTGCACGACTGACGACCAGAACATCGGCCGGGGATGAACGACTTCCCGCTTTCGCGGCAATCTCCGGCCCGTTGACGCTTCAGGTGCGCGCGTGACCGCGTTAGCCCGCGGCGTGCGCGAGCACATCCGGAAGCTGGCGCCGAGATGAGATGTCGAGCTTGCGGAACGACCGTCCCAGATGGGTTTCGACCGTTTTCTCGGTGACGAAGAGCGTTTGGGCGATCTCGCGGTTCGTGCCCCCCGTCGCGGCGAGCTCGGCCACGCGTCGCTCGCTGGGCGTCAGCGAGTCCGCGCCGGCGCGCTCGGTCTTTCGGGGTCGGACGCCGATCGCTGCGAGCTCGGCCCGCGCCCGGCGCTCCAGGGCTCGGGCGCCGCAGCGGGCGGCCAGCGCGAGCGCCTCGAGCAAAGGCTCGCGCGCCGCGCTGCGCTGGCCGGCGGCGCGGAACGTTGCGCCGAGGTCGACCAGCACACGAGCATGCTCCAGCCGCGCGGGCGAGGGTTCCAGCACCGCGAGCGCCTCTGCCAGCCGCTTCGACCGTTCCGCGCGGGGGCCGACGAGCGCGTGGGCGCGCAGCGCGACGCCGATCGCGGGCGCCGCGCCGAACGAATGTGCGCGATGCACCTCGTCGGCGGCCAAGGCGCGAGCCTCCCCGTGACGGCCGAGCTCGGCCAGCGAAAGCGCCGCTGCCGACCGCCACGGCAGCATGGCCGGGTTCTCACCCCCGAACATCGGGTGGTCGAGCTCGCAGCCGCGCAGCTCCTCGATAGCGGCTTCGTGGTTGCCCGCCGCGGCGCGAAGCACGCCCGAGGCGTAACGCAGCGGGGAGTTCGGCAGGAACTCGGTGTCGGACCGAACGGCGGCGCCGTCGATGAGCCGGCGCAGGGAATCGGGGGTCTCGCCGCGCTCGAGGCCCGCGAGTACCGCCACCGACACCGCCAGCACGACGAACTCGGCGCCGAGCAGGTCGGGGGCGAGCTCGATCGCGGCCTGCGCGTCTGCCTCGGCGGCGGCCAGGTCTCCGCTGCGTAGCGCGATGCGCGCCCGAAGCCCCGAGATCGCCACGACCGTCAGTGCCGCGCCCCTTGCGCGCGCCCGCGCGAGGATCTCGTCCGTGCCCCGCAGAGCCACGTCAAGGGCGCCGGCGGCCGCGAGGGCGGCCAGGGCCAAGATCGCCCAGTTCTCGCCGCGGTGGGGCTCGAGCGGGAGGCCCGCCGCGAGCGCGCGCTCGGCCAGGTCGATCGCGGTGGACGCCGAGCGCAAGTTCAGCACCTCTTCCATGGCGAGCGTGGCGAGCGTGGTGGCCTGCAGCACGTCGCGTGCCGGGCCGCCCGGGTCTCGCAGGCCGGCGACCGTCGCCTCCGCCTCCCGCCGCGCCGTCGCCGAAGTGGAGCTTGCGCCCAGCAGCGCGACCTCGAGCTGTCCCCGCGCGGGCTCCCGGGCGGGAAGCCGCTCCCGGGCGCGGCGCAAGATCGCCGCTCCCTCAGCGGCGCGGCCGGCGTAGAAGAGCATGCCGCTGAGCTCGATTGCCGCGGCAGCGATCGCGGCCGCGTCCTCGCTGCGCTCGACGATCTCCGACAGCGGGGCGATCGCCTCCGGCGCGCCGGCGCGAGCGTGCGCCTGGCCGAGCTCGAGCAGGACCGCGGAGCGGTCCCCGTCAGCCGGGGGCTCGTCGAGGGCACGGGAGAGCAGCGCGGCCGCGCCGGCTGCGTCGCCCAGGGCGAGTGCCTCGCGGGCGGCGACCCGCAGCAGCGCCACCGCTCCGGGGTCGGCGCCTGGCTCGGTGTGCATGACCTGCGCTGCGACCTGGCCGGCGGGCGCTCCGCGCTCGCGCAGGATCGCCGCGGCAGCGTGATGCAGCCGCGCGCGTTCGGCCGGCGACAGATCGCCGTAGATCGCCGCGCGCAGGATCGGGTGGGTGAAGCGGACCGTGCCGCCGGATTCCACGACCCCCGCCGACACCAGCGCCCCCAACTCCGCCTCCACGTCTGAGGCGTCGTGTCCGGCCAGCCGCGCGGCATCGCCCACCTGAGCGCCATCGCCGAGCGCGCTGAGAGCACGGGCGAGCCCGGCGGCCGCCGGCGCCAGCCGCGCCAGACGAAGCAGCACCGTGTTGGCGACGCCGCGTGGGACCATCGCTCCGAGATCGGCGGCGGCGGCCGCGGTGGGATCGACGCCGCGAGCCGCCGCCTCGTCGAGCAGCTCGCCGACGAGGAACGGGTTGCCGCCCGTCGTCTCGAGGCACGCGCGGACGAAGCGATCATCGGGCGCATCGGCGAGGCGGGCGGCGACCAGTGCACCGACGGCCGCCTCCGTCAGGGGCGACGGGCGCAGCAGTTCCGCGGCGGGATCGCCGACGAGCGCCGCCGCCTCGGGCGTCAGCGCAGGGTCGAGCGGCCGGGTGGCGATGATGAGCGCGAGCGGCTGCCCCTCGAGCCGGCGCGCGATGAACGCGAGCGCGCGCGCCGAGGGCGCGTCGCACCACTGCAGGTCGTCGACCACGAGCGCGAGCGGCGAATCGGCGGCGAGGTTGGAGGCGAGCCAGTACAGGCCGTGTTGCCACGCGTAGCCGGAATCGCCGACGGCTGGGCCTGGTGGCGGCGCCGTGGGGGCCGACGTCGCCGCTCCGGTGAGCACGTCCGCGGCCAGCGCCGCCGCTCCCGCCAGCCAGCGGTCGCGCTCGCCGGCGTCGGCCTCCAGCAGTGGGCGCTCGAAGAGCTGTCGCACGACCCCGAACGGGAACCCCTGCTCGAGCTCCGTCGCCCGCGCGGCAAGGACGCGGAGGCCGAGGTCCGACGCTCGCACGCGGCCCTCCTCGAGCAGCCGCGACTTCCCCATCCCCGCCTCGCCCTCGATGACGAGGGCTGCCCCCGGCTCGCTGGCCGGCGGCGCGCAGCGCGGTGCGGAGGCGCTCGACCTCGTCCTCGCGCTCGAGCAGCGCGGCCGACCGGGCAAGCGCGGACTGGTCCATGCGTCAATCGATCGTAAGCCGCGCACCCGGGCCGCGCAATCTTCGGGGGTCGATGTCAGGGGATGTGCCCGATGTGCGGCGCGCCGGTCGGGCCGAACATGGCTTGTACCGAGACTCGCTCCCGACAAGGAGGACGCAGTTACAGCCGCTCGCCCTTCGCGGCCGAACGAGTCGATGCGGCACCGAGCCGTTACCGATCCCACAAACAGAGAAACAAGATGAGCACCATCCCAAGAGATAATCGTCCCCAGGCGCTGGCAGCAACTGACCCAGCTCATGACGAGCTGCTGGATGCCCATGTCGACACCGCGCGACTGGCGGCGGACTTGGCGTCCGACGTGCGCTGGGAGGCGCATTGTCTCGAGCCGGTGGGGAACTACGCGTTCATGTACGAGGCCTCTGACATCCGCCCAGGGATCACGATCGCCGAGTTCCGCTCGCAGCGATCCGGGAACCGCCGCAGACGTCGGCTCCACGCCTGGCTCAGGGACCGCCTCTCGCCAGGCCAAGGTCCTTACTCGTTGCGTCGTCGGCGCGAAAGACGACGGGATCTGCGATGACGCCCTTCGAGCGCCGGCGCAACCAGGCGACGCCAGGATGATCGGCGCAGTCGGGGCACGGACGCTCGACCCAGAGAGGCTCGGCGACCACCTGGACCGGCTGTTCCGAGCGGCGTGGGCGCTGGCGGGCAGGCGCGAGGACGCGGAGGACCTGGTCCAGGAAACGTATGAGCGGTGCTTCGGCGGCCGCGCTTCGTGCGCCGTGACGACGACTTGGCCTACCTGTACCGCACCTTGCGCAACACCTACTTCAACGCGCGCCGGACGGCGTCGCGCCGCCCGCAAGTCGCAGCCCATCTCGACGACGTTCATGCAGCGTCGGCGCGGCTGGACTCTAAGCCGCATCTAGCAGCGGCGAGCAACCTGGTTCTGGACGCTATCGCGGCACTGCCCGAGCCGATGCGGGAGGTGCTCGGCGCCGTCGATGTCGTGGGGCTTAGCTACGCCGTGGCCGGAAAGGCTCTTGGCGTGCACTGAGAACACTGTCCCCAGCCGACTGGCACGGGCGCGGCTCAAGGTCGTAGAGATAGTGGAAGGATGATCCCGGACGGCAAAGAGCGACGAGCAATAGCTCATCATGCTCGCCGACTGGCGCGACAAGGGCACAATTCGGTTCTGATGGACGAGCCGCGGATATCCGTCGGCTTGCCGCAACTGCTGGATGAACCGTCGGCCGATGTCGTCAAGCGCTTCGCCGCCCGCGCCGAGGAGCTCGGTTTCGCCGGACTATGGTCGCTCGACAGCGTTCCGGGCAGCGCAACCGCACGAGTTCCCCTACTCGATGGGCCCCACGTCCTCACGACCGCGGCGGCCGTGACAAGCACGATCGGCCTCGGGATCGCGGTCATCGTCCTGGCCGCCCGGAACGCGCCGCAGCTCGCGAAGGAGCTCGCGACCATCGATCGGCTCAGCGACGGGCGACTCACCGTAGGCATCGGAGTCGGGCGCCATGAGCCCACGGCGGCTGGGCTCGGCCTCGCCCGATGGGCAGCGCGCGCGCCGGCTTCAGGAGGCCATCGTCCTGCGCGCCCTCTGGGCCGACGACGAGGCGACCTACGACGGCGAGTTCTACCGATTTGCGGGCGTGACGGTCGAGCCCAAGCCGGTTCAGCGCCCGGGACCGCCCGTTTCGCGCGGCAGCCCGCCGGCGCTCGTCGCGCCGCACGGCTCGGCGACGGCTGGCTCGCTGCAGGCTCTTCGGCGTCAGCGGCATTCACCGATCAGATGCGCATCGTCGTCGACGAGCTGCGCGACGCGGGCCGAGACGCCGACACGTTCGCGATTGGCAAGCGCGTGTACATCGCAGTCGAGGACACCGAACAGCGTGCTCGCGATCGTTGCCACGCCGATCCTCGACGGAATGTACGACGCCCCGGGACTGACGACGTGCGTCTCCGTTGCGGACCACCGAGGCGCGGCCGCTTCAAGGGCACCCGCGCGATCTCACCGCTTCCGGGGCTCGCGAGCTGATCCGTGGAA
>CAWCEB010000214.1:0-40425 GCA_963794105.1 uncultured Actinomycetes bacterium | reverse complement strand
GTCGGCCAGGGCGTGGACTGGTGGGAGCACGCCGGCGTGTCCATGCCGGTCAAGCCGGGCGACCACGTCGTGTTCCCCGCCAGCGCGGGCGTCTGGGTCGAGGTCGACGAGGAGCGGCTGCTGGTCTGCCGTGTCGGCGAGATCCTCGGCGTGCTCGACGAGGTGCGCGAGAGCGACGCCTCGGACGCCATGCGGACGTCGTGAGCGACACGGTCGCGCCGAGCAGCCCGCGGCTGACCGCCGTCCTGCGCGGCGACGACGAACGCGTGACCCCGCTGGAGCTGTTCTTCGACCTGGTCTTCGTGCTGGCGATCACGCAGTGCACCGCGCTGATCGCCCACGAGAACAGCTGGGAGGGCATCGTCAAGGGGCTGCTGGTGCTCGGGATCCTCTGGTGGGCATGGGTCGGCTACGCCTGGCTGACGAGCGTCGTCGATCCGGAGGAGGGCGCTGTCCGGCTGGTCATCTTCGCCGCCATGGCGGCACTGCTCGTGGCGCGCTGTGCGTCCCGACGGTGTTCGACGACGGAGCGGCCATCTTCGCGGGCGCGTACGCGATCGTCCGGTTCGCGCAGATCGGCCTGTTCATCCTCGCCAGCCGCGACGACCCGGCGCTGCGCACCTCGGTGCTCGGCCTGGCGGTCAGCACCGCGATCGGAGTGGCGCTGATCGCGGCGGCCGCGTTCGCTGACGGCACGCTGCAGGGCGCGTCTGTGGGTGCTCGCGATGGCGCTCGACGTGAGCGGCCCGTACTTCTTCGGGACCGACGGCTGGAAGCTCGTCCCCCAGCACTTCGCCGAGCGCCACGGCCTGATCATCCTGATCGCGATCGGCGAGTCGATCGTCGCGCTGGGCGCGGGCGCGCAGAGCGGCGTCGACGCCGGGGTGGTCACGGCTGCGGTGGTCGGGACCGCGGTGGCCGCCGCGCTGTGGTGGCTGTATTTCGATGTCGTCGCCCTTGTCGCCGCGCGACGCCTCAGCAACGCCGAGGTGGGGCGCGAGCAGAACGCCGTCGCCCGCGATGCCTTCTCGTATCTGCACTTCCCGATGGTCGCCGGGATCGTGCTCATCGCGGTCGGCGTCAAGAAGACCCTCGGCCACGTCGGGGACGAGCTCCATAGCGTCGCTGCTGCCGCGCTGCTCGGCGGCGCGGCGATCTACCTCCTCGCGCATGTCGCATTCCGCTGGCGCAACGTCCACCGCTTCAGCAGCCAGCGCGCGGTCGCGGCCGCGCATGTGCTCGCGCTCCTGCCGCTGGCAACGCGTGTGCCCGCGCTGCTGACGCTCTCGCTGCTCGCAGCGGTCCTGGCGGCCGTCGTGCTGTACGAGCACGTCCGGTTCGCCGAGCTGCGGACCCGCCTGCGCGCGCAGTACCACTAGACCCCGCGGGTTCAGGGAGCGCCCCCGATGTTCGGCCCCGCCGCCGGCGACAAGCTGGCGGCATGACCTCATCGATCGACATCCCGCTCGAGTACATCCACACCGATATCCCCGCAGGGATGACGATCCGCGACTGGCGCCGCTCCCGCCGCCCGCAGGAGAAGCGCTCCCGGCTGGCCCGCGTGCTCCGCGGTCATTCCTGGTCTTCGCGCCTGCGCGCGAGGGCCGCATGAACCCGCTGACGCTGTACCTCGTGCTCGTCACGGTCGCGATCGGGATCGGGATCGTCTCGCTCGTGGTCGTCCGGGGCGCGCAGCGTCTCTGCCCCGGGTGCGGCGAGCGCGTTCTGCTCACCGATCGCGCCTGCCGCGCGTGCCGTTACCGGTTTCCCTGAGCCATTAGCCTGCGGCCGATGGAGCTCGGCGTCTACACGTTCGGCGACGTCGGGCCCGGGATGTCCGCGCAGCGACGGCTCGCACAGCTGATGGAGGAGATCGAGCTGGCCGATCAGGTCGGGCTCGACGTGTTCGGCGTCGGTGAGCACCACCGCGACGACTACGCGGTCTCGGCGCCCGCCGTGGTCCTCGCCGCCGGGGCCGCGCGCACCGAGCGCATCCGCCTGACGAGCGCCGTCACCGTCCTGAGCTCCGACGACCCGGTGCGCGTCTTCCAGGACTTCGCCACGCTCGATCTGCTGTCCGGCGGCCGCGCCGAGATCATGGCCGGGCGCGGCTCGTTCATCGAGTCATTCCCGCTGTTCGGCTTCGACCTCGACGACTACGAGGAGCTGTTCGCCGAGAAGCTCGAGCTGCTGCTCGCGCTGCGCGACAACGCGCGCGTCACGTGGTCGGGCAAGCATCGCTCGGCGCTGGAGGACCAGCCCGTCCACCCCCGCCCGCTGCAGGCTCCGCTCCCGATCTGGATCGCCGTCGGTGGCACCCCGCAGTCCGTCGCGCGCGCGGGCTACCTTGGCCTGCCGCTCGCCCTGGCGATCATCGGCGGGCAGCCGGAGCGATTCGCGCCGATGGTCGAGCTGTACCGCGAAGCGGCGCGGCGCGGCGGCCACGACGCGGACGCGCTGCCGGTGAGCATCAACTCACACGCGTTCGTCGCCGACACGACGAAGGCCGCGGCCGACACGTTCTTCGGCCGTACTCGGCCGTCATGACGCGCATCGGCCGCGAGCGCGGCTGGTCGCCGATGACCCGCGGCCAATTCGACGCCGCGCTGAGCCTGCACAACCATCTCGTGGTGGGCGACGTCGACGCGGTCGTCGAGAAGATCGTCTTCCAGCACTCGATCTTCGGCCACTCGCGCTTCCTCGCGCAGATGAGCCTCGGCACGATGCCCCACGACGCGGTGCTGCGGTCGATCGAGCTGTTCGGCACCGAGGTCGCGCCGCGGGTGCGGGCCGAGATCGGCTAAGGCGCCATCTGCATCGAGTCCATCGCCTTCATCGCGTCGGGGCTGTCCGGGACCGTGAGCCCGGGCACGTCGTGCGGGAAGGCCATGACACCGATCGCGAGCACCACCAGAAATGCCGCGACGCCCCAGACGGCGGCACGCTTGTAGGGAAGTGTCTTCTCGAGCGCGATCACGGCCGCGACCACCGCGGTCCATACGAGGCTCATCACGCCCAGCGCGAACAGCGCCGCCATCAGCGCCCAGCAGCAACCCAGACACCAGGCGCCGTGTCCGGCGCCCATCCGCAGCGCACCGGCACGCCCGGAGCGCCACGAGCCCATCAAGTAGCCCAGCGGGCTGCGGCACTTCGCCAGGCAGACGTCCTTGAGCGGTGTCAGCTCGTAGGCGGCCGCCACGAGCAGGGTGCCGCCGGCAAGCCAGCGCCCGCCCTGGTCCCATGCGAGCTGGTCGCCGAGCAGCGCGCGGCCCGCGCGAAAGACTCCGTAGGCCGCGACACCGGCCGCGGACCAGACCGCCAGGTAGCCCGCGGCGAACAGCAGCGGCGCAACGGCGTCGCGCTCGCGCGTCATGCGCGAGTACAGCGCCACCGTCGGCGAGACCGACGGGAACATCATCGCGGCCATCATCACGACCCAGATCCCGACGAACCAGCCGAGCGTCCCGAGGTCCGTGCCCGGCCCGGCGTCCATGTCGGCCATGCGACCGGCGGTCGACCACCAGGCGATGGCCGCCAGCACGAAGAGCAGCACGACGATCCCGAGCCGAGCCCGGACGGCCGCCCAGAGTCCACCCGCCGGCGACGCCGGCGCCGACGTTTCTACCGCTGCGCTCACGCCGCCCAGGAGAACTGGGAGCGCGAGAACCCCGACTTGCCCTCGAAGGAGACCCCGAACGCGTCGATGTCCGACCGCGTGGCCCTCGCAACCGTCAGCTCCGGGCCGGCCGGGTGGAAGATGCCGGTCAGCACCGCCGGCTCGCCCGACTCGACGCCGAACGGCACGACGTCCTCGATCTCGAAGTCGACGTCATCGCCGATCTTGATCGCGTGGGTCAGCCCGTCCTCGCGCACCTCGATCGACGCGCGCTCGACGCCGAGGTTCTCGCCGATGAGCGGGCCCAGCGCCTCCATCGGCCCGCCGAGCGCGCCGGAGAACACCCCGCCCAGCTTCTCCGCCTGCTCGTCGGATGCCGCGCCGTCGATGAACACTCCGAGCCGCCAGTTGCCGTCCGTCATCACCTTCGGCGTATCCGCGACCGCCGCAACCGTCAGGCCGCTCACGTCCGTTCCCTCGACCTCCCCGTGCTTGACATTGAAGACCAGCACGACCCTGCAGTAATCGTTCGTGGCGCCCAGCGCGAGCGACGCGGTGCACGGACAGATGACGCTGCAGGAGCAGGTCTCGAAGTAGGACCCCTCCAGATTCCACGACATGGTCTCGATTCTGATCCCGCCTCGGGCGCGGGTCAACCCCTTCAGTCCGGCAAGCCCGATGCGCCGGTCGAAGCCCGCCGGCGCGTGGAGGTTGAGCATCCGGACCGGGACATCGCCGTCGTTGCGGAAGCCGTGCTCGACGCCGGGCGGCGCAAGGACGAAGGTACCCGGCGGCGCGTCGACCGTCCGCTCGCCGAACTCGAACGTCATCACGCCGTCGAGGATGTAGAACGCGTCGTCCTCGCCGTCGTGGACGTGGGACTCGAGCACGCGGCCGACGGCGATCTCGATGATCCCGAACGTGAAGCGCGGCGTGTCGACCGTCCGCGCGAGGAACTCGACGTTGCCGAGCCTGTGGCCCTCGCCGGGCGGGATGACGATCGGCTCGGTCGCTCCGTGGGGCTTGGTGGTGTGCTCGCTCACGACGAGCTCAGACGATATCTCCGCGTTGGACAGACCCCGCGCGATCAGCCGCCGCGCGGCCCCGGTTCGATGACGATCAAGGGCACCGGGAAACGCGACACGCTCACCTTCACGCTGGAGTAACGTCGCACCATGGACGTCGTCATCGCGGGCGGCCACGGGCAGATCGCACGCCGTTTGGCGTCGCTGCTCACCGCGCGCGGCGACACCGTCCGCGGGCTGATCCGCAATCCCGGGCACGCGGCGGCGGTCCACGCGACGGGTGCCGAGCCGGTGCAGTGCGACCTCGAGGCCTCCGGCGATTCGGCGATCGCGGAGGCGATCGAGGGCGCCGACGCGGCGGTGTTCGCCGCGGGCGCGGGGCCCGGGAGCGGGACGGCGCGCAAGCTCACGATGGACCGTGACGGCGCGATCAAGCTCCTCAAAGCGGCTCGCGCCGTCGGCGCCGCGCGGTTCGTGATCGTGAGCTCGGTCGGCGCCGAGCATCCGCCGGCGGGCGACGAGCCGTTCAGCGTCTACCTGCAGGCGAAGGCGGCGGCCGATTCCGCCGTCATGGCAAGCGACCGCGAGTGGACGATCGTCCGGCCCGGCCGGCTGACCGACGAACCGGGGACGGGCCTTGTGCGCATCCAGACCGACGCGTTCCGCGGCGAGGTCCCGCGGGACGATGTCGCCGCTGTCCTGGCGGCGGTCCTCGCGGAGCCGCGCACCTCCGGGGCGACCCTCTACGTCAACGCCGGCGACGAGCCGCTCGCGCAGGCGCTGGGGGCGGCGCTGTGAGAGCACGCCTCGGCGCCGTGGCGATCGTCACGGCCCTGTTCGGCGCCGCCGCGCCGGCCCAGGGAAAGCTGCTGGCGCGCGCGAAGTTCCCGGCTGCGATGGCGCCGGTCCGCGGCGGCGGGCTCATCTACGGCGAGCTCATGACCGGGAAGATCTGGAAGCTCTCGAAGACCGGCCATCGCGGCAAGCACCCGATCGCCCGAGTGCGCCATGTCGCAACCGAAGGACTGCGCGGCCTGCTCGGACTCGCCGTCGACAAGCGCGGGCGCGTCTTCGCCGACTGGACCGGGACCGACGGGATCATCCATGTGGCGCAGGTGGCACCGGGCAGGCAGCGCGCCGTGTGGAGCCCGGGCCACGACGGCGAGGAGGCCAACGGCGGCCGGCTGGCGTTCGGCAAGGATGGCCGCCTGATCGTCTCCGTCGGCGATCGCGACCGCTCGGTCCAGCCCGGTCCGACGGGCCCGCTCGGCCCGCTGTTCCCCGGCTTCTCGGGCGGGATCTTCTCGGTCGACCCGAACGGGCCGCCGACGCAGACCGCGCAGACGCTGGCACCCGGGTTCTTCAACCCATTCGGCCTTGCTGTGACGCCGTCCGGCGCGGTCTGGGCCACCGACAACGCGATCACGCCCGACACCGACGTCATCGCGCGCGTCCATGACGGCACGGCCGAGCCGTTCGCGTACATCGCGCACACCGCGCCCTCGGGACTGGCCGCGATCGACGACCGCACGCTTGCGGTCTGCGGCTTCGTCTCGCAACGGCTGGATCGCTTCGCCGTGGCCGACGACGGAACCGCACACGTCAGCGGGCCACCCATCGCGCAGGGCTGCACGGTGGGCGTGATCCGCCTCACCGACGGCCGGCTCGCCTACGCGACCGAGACGAAGATCTCCGTGGTCAAGCCCTAACCGGTCGTCACGCAGATCGAGCAGGTCTGCGTGAACGCGTCCGCCGGTGCGGTCGGGATCTCGACGAACGAGGCCGCACCCGCGTTTCGCTGCACCTGGTAGACGCCGCCGGCCAGGTTCTGCAGCTGGTCGGGCGTGAAGCCGAGGTGCGGCGTGTCCGACGTCGTGAGCGTCAGCCGCAGGCTGTGACCCTTGGCGATCTTCGCAAACGTCGGGAACACCTCGACGTCGAACCGCGTCACCTTGTCGGTCGGCACCGCGGTCACCGACGCGCGCGTGTACGGGTGGTAGGGCAGGATCGGGTTGCCGCCGGGCGCACGCCAGGTCTGCTTGGCGTCGAGCGCGCGGAACGAGCCCAACAGGCCGCCGGCCGTGATCGAGGTCGACGTGCCGCTCGGGTCGATGTCCTCGAGGGTCGCCTCGAAGAACGTGTCCGCCCGCGTCGACGAGGCGTACAGCGTGGCCGCGATCGGGCCGGCCAGCACGCGGTCCGAGCTGAACGCCGGCGTCGTGTAGGTGAGCGCGCCGGGACCCGCCTGCAGCGAGCGGTCGTCGTTGGCGCAGGGGTTCTGGCCACCGGTCGCGAGCGCGGCGCCGCCGGCGCCCCACTGGTCGGACTGGCGGTCGCACGGGCTCGTCGCGCCCGTGAAGACAATCGGATCGGCGCCCGCCGCATCCTTCGGCGGGTCGGTCGTGAGCGTGTTGCCGGCGCCGAGGTAGTACGGAGTCGGCCGGGCCTCGGGGAACGGGTAGCGCCGCGCCTCGAGGTACTTGCCGCCGCCGAGCTGGAAGAGGTGCAGCGGCGTCTTGACGCCAGTGATGCCGGTGTCGATGCCCTTCAGCCAGCGGTCGAACCACTGCAGATGCAGGCGGCTCATGTCGATCCCGTCGCCCGCGGTCACGTGGTACCACGGGCCCATCAGCAGCTGGTAGCGGCTCGTCAGCTTCTGGCGCGGTTGCATCGGCGCGCTGACCGGGCGCTTGGCCCACGCGTTCTGCAGGCCGGAGAAGTTCAGCGGCTCGCCGCGCTGGAAGAGGTCGAACCAGCCGCCGACCAGGAACGCAGGGATGCGGTTGGCGACGACCGTCTTGAGGATGTTGCGCGGGTTGCGCGCCTGCCAGTAGGCCTCGTCGTAGCGCTGCTCGCCGTTGAGCTCGGTGTCGAGCACCGAGTCCGCGTGGTACGAGAGCAGGCCGCCGGCGTGCTCGGTCTCGACCTGCACGGTGTCGGCGGGATCGGGGTCGGTCGCGCGGCCCGTCTCGACGATCGGGTTGGTGGCGTGCAGGCCCGCGGTCAGACCCAGGAAGACGGCGTCGAACTCGAGGCCGGGAACGCCGCCGAAGTACGCGGTGTCGCGGTAGATGTCGTTGGCGGCGATGACCGGGAAGATCGCCTTGAGCGGCGAGTGCTTGCCGACACGCGACGCGGTCAGGAGCTGGTCGATGCCGAGGTACGACGAGCCGTAGAGGCCAACCTTGCCGCTGGAGTGGGGCAGGCTTCGCCGCCCACTTGACGAGCTCCGCGCCGTCCTGCGCCTGGATCGGGTCGAACAGGCCCCATGAGCCGTGCGAGTCCCCGGCGCCGCGGACGTCCGCCACGACGTCGATGTAGCCGCGCTGCACGAGGTAGGCAAACTCGCCCGTTCCGGCCTGGCCGATCGCTCCCAGCCCCGCGTCCTTGCCGTAGGGCGACTGCGTCATCACGACCGGGAACGGCCCCTTCGCCGGGCTTCCGTCGCTGTTGGTCGGCGTGTAGACGTCGACGCGCAGCACCGTCCCGTCCGCCATCCGGACCGGCACGTTGTGCTGCTCGCCGACCCCGTAGGTCGCCGGCTCCGGCTCCCAGGCCGCGGCGGCCGGTGCAGCGAAGGCAAGCGTGGCGAGGACGGCCGTGATCGTGCGCATACGCGCTCCAACGTCGGCGATCGCCGAACCTTGCGGCGCTCAGGAGGCGACCAGCAGGCCCAGCTCGCCGGCGCGCTTTGCGGCCTCGACGCGCGACCGGCAGTCGAGCTTGCGCAGGATGTTGCGCACGTGCATGTCGACCGTGCGGCGGCTGACGACCAGCTGCTCGGCGATCTCACGGTTCGTGCAGCCGTCGGAGAGCAGGCGCACGACCTCGAGCTCGCGCCGCGAGAGGCCGGCGCCGTCGGCATCGGCCGCCGCGCGCACGCCGAGCGTGCGACTCACCGACTCGCCGAGCACGGACACCTCGCGCGCCGCCTCGGCGGCAAGCGGCCGCGCGCCGAGCTTGCGGGCGATGCGATAGGCGCTGCCGAGGTACTCCAGGGCGACCTCGCGCTCGCCGGCGGCGCCGGTCGCGACGCCGGCGCGCAGCTCGATCTGCGCGCGCTCGAACGGGGTGTCCAGGTCGCGGTGCAGCTCCGCGGCGCGGCGGATCTGCTCCGCGGCCGTCGATGCGTCGCCCTCGAGCAGCGCGGTCTCGCCGATGGAGCAGGCAAGCGCGGCCAGCGCGTCGGGCTGACCGGTCCGCGATGCGATGCGGCTCAGCGCATCGGCGCACTCGTGCGCGCAGCCGGCGTCGCCCTGGCCCGCGAAGAACGTCGACGCCCAGCGCAGCCCTGCGATCGCGTAGTGGTTGTCGTCGGAGTCCTGCCAGCGCGCCAGCAGCGACCGGCAGTGCTCCTTCGCCAGATCGACCGATCCCCTCCGCCGCAGCCAGCCGCGCCAGCGCGGTCGTGGAGTCGACCGTCATGTTGTAGTGGCCCGTGCGCGCCGCCACGGCAAGCAGCTGTTCAGCATCCGCTGGGCCGCGCCATAGCGGCCCTCGAAGCAGTGGATCGCACCGAGGAGTCCCTCGGCGACCCACACCGCGGTCCCGTCCGCGATCAGCTCGCGGCACATCTCCGCCGCCCTGTGCCACTCCCCGCGCTCGCGCAGCACGTAGGCCATGCAGCTGAGGCAGGCCGACTCCACGCCGGGATCGGGGCGTCGCAGAGCCCGAGCGCGGTCTCGAGCACCTCCTCGGCTCCGCGGAAGTCCGCTGCGTCGTAGAGGACCACGCTGAGGCGCTGGTAGAGCTCCGCCGCGACCACTGTCATCCCGTGCTCCAGCGCCACCGCGAGCGCGGCGCGCACGGTGACCAGCCCGGCCTCGTACTCGCCGTGCTTGGCGCGCGCCATCCCCTCGACGCCCAGCGCGCGCAGCCGCAGATCCATCCGGCCCGCGTCCTCTGCCGCCGCCCGCGCGCGCGAGGCGAGCACCGTCGCCTCGCCGTGCTGCGCCGAGATCCGAAGCTGGTTGGCCATCACGAGCAGCTCGAGCGCGGCGTCGGCGTGTGCGTCGTGCGCGGCGAACCCCTCGGCCGCCATCCCGCGCGCCGCGAAGGCATGGCCGCGTTCCCCGCGGAGCTCCAGCACGGCGGCGAGCTGGCGCTGCGCGACGGCGCGATCGACGCCCTCGCGCACGTCGGCAAGCTCGCGCCACGCGCGCCCCGCCTCGGCGAGCTCGCCCGCGAGCTCGGCGCAGCGCGCATAGCGCTCGAGCGTGTCGAGGCGCAGCTCCTGGTCGGCGCCCTCGGGCCACATGTCGAGCGCCAGGCGCCCGGCCTCGGCGCCGTCGCGGTACGCGTGGACGGTCTCGGACTCGACGACTGCGCGCAGCAGCGCGGCGCGCGCGCGATCGCCGTCGCGGGCACCGAGCCAGTGCGTGGCGACTTCGCGGCTCGGCGCGCCGGCCGCCTCGGTCGCCTCGGCGATCGCCCGGTGCAGTGAGCGTCGGCGCATCCACGGCACGTTTGCGTACAACGCCTCGCGCGTGAGTGCCGTGCCGGAACGCGCCCGTCCCGATGGCGCTCTCGCGCGCCAGGCCGCGCTCGAGCAGCTCGGCCACGCCCTCCGGACTGGCGAGCGATCCGATCAGGTCGAGGTCGAACCTCTCACCGGCAACCGCCGCAGCTTCGGCCGCCGCCCTCCCCTCCTCGGTCAGCTCCGAGGCGCTGACGAGGATCGCGTCGCGGACGGTGTCCGGGATCGGGACCTCGCTGCGCCGATCGAGCTCGAGGCCCTGGCCGCCCTGCTTCAGCGCGCCGCTGACCCGCATCGCCGCCGCCAGCTCCTCGACGAAGAACGCGGTCCCCTGCGTGGACTCGTAGACCGAGCTGACCAGCGAAGGCGCGGGCGCCCCGTTCAGCACCACGGCGAGCAGCTCGGCCACGTCCGCGCGCCGCAACGGCCCGAGGGCGAGCTCGTCGAGCTGGCCGGCGCGCCGCAGCTCGTGGCGCAGCCGCCTGACCCCGTGGTCGCGCGGCAGCCCGTCCGAGCGGTAGACGGCAAGCACGAGCACCGACAGCTCGCGCGACCGGCTCGGCCAGCGCCGACAGCAGCTCGAGGGTCGCCTCGTCGGACCAGTGCAGATCGTCGAGCACCAGCACGACCGGCTGTTCGCGCGCGAGGTGGGCCAGCGCGCCGCGGATCGCCTCCACCAGCGTCGCCTGGTCGGACTCGGCCGCGGGCGTCCCGAGCTCGGGCAGGATCACGGCCAGGTGCGACAGCAGCGGCCCGGATCCGTCGAGCGCGCCCGGCTCGGCGCGCAGCCGCGCGCGCAGTGCTGCGACGACGGCGCCGTAGGGAGCGGTCCCCACCGGGCTGGCGACGCCGCACAGGACGAGCGCATCGGATTCGCGCCGCGTCAGCTCGGCGATCAGGCGCGTCTTGCCCACGCCGGCATCGCCGCTGACCAGCAGGATGCCGCCGGTTCCCTCGCGCGCGCGTTGCAGGGCGGCTGTGAGCCGTTGCAGCTCCAGTTGACGTCCGACGAGACCCCCTCGATCCCACATGGCGAGAGTCTTGCAACCCGCGCAGGCCGCTGTCGCGCAAGTACGGCATACGCAGCGCGAATTACGGCAATCGGACGGATGCCGGGGTGCACGGGCGGACGTAGCTTGGTCAGCGCAATCGATCCGGGGCGAACGGCCCCGACAAGGAGACACCCGTGAATCTCTATGTGATCCTCCGGCGCAACGGCTGGGCCTCCGCCGAGGAACTGCAGGAAGCCGCCGCACGCTCGGCGGCCGAGGGCGACAAGGAGGGCTCCGGCGTTCGCTGGATCCGTTCCTACGTCATCTCGGAGACCAGCGGCGAGCTGGGGACGGTCTGCATCTACGAGGGCGAGAGCCCCGAGGCCATCCGCGCCCACGCCGCCACCGTCCCGATGCCCGCCGACGAGGTCATCCCCGTCGTCGACACCGTCGTCGTCCGTCCCGACCCGGCCCCCGCGGCCGTCTCGTGAAGCGCGGCGTGAGCGTCGCCTGCGTCAGCGCCCTCGTGGCGCTTGGCGCGGCGACGGGCGCCGCGGCGTCGCAACCCGACGTCGAAGCGGCACGTGCTGCCACCGCTCGCTTCCACGACGTCTCGCAGGCGACCGGCTACGGCCTCTTCAAGGACGCCGCCGGCATCGCCTGCATCGACCAGCCCGGAGAGGGCGGCATGGGCATCCACTACGTCAACGGCGCGCTCGTGGGCAACCCGAGCGAGGACGTCCGCCACCCCGAGGCGCTCGTCTACGACCCCGATGCCTTCGGGCACCTGAGGCTCGTGGCAGTCGAGTACATCGTCGACAAGGCCACCTGGGACGCGAGCCATGCCGGTCCGCCCTCGCTGTTCGGCGAGGACTTCGAACCGGTCCCGGCGGGCAACCGCTACGGGCTGGACCCCTTCTACGAGCTGCACGCGTGGCTCTGGAAGCCCAACCCGAGCGGGTTCTTCAACGACTGGAACCCGCGGGTCTTCTGCTGAGGCCATACGGCACGTGGGGCCCGAACGGGCCCCCGTGCCGTAGCGGCTCAGTGCTCGTGCGCCATGCCGAGGATCTGCTCCCGGTCCATCTGGCCGACCATGTCGGGATGGTCTGACTGAACGTGCGCTTCAACCGCGGCGACGAGCTCGTCGTCGGTCTCCCCGGACACGTCGGTACCGCAGGGACAGTGGACGACCTTCATGGCGATCCTCCTCGCTGGATGGGTTGCGGAGTATCGCCGGTCTAGGCCGCCCTGGCGAGCGCGTCGACCCCGGTGAGCTCTGCCGATACATCCCAGAGCCGGGCGGCCGCCTCGCGGTCGACCGCGTGGGCCATCACGCCGCCGCCACCGGGCTGGATGCTGTCGACGATGTCGGCGATGTCGCAGTCAGCGCAGTAGACGCCGCCCTTGCCGTCGAGCTGCGGTGACGTCGCCGCCCACACGGTGGTCGCGGCGCCCTGCTCGGGCGTCTTGAACTCGCCGATCACGTTGTCGTCCTCGTCGATCCAGCCCGACGCCCGCATCTCCTCGCGCGAGAGGTGGCGCTGCAGCGGCGTCGCGATGCCGCCGGGATGCACCGCGAAGGCCCGCACGCCCGAGTCCTGGCCCAGCGCGTCGAGCTGCACCGCGAAGAGGCTGTTGGCGGTCTTCGACTGGCCGTAGGCCTGCCACTTGTCGTACGGGTCGCGTTCGAACTGGAGATCGTCGAAGCGGATGCCGCTGATCCGGTGGGCGGCCGACGTGAGCTCGATCACGCGCGCGCCGCCGCCGTCGCGCGTCAGCGCCGGCCAGAGGAGGTTCGTCAGGACGTAGTGGCCGAGGTGGTTCGTCCCGAACTGGCCCTCCCAGCCCGGTCCGACGCGGAACTCGGGCGACGCCATGACGCCGGCGTTGTTGATCAGCAGGTCGAGCTTGCGGTCGGAGTCCAGAAACCGCTCGGCGAAGCCCCGGACGGAGTCCAGGTCGCCCAGCTCGAGCTCGTCGACGGTGACGCGCTCGATCCCCTCGAGCTCCGCGCGAGCGTGGTCGGGCCTGCGCGCCGGGACGATCACCTCGGCGCCGGCGCCCACCAGCGCCCGCACCGTCTCGATCCCGACGCCCGAGTAGCCGCCGGTCACGATCGCCAGCCTGCCGCTCAGGTCGATCCCGGCGATCACCTCGGCCGCGGTGCTGTCATAGCCGAACCCGGATCCGATCTTCTGCTGTGGAGTGGTGGTCATCCCTCCACGGTAGGCCTTCGAGCGCGCTCGAAGTCAAGCGATGCGCTCGTCGAGCCGCACGACGACCGTGTCGCCGGCCTGCTTGCCGATCGCCTTGCGCACCCCCGCCTTGACCGGCAGCTTGTGGGTGCCGTCGCCGAGCGCCATGAACGCGCTCTCGAACGCCTCGCCGTCCACGGTGCCGCGGACCTTCACGAGCCCCTTCGTGCCGAAGAACTCAGCCGAGTCCTCCATGACGACGTAGGTCCAGGCTCCCTTGTTTTCGCCCTTCTGAAGACGGGCGGAGAACTCTCTCAACATGACCCCAAGGACGGCACAGGCGCTCGGAACTCATCGGTCCTCGGTGCCCGCCATGTGGCGGACGACCGTGTCGATGTCCGCGCTCTCGGGCTCGACCTCGCCGACGTAGAGGCGCCCCCACGCGATGCGGTCGTCACGGGTGCCCAGGATGAGCACGCCCCGCTCCTCGAGCGGCGCGCCGTCCGCCTTCGTTCCCGTCCAGTGGACCTCGACGAACATGACGTCGCCGTCGACTGCCGTCCGAATGACGTCAGCGCGGAAGTCCGGCATGGCGTCCAGCAGCGCGGACCAGTTGGCGCGCACCTGCTCGATCCCCTGGAACGTCCGGGCCGGGAATTGCGGCTGCTCGCTTCGATAGTCCTCGTGGAAGCACGCGAGCATCGCTTCGATGTCGTGCGCGTTCTGCGCGGCCGTGAGCCGATCCACCAAGGCGCGCTGGTCGCCCATGGGGCGAGCATACGCTGCCGGCGGGCGGTAGGGCGCAGGGACGCCTCCCCTCCGGTGAACCGGCCGTGTCGAGGACCGGCAAGGGCCTGAGGCCCTTGACGATGAGGTAGATCGCAAACGCCGCCTCGTAGCCGCCCTCGGGCAACTCGAGACAGCAGGCACGTGCAGGCCAGTCCTTGCTAGTAGGCGCCGAACAGGACCGCGATACGACGACACGAAGTCACGGGCCGCCGATGACGCCCAGTGCGAGCCGGCGGCACCATCCGGTGTAATCAGCCAGCCGAGCAGTATGCCTGTTGACGCCGACGCACGAATCCCGTCCTGACCAGGAACGTCCAGTCATGGATCGCGACCAGGGTCCGGCCCGCGAAATCGAGCGATGGTCGTCCGCGCTTTCGGTGGCCGCAGCCAGGTCGTCGCCAGGGTGACGACCGAGATTTGGCTGATCGCGCCGACCCCGATGTTCGTCACCTCGACCGTGCGCGAGGCGACGTAGCTGCGCGAGATGGTTTCGCAAGATCGCCTGAGGACCGGAGACATCACGACCGCCGTGCCGAGACCGAATTGCCGATCATCAGGCAGATTTCAAGGAGGGCACCCAGCTGACGCGGGTGTCGTCGCCGCCGCCGAGGATGTAATGAGTGCGGCTGAGCGCCGGGTCGTAGAGAACGAGCGCGGCGCTGTATCGACGAGAAAGGCCGGGCGTGACCGGGCGCGGGTCCGGTCAGCCCCTGCACGGCTCGCGGGGCTCGAGCCGGACCCGCGAGAACCGGGCACGCCCGGCCCGACCACCAACGCCCATAGAAACGACGAAGGGCCGCCGGATGGCGGCCCTTCGAAGACTGGAGTGCTGGAGTGTGGCTAAGCGACGTCGCGCAGCTTCTGAGCCTCCGCGAGGCTCTGGAGCTTCTTGAGCGACTGGTTCTCGATCTGCCGGATGCGCTCGCGGGTGACGTTGAACGTCCGCCCGACCTCGTCGAGCGTCCGCGGATGCTCGCCGCCGAGGCCGTAGCGAAGCTCGAGGACACGCCGCTCCCGGTAGGAGAGGTTCTCGAGGGCTTCGCGCAGCGCCTCCTTGGTGAGGATCTCGGCAGCCCGCTCGTAGGGGGACTCAGCCCGCTCGTCGGCGATGAACTGGCCGAACTCCGACTCCTCCTCGTCGCCGACCGGCTTCTCGAGCGAGACCGGCGCCTGGGCGGAGCGCTTGATGGAGTCGACTTCCTCCGGATCGATCCCCGTGACCTCGGCGATCTCCTCGGCGGTGGGCTCGCGGCCCAGCTCCGTGACGAGCTTGCGCTCGGCGCGGCCGATCTTGTTCAGCTTCTCGACGACATGGACGGGGATCCGGATGGTGCGCGCCTTGTCGGCAAGCGCTCGGGCAATCGCCTGGCGGATCCACCACGTCGCGTACGTCGAGAACTTGAACCCCTTGCGGTAGTCGAACTTCTCCGCCGCGCGAACGAGACCGAGTGTGCCTTCCTGGATCAGGTCCAGGAAAGGAAGCCCTTGGTTGCGGTAGTTCTTCGCGATGGAGACGACGAGCCGCAGGTTCGACTCGACCATCTTCTGCTTGGCGTCGAGGTCGCCGCGCTCGATGCGCTTGGCGAGATCGACTTCCTCCTGCGCCGTGAGGAGCCGGACCTTGCCGATGTCCTTCAGGAAGAGCTGAAGGGAATCGGTGGTCATGTCCGGCTTCAGGTCAAGCGTGGTCTTCGCCTTGCGGCGACCCCGCTTGTCCGGCGCGCGCTCCACCTCATTGGCTGCGACGTTCGCCGGGTCGATCTCCTCAACGAGCTCGATCTCCGACTTCTCGAAGAAGCCGTGCAGCTCCTCGACGTCGCCCTCGTCGAGATCGATCTCGGCGACCGCCAGTGCGATCTCGGCATACGTGAGCACGCCGACCTGCTGACCCTTGGCCAACAGCCCCTTGATCTCTTCGAGTTCCTGCAGTTCCACTACTGACATGTGCGTCCGTTTCTCGACCGGTCCGTTACCGCGGGACCGGCGCGTTGCTCTCGGTGGAGGACATCCGGGGCCGCTACGACCGTCGACTTGAGATGTGCTGATCCCAGATGTATGTAGTCAATTGTAGGCGCTTTACTTTGTGAAGTCAACGATTTCCGTGCTCAGAGAGCCTCGTATTCCCGCGTCTGTACTACGTGCAACGTCCCTGTTCGTTTCAGGTTTCGGAACCCTTGAAACGCTTCGACGCGCCGAAACTCGCGCTTGAGGAATGATGTGCCCATGGCGGACGGAGATCGTGAGGTCCTGAGCAGCCTCCCGCGCACGCGCCCCGAGCGGCGAAGCGCGAAGCGTGGTGCGCGCACAGCGACAGGCGCCAAGGTAGCGCCCGCCGCGCCCAAACCGGCCCAATCCAAGGCAAAGCCGCGCCCGAAGGCCAAGCCGGCGGCGCGATCCAAGCCCACCCCCAAGGCCGTTCCGCCGCGCCAGGTGCCGCCATCCGGGTACGCCGTGCCGAAGACCTCGAGCCCGGTCGGCTCCGGGGGGACCGAGCTCGTGGGGACCGCCATCCAGGCGGTCGGCGAGCTTGCGAACCTCGGCGTGTCGCTGGGCGCCCGCGCGTTGCGTGACGCGCTCGGTCGCCTGCCCAAGCCGTAACCAGCGCTCAGCCGGCGGCCTATACTTTCGTCGTCGCCGAGTTTCGCCACGCCTTGCGTGGGGGAAACGGGGGAACCACTGCCGGCCGCTTCCGCGTCGCCGGTGGGGCGAATCAGCTCCGAGTCGTGAGCCGTAGGGCCGATCGTCGGCCCGAGCCCGTCAGCTAACCCCGTAGGCCGCAGACGAGGACATGCACCACCGTTACCGCCACCTTGCGCTGTTGTGCGCCGCCCTGTGCGCGCTGCCCGCGGCTGCGCTCGCCCAGACGAGCGGCGGCACGCGGTTCGGCGACCCGGCGGCGACGGCGCCGACGACGCTCCCCGCGAAGGACGCGGTCCTGCTCGGCCACACGATGCACGTGCGCGGCACGCTGTCCAATGCCGCCGGCCAGACGATCGTCATCGAGCGCCGCGAGGCCGACGGCCCATGGGAGCAGGCGACGACGACCGTCGCAGGCGACGACGGGTCGTTCGACGCGGCCTGGAAGACCGACCACATCGGGCACTTCGCGCTCCGCGCGCGCCGTGCGTCGGCCGACGGCGGCGACACGGCGGCCGCGGCAGCCGCGCTGCCGACCAGCGCCATCACGGTCTTCCGCAGCACGATCGCGACCTGGTTCGGGCCGGGCTTCTACGGCCACCGCACCGCCTGCGGCCAGCCCATGACCCATCGCCTGCTCGGCGTCGCCCATCGCACGCTGCCGTGCGGGACGAAGGTGGCGCTGCTCTACAAGGGCCGCACGATCACGGTGCCAGTCGTCGACCGTGGCCCGTTCGGCCACGGCGCCAGCTACGACCTGACGTCGGCGACGGCCCAGGCCCTCGGCGTCACCCAGACGGCCCGCATCGGCGCCGTCCGCGCCGGTTAGGCGAGGCGAACGCCCGCCGCACGAGCGGCGAAGAGGCCCTCGTCGGCATGGGCCGAGAGCATGTCGGCGTCCATCGCGTCGTGCGGTGCGACCGCAAGGCCGATCGAGACCGCGAGCGGCGCGCCGTGGTGAAAGGCCGCCGCCGAGACGGCATCGGCGAGCCGCTGGCCGAGCGCGCGCCCGGAGGCCAGATCGGTTTCCGGCGCGGTCAGCCAGTAGCGCCCGAGGCGCTCGCGCACCAGCATGTCGGCCGGCCGCAGCTCGCCGCAGATCGCGCGTTCGGCGGCCTCGATCGCCTCGACGACCTCGCGCCCCGTGGCGGACGCGAGCAACCGATCGAGGTCGTCGACCTCGATCGCCAGCACGGAGAACGGCCGCCCGTCCTGCAGCTGGCGCTCCAGCCGGCGCTCGATGGGCGTGCGCCAGGGCTCGTGCACCGCGCCGGTCGAACGGGCGTCGTGAATGACGACCTCGGGCCCCGGATCGGGCACCAGCCGCGGTCCGGGGAGCGGCGGGACCGGCACCTCCGCCGGCGGCGGCAGCGGCGCCACCGTCGCGCCCGCTCCGTTGGCCCCGGCGACGGCCGGGGCATCGGCGAGCGCTGCTTCGAGCACGGTCGCGCACACGTACGAGAGCCGGATCGCGAGCTGTGCGTCGTCTGTGCCCAGCGTGTCCCACGTCGCGGCGCGCAGTGCCTCGAGCGCGGCGACCGCGGCGGCCGGCTGGGATGCCCCCGCCAGCTGCGAGGCGCGCGCCGCGAGGCCGGCCCGATCGCCGCCGGGCCGCAGGCGGTCGAGCGCAGCTTCGGAGCCCAGCGCCTCGAGCACGCCTGCGCAGAGCGCGGGTCCCTCGGCGGCGAGCTGCGCGGCCGGCACGCCCGCGACGTCGTGCAGCGACGCCGACTCGATCAGCGCGACCAGCCACGCCTTGGCGACGACCGCGCCGTCGGCGAGGCTGCCGACGGGCGCGTCGGCGACTGCTCGCGGGGTCCGTCGCTGGGCGGTCGGATCGGCCATGGCGGCCATTGGTACCAACGCGGTCGGATGCGCCGGGCGGCGGATCCCGCAAAATGGGGCTTGATGCTGTCGATCGACCAGGCGCGCGCGGCCGTGCTCGCCGAGGCTCGCGCGCCGGCGGCCGAGGAGGTCGCGATCGGCGATGCGCTCGGACGCGTGCTCGCCGAGGACGTCGCCGCGGCAGCCGACGTGCCGGGGTTCGCCAACAGCGCCATGGACGGGTTCGCGGTGCGCTCGGGGCCGGCGGGCCGCCGGCTGCGCATCGTTGGCGAGAGCCGCGCCGGGGCGCCCGCCGCCGCCGGGCTCGGCGAAGGCGAGGCGATCCGCATCTCGACCGGCGCGATGCTGCCGGCCGGCGCCGATGCGGTGCTCCAGATCGAGCTGATCGCCGAAGCCGACGGCGCTGTGGTCCTCGACGACGACGTCGCACCGGGGCGCAACGTCCGCCATCCGGGCGAAGACCTGCAGGCCGGGACGACGGTCCTGCAACGCGGCACGACCCTGGGACCGGCCGAGCTCGGCGTGGCGATCACCGCCGGGCGCGACGCCGTGCGCTGCGCACAGCGCCCGCGCGTGGAGATCCTCGGCACCGGCGACGAGCTCGTCGACCCCGGCGCGCCGCTCGGCCCGGGCCAGATCCATGACTCCAACGGCCCGATGCTGCGCGCGCTCGCCGAGCAGGCCGGCGCGCGCGTGGCCACGCGGCGTATCGCCGACGATCGCGGCGCGACCGAGCAGGGCATCGCGCAGGCGCTCGACGTGGCCGACCTCGTCGTCCTCAGCGGCGGCGTGTCCGTCGGCCCGCACGACCACGTCAAGCCCGCGCTGGCGGCCAACGGCGTGGAGGAGGTCTTCTGGCGCGTCGCGCTGCGCCCCGGCAAGCCGACGTGGTTCGGCGTCCGGCGCTCCGACAGGACGCTCGTGCTCGGCCTGCCCGGCAACCCGGTCTCCGCCTACGTCACGTTCGTCCTCTTCGCGCGCCCCGCGCTCGCGGCGCTGCAGGGCGCCGACCCGCAGCCGCGGCTGCGCCCGGCGCGGCTGGCCGTCGACGTCGACCGCCATCCCGACCGCGACGAATGCATACGCGTCTCGATCGGCGAGGACGGCGCGGCCACACCGACCGGCCCGCAGGGCTCGCACATCCTGTCGTCGCTGCTGGGCGCGGACGGGCTCGCGGTGATCCCTCGGGGGACCGGCGTGCTTGCAACCGGCACGCAGGTGGTAGTCCACCCTTCGCGATGACACGCGTCCTGCTCACCGGCGCCACCGGCTACGTCGGCGGCCGACTCCTCCCCACGCTGCTGGAGCGCGGCCACGACGTGCGCGCGCTCACCCGCGACCCGTCGCGCGCCACCTTCCCCGACGGCGTCGAGGTCGCCGCGGGCGACGTCGTGCAGGGCACGGGGCTCGACGAGGCGCTGGAGGGGATCGACGTCGCGCTGTACCTGGTGCACTCGATGGGCACCGGCGCCGGGGCGTTCGCCGACGCCGACCGCCGCGGCGCGGAGGCGTTCGCGCGTGCCGCCGCAAGCGCCGGCGTACGGCGCATCGTCTACCTCGGCGGCCTGCAGGGGGAGTCGGAGCACCTGCGCAGCCGCGAGGAGGTCGCCGACGTCCTGCGCGAGCACGGGCCCGAGCTCGTGCACGCGCGTGCGGCGATGGTGATCGGGGCCGGCGGCGCCTCGTTCGTGATGATGGAGCAAGCTCGTCGAGCGGCTCCCTCGATGGTCTGCCCGCGCTGGATCGACACGCGCAGCCAGCCGATCGCAGTGCGCGACGTCGTGCGCGCGCTCGCCGATCTGGTCGAGCGCGACGACGCGCCGGAGGACGTCGAACTCGGCGGCGCGGACGTCCTGACCTACCGCGAGATGATGCGCCGCTACGCGCGCATCGCCGGGCGGCGCGCGCCGCTGGTCGTCCCGGTGCCCGTCCTCACGCCGGGGCTAGCTCGCACTGGGTGAGCCTCGTCACGCCGGTGAGCGCCGGGCTCGCACGCCCGCTGATCGACGGCCTGAGCTCCGAGATGGTGGTGCACACGCCGCCCCCGCCCGGGATCAACGACGCGCCACTGGGCTTCGACGAGGCAGTGGGTGAGGCGCTCGCCGGGTAGATTCCGGGCAGTGGTCGCCGCTGGGATCGCCGCCGCCGTGCTCGCCGCCGTCGCCGCGCTGTTCGCGGGCGCCCGGCGCATCCTGAACCGCTCCAAGCACGTCGGCCGAGCGGTGATCCGCGATCCCGCGGAGAGCACGCGCAGAAACCCGGAGACCGGCGACATCACCTCGATCCAGGCGGCCGAGATCTCGCTGCCCGCGACCGCCATCGAGGAGATCTGGTCGCCACGGGACCTCGAGCGCCTCGCGCGCACCTACTGGCGCTTCCTGAGCCGCTGCACGCTGGGGGTCATCCGGATCAAGTACACCGAGGGGGAGCGCTTCGTCTGCGTGCTGTTCCGCCCGTTCGTGCTGCTCTCGTTCAAGGCGCCCGAGTACGAGATGGACGCCACGCGCGGGATCGTGCGCTGGCGCATCGCAAAGGGCGTGCTCGTGTCGAAGGCGGGGCGCGGGCGCGGCTACCTCGAGATCGACGTGCAGCGTCGCCCGCCGGGGCCGGACGGCCGCGCGATCCTGCACGTCGAGGTCGAGGTCGCGAACTTCTATCCCTCGCTGGCCAGCGGGATCGGCAACTGGTTCTACGCCAACACGCAGTCGCGCATCCACGTGATCGTCACGCACGGCTTCCTGCGCTCGCTGGCGCGCCTGGATCTCGCCGAGTCGCGCGTCGGGCGGTTCGCCACCGTCGCGGAGGTGCCGGATCCGCAGAGGCCGCCGCGCGAGCCGGTCAGCGCCGCCTGAGCACGAGGCACGCGACGTCGTCGCCCTGCGGCCGTCCCTTGCCGAACTCGGCAAGCGCGGCCGTAATCCGATCCGCCAGCTCCTGCGCGCTGCCGGCCGGCTCGGCGAGCGCCGCATCCAAGCGGTCGCGTCCGAAGCGCTCGCCGTCGGCGCCCACCGCGTCGGTCACGCCGTCCGTGTAGAGCACGAGCGACTCCCCCGGCTCGAGCGCGACGCGAGCGGACGGCCAGTCGCCGGGCTCGGGCAGCGCGCCGGGCAACGGGCCGGCAGCGGGGATCTCGGCCACGCCCGTCCCACCGACATGCAACGGCGGCGGATGGCCGGCCGAGATCACGTGGGCCACGGCGCCGCGCAGCTGGACGAGGGCGACGCTGCAGGTCTCCCGCTCGGGCCCGCCACGGAGCCGGCGGTCGAGCTGACGGACGGCGGTGAGCGCGTCACCGGTCAGCTGGGCGACCGCGTGGATCGTGTGCCGCGCGACCGCGGTCACCGACGCCGCGGACGCTCCCTTGCCCTCGACGTCCCCGATCACCGCCATCCAGCCGCCGGCGACCGCGAACACCTCGAAGAAGTCGCCCCCGACCTCGTTGGCCTCGCCGGCGGCCTCGTGCAGGCAGGCGATGTCCCAGCCCTCGACCTCCGGCAGGTCGGGCGGGCGCAGGCTCGCCTGGAGCGTGCGCGCGATCTGCTCGCGCTCGGTGTAGGCGCGCGCGTTGGCGATTGCCATCCCGGCGCGGCGGCCGAGCTCCTCGGCCAGGGCCAGATCGTCCTCGCCGAAGGTCCGGCCCGACTCGGCCGAGACGAACGTGAGCGCGCCGAGCGTGTCGCCGTGGGCGCTCATGGGGACCACCATCACCGCACGGAACCCGACGGCGCGCAGCAGCTCGAGATGGCGATCGTCCGCCGCATATGCGACGAGCTCCGCGTCGGCCACGCGCGGGGCGATGAACGACGGCTCGCCGCGCATGACCGCGGGCAGCCCGGCCTCGCCGTCCGGATCGACGGGGTAGGCGTCGCGCAGCTCCCTGCCGGCCTTCACCTTCGCGGGATCGACATGCGCGATCGCGACCGGCCGGATCTCGCCATGCGGCCCGGGCATGTCGACGCCGCACCAGTCGGCCAGCTCCGGCACGGCCAGCTGCGCCACCTGCCGCAGCGTGCGCTCGTAGTCCAGCGACGAGGCGAGGACGCGGCCGCTGTCGCTGAGAAGCCGCTGGCCGAGCTCCGCCTTCTTGATCGCCGTGAGGTCCTCGACGAGGTTGACGGCGAGCTCGATGGGAGTGCCCGTGCAGGCGCCGCGTCTTGACCAGCCACCAGCGCAGCTCACCGGTCTCGAGGTCGGTGTTGCGCACCAGCAGCGAGGCCTCCTCGACGCCCTCGCGCAGGATGACGCGGCCGGGCATCTGATCGGGCGACACGGGATCACCGTGCTCGTCGCGCACGTCGTAGCGGCCCACCAGCGCGCCCGCGTCCGCCGCGACGACCTGATCGACCGTGAGCCCGAGCTGGCCGGCCACCGCCTGGTTGGCGTACAGGACCTTGCCGTCGACCGTCGTGATCGTCACCCCCTCACCGAGCCCGTCGAGGATCGGCGCCCAGCGGGCGCGAAGCTCACGGGTCAGCTCGGCGTAGCTGTCGGTCCCACCCCCCACGTCGGTGGGTGACGCTACCCGTACAGCCCGGCGTTGTATGCGCGCAGCTTCTCCCGGTTGTGGCGCGCCTGGATGCGCCGCACGGTGTGCGTGCGCGATCGCATGACGAGCGACTCGGTGGTGGTGGCGCGGGGGTCGGGTAGCGCACGCCCTGCAAGACGTCGCCGTCGGTCACGCCGGTCGCCGCGAAGAAGCAGTCGTTGCCCTTGACCAGCGCGTCCTGGTCGAGCTGGCGCTCGAGGTCGTAGCCCTGCGCGACCGCGGCCTCGCGCTCGTCGTCGTCGCGCGGCCACAGGCGCCCGACGAACCCGCCGCCGAGGCACTTCGTCGCGGCCGCCGAGATGACGCCCTCGGGTGTGCCGCCGATCCCGAACATCACATCGACCGGCGAGTTGTCGCTGACGGCGAGCAGCGACGCGCTCACGTCGCCGTGCGAGATCAGCCGCAGGCGCGCGCCGGCGTCGCGCACGTCCCGCATCGCCGCCTCGTTGCGCTCGCGATCGAGCATCACCACCATCACGTCGCGGATGTCCTTCCCGCGGCGCTCCGCGACGAGGCCGAGCGTCTCCCCCAGCGCGCGGTCGAGATCCAGCAGGTCGGCGATGTCGTCGCTGCCGGAGATCTTCTCCATGTACACGCACGGGCCGGGGTCGAACATCGAGTGGCGCTCCGATAGCGCGATCACCGCCAGCGCGTTCGGCTGCCCCTTCGCGGTGAGCGTCGTGCCCTCGAGCGGATCGACGGCGACATCGACCTCGGGCGGCGAACCGTCGCCGATGCGCTCACCGTTGTAGAGCATCGGCGCCTCGTCCTTCTCGCCCTCGCCGATCACCACCGTGCCGTCCATCTGCACGCCGTCGAGCACGAAGCGCATGGCGTCGACGGCCGCCTGGTCGGCAGCCTCCTTGTCGCCCATGCCGACGAGCCGCGCGGCCGCGAGCGCGGCCGCCTCGGTCGTGCGCACGAGTTCCAGGGCCAGGTTGCGGTCCGGCCGGGCCGAGGCGGGATCAGCGCTCATCAGATCGTTCCCGGCGGCTTGCGTGCGCGCTCGACGTCGCTGGAGCGCAACGCCGATCCGATGAACATCAGGACGGTCCCGAGTATCGCGACGAGCACGCCGAAGCGCAGGTGCACGAGGCTGTTCGGGTCACCTGGCTTGGAGACGAACGCGTTGTAGGCGATCAGGCCGAATGCGGCGACGGCGGTGACCGCGGTCATCTCGCCGCGCGGCCACGAGAGCGCATGGTCGCGCATGATGATCCACGCAAGGATGAACGGGGCCAGCCCGGCGAGCAGGAGCAGCCAGCGCAGGATGTGATGCGCATCCCAGCCGCTGAAGTCCCCGTTGGTGCCGTTGAGCCTTCCGAGCCTGTCGACGTGGTACCAGGGCAGGAACAGCCCGATGATGAGCAGCAGGCCTCCGCCCATCGCGACGTACTCGCCCTGGCGCAGGTGCGTCCGATCGACCACGGCGAGGACCCTATCCGACCGACGCGGCGATGGTCGAGCAGCTCCGCCTCGTCCCACGCGCCCTGCGCCGTCAGCCTCAGATGCAGGGCACCGAGCTGCCAGATCAGCTCGCGCACCGGGCGCAGCGATTCCTGCGCCTGCTCGAGCGGCGCCTCGCGCAGGACGCCATCGCCCCGGCGGGGCGTGGCGAAGCATCCGGCAGCTGGACGCACCGGCACGTCGACGGAGACGAAGAGCGCCAGCCTGCCGGGGCCGCCGCGCGTGTCGTCGAGGTTCCACTCGACCTCCACCGCCCCCGGGCCCTGGGACGTGACCTCGACCCAGCGCGCGAGCGGCAGCGGCACCGTGGGCAGCGGGACCGTCTGGCCGAGATGTGCGTCGGCGGCGGCGATGCCTTCGAGCGGCTCCACACCAGTAGGGTCGCACCTATGCGCGGCACCGTGGTGATCAGCGGAGCCTCGACCGGGATCGGCCGCGCCACCGCCCTGCATCTGCGCGCGCTCGGGTTCGACGTGCTCGCCGGCGTGCGCCGCGAGGGCGACGCGCCCGAGGGCACGACGCCGGTGCTCCTGGACGTCACCGACGCCTCGGCGATCGATGCGCTGGCGAGCCGCATCCGGGACGGCCCGCTCGCGGGCCTCGTCAACAACGCCGGGATCGGGGTCGGCGGACCGATCGAGTACCTCCCGCTGGACGACTGGCGCCGTCAGTTCGAGGTCAACCTCTTCGGGCACATCGCCGCCTGCCGGGCGCTGATCCCCGCGCTGCGAGCAGGGAAGGGCCGGATCGTGAACATCGGGTCGATCGGCGGGCGCCAGGCGCTGCCGTTCCTCGCGCCCTACACGGCGTCGAAGTTCGCCATGCATGCCTTCTCTGACTCGTTGCGGCTCGAGCTGCACGGGCAGGGCATCCACGTCGCCCTGATCGAGCCCGGGGCGATCGCGACCGAGGTCTGGCGCAAGGGCGGCGACACCCAGGACGAGGTCGAGGCGGCGCTGTCGCCCGAGCTGCGCGAGCGCTACGCCAAGGGCCTGAGCGGCGCGCGCAAGACGACCGAGCGCGCCGCGCGCCAGGCGATCGCGCCGGAGCAGGTGGCCGGCGTCGTGGAGCACGCGCTCACCGCTCGGCGCCCGAAGGCGCGTTACGTGGTGGGCAACGCGGCTCGCATCCAGGCGCTCCTGGCCCACCTGCCCGCACCGGCGACCGACCGCCTCCTGCGGCTGGCACTCGGCATCTGAAAAGCTCCGCTACATGGCGAGGGTGATCGGCGTGGACGTCGGCGGCACCAAGGTCGCCGTGGCATCGCTCCAGGACGGCGTCCTCGGCGAGGTGCACAGGCGCCCGACCGAGAAGGCGTCCCCCGACGCCCTCGTGGACCAGCTCGTCGAGGCGATCGAGGACGCCGGCGAGGCCGATGCCGTCGGCCTCGGGATCCCGAGCGTCATCGATGCCGCGCGCGGCATGGCGATGTCGTCCGTGAATATCCCGCTCCAGCATGTCCCGCTTCGGGACATCCTGGGTAAGCGACTGAACATCCCGGTCCATGTCGACAACGATGCGTCGGTCGCCGCGCTGGCAGAGGCGCATGCGGAGACGGCCAGCTCCTCGCCCAGTCGGTCGTGATGTTCACCGTCGGCACGGGCGTCGGCGGCGGCCTGGTCTTCGGCGGTCGCATCTACCGCGGCGCCACGAGCTCGGCCGCCGAGTTCGGCCACACGATCATCTTTGCGAAGACCGATCCCACCCACCCGGCGCGCCCAAGCCGCGAGGGCTTCCCCCAGCCGGGCTCGATCGAGCGCGAGGCCGCCGGCCGCTCGCTCGACGCGCTCGCGGCCGAGCGCGGGCTGACGGACGGCCGTGGCGCGGTCGCAGCCGCCGAGCGCGGCGACGGCGACGGCATCGAGTGCCTGCGGATCATCGGCGAACGCCTCGGCCTGGCGATCGCCAACGCACTCAACACCTTCGACCCCGAGCTCATCGTCATCGGCGGCGGCGTCAGCGCGGCGGGCGAGTTCCTGCTGCGGCCCGCCCGCCAGGTTGCGCAAGAGTTCACCATGAGAGGCCTGGGCAGCAAGACCGAGATCCGAATCGCGCGCTACGGGCCCGACGCCGGCGTCCGCGGCGCGGCTATGCTCGCGCTGACCGAAGAGGCTGCGGCCGGATGAAGATCGCCTGCGCCTTCGACCACGCAGGCGTCCCGCTTCGCGAGACGGTGGTCACGGCGCTGCAGTCGGCCGGGCACGAGCCCCATGACCTCGGCACGGCTGACGACTATCCCGACGTGGCGCTCGCGGTCGGGCGCGCGGTGATGAGCGGCGAGGCCGAGCGCGGCGTGATCGTCTGTGGCAGCGGCGCCGGCGTCTCGGTTGCCGCGTGCAAGATCCCGGGGATCCGGGCGACGGTGGCACACGACCACTACACGGCCGCGCAATGCGTCGGCCACGACAACTGCAACGTGCTCTGCATCGGCGCGCGGGTGGTCGGGACGGCGATCGCCGCCGAGCTCGTCCAGGCGTTCGCCGACGCGGCGTTCACCAACGAGGACCGCCACGTAAGACGGCTCGGCAAGGTCGACGCAATAGAGCGCGACGGACTTCAGGCAAATCTCGAAGGGAGCTGACATGGCGACCGAAGCGACGGTGAACGAACGACTTGCAGCGGTGACGGCCGCTGGAACGAGCGTGTGGCTGGACCAGATCAGGCGCTCGATGACCCAGGGCGGCGAGCTGGAGCGGCTCGTGCGCGAGGAGTCGCTGCGCGGCCAGACGTCCAACCCGGCGATTTTCGAGAAGGCGATCCTCGGCGCCGAGGACTACGACGAGCAGATCGAGCGCATGGCCCACGAGGGCGCCGACGCCCGCGCGATCTACCAGGCGATCGCGATCCAGGATGTGCAGGACGCGGCCGACGTGCTGCGCGTCGTCTACGACGACACCGACGGCTACGACGGCTACGTGTCGCTCGAGGTCGACCCGGACATCGCGTTCGACACGCAGCGCACGATGGAGCAGGCGCGCGAGTACTGGGGCCGCGTCGACCGGCCGAACGTGATGATCAAGATCCCCGGCACCGATGAGGGCCTCCCGGCCATCGAGCAGATGACCTACGAGGGCCTGAACATCAACATCACGCTGCTGTTCAAGGTCGAGCAGTACGAGAAGGTCACCGAGGCCTACATCCGCGGGCTCGAGCGCCGTCACGAGGAGGGCAAGTCGGTCGACGTGCACTCGGTCGCGTCGTTCTTCGTCTCGCGCGTCGACACCGAGGTGGACAAGCGCCTCGAGGAGATCGGCGGCCACGACGAGCTGCTCGGCAAGGCCGGCCTGGCCAATGCGCGCGCCGCCTATCAGCTGTTCAAGGGCATCTTCCATGGCGAGCGCTTCGAGAAGCTGCTCGTGGCGGGCGCGCCCGTGCAGCGCCCGCTGTGGGCGTCGACGGGCGTGAAGAACCCCAAGTACCCCGACACGATGTACGTCGACGGGCTGATCGCGCCGGAGACCGTCAACACGATGCCGATGGCCACGCTGCTGGCGGCCGGCGAGCGCACCGACGTCAGCGGCGCCACCGCCGACCAGGACCCGAGCGCCGACCTCCAGGCGCTGGCCGACGCCGGCATCGACATGACGGACGTCACCGACAAGCTGCTCTCCGACGGTGTCGACGCGTTCGTGACGCCGATGGAGAAGCTGCTCGCCGGGATCGAGTCCAAGCGCGAGGCGATCGTCACCGGCCGCCCGGCGACGATCGAGGCGTGGCTGCCCGACGAGCTCGAGCCGGCGATCAGCGCGCGGGCGCGCGCCGCGGTCGAAGCCGAGGTCGCGTCACGCATCTGGAAGAAGGACGACACGCTCTGGGGTGCGAAGGGTGCGCCCGAGGTCGGCAACCGGCTCGGCTGGCTGACGATCGGCGAGTCGCTGCGCGAGGAGGTCCCCGACCTCAAGGCGTTCGCCGCGCAGGCGGTCGCCGACGGTCTCACCGACTGCGTGCTGCTCGGCATGGGCGGCTCGTCGCTCGCGCCCGAGGTGCTGCGGCGATCGTTCGGCGACCAGCCGGATGCGCTGCGCCTGCAGGTGCTGGATTCGACCGACGCCGCGGCGATCCGCGCCGTCGAGGACTCGATCGACATCGACAAGACGCTGTTCCTGGTGTCCAGCAAGTCCGGCGGGACGATCGAGACGCTCAGCCAGTTCAAGCACTTCTGGTCGCGCAAGCCCGACGGCAGCCACTTCGTCGCGATCACCGACCCGGGCTCGGGCCTCGCCGACCTGGCCCACGAGCACGGCTTCCGGCGCGTGTTCCTCAACGACCCCGACATCGGCGGGCGCTACAGCGCGCTGTCGTTCTTCGGGCTCGTCCCGGCGGCGCTCATGGGCGCCGACATCGAGGCGCTGCTGGACGGCGCCGGCCAGGCCGAGCAGGCGTGCGCGCACTACGAGACGACGAGCAACTCGGGCCTCTGGATGGGGCTCGCGCTCGGCGAGCTCGCGATGCACGGCCGCGACAAGCTCACGTTCATCGTCGACCAGCCGATCACGTCGTTCGGCCTCTGGGCCGAGCAGCTGGTCGCCGAGTCGACCGGCAAGGAGGGCAAGGGCATCCTGCCCGTGGCCGACGAGCCGGTCGGAGGGGCGGGTGAGGACGTGCTACGGCGACGACCGCGTCTTCGTGCACCTCTGCAGCGGCGACGCGAACGACGAGGCCGTGGCGAAGCTGCGCGACGCCGGCCACCCGGTGGTCACGCTGTCGGTCGGCGGCCCGAGGACCTCGGGCGGATCTTCTTCTTCGCCGAGTTCGCGACCGCGGTCGCGGGCTGGGTGCTGGGGATCAACCCGTTCGACCAGCCCAACGTGCAGGAGGCCAAGGACGCCACCAAGCGCGTGCTCGAGGAAGGCGGACAGGAGATCCAGGACGCGACCGACCTGTCGGACCTGCTGAAGAGCGGCCCGCCCTCGTACGTGGCGATCATGGGCTACGTCCAGCCGACGCGACGAGTTCGACGCGGCGGTGAGCGAGCTGCGAGCGGCGATCCGCGACGCGACGAAGCAGACGACGACGTTCGGCTACGGCCCGCGCTTCCTGCACTCGACCGGCCAGCTGCACAAGGGCGGGCCGAAGACCGGCCGCTTCCTGCAGCTGATCCACGACGGCGCCGAGGACGTCGAGATCCCCGGCGAGCAGTTCACGTTCACGCAGCTCAAGCACGCGCAGGCCGACGGCGACCTCGCGACGCTGCGCGCCCACGGCCTGCCGGCCGAACGGGTGACGCTGCAGGGGACCGACGCGGCGGCTGCGCTGCGCGACCTGACCGCGACGATCAAGGAGACGCTCTCGTGAGCCAGATCGGGTTCGTGGGCCTCGGCCGCATGGGCGGCAACATGGTCCACCGCATCAAGCGCGACTCCGACCACGACGTGGTCGCCTTCGACTTCGACGAGAAGGCGGTCAAGAAGGCCGAGAAGGTCGGCGCCGTCGGCGCGAGCTCGCTGCGCGAGCTCGTCAAGAAGCTCGAGGCGCCGCGCATCGTGTGGATCATGGTGCCGGCCGGCGATCCGACGCAGAAGACCGTCGACGCGCTCGCCAAGGTGCTGGAGAAGGGCGACACGATCGTCGACGGCGGCAACTCGCGCTGGACCGACGACATGGCCCGCGCGGCGGCGCTGAAGAAGTTCGGGATCAACTACGTCGACGTCGGCACGTCCGGCGGCGTCTGGGGGCTCGAGGTCGGCTACTGCATGATGGTCGGCGGCCCGAACCGCTCGATCAAGCTGCTCAAGCCGTTCCTCGACGTGCTCGCGCCGCCGGCCGATCGCCGAGCACGGACCGGGCTGGGGCCACATGGGCCCGACCGGCTCGGGCCACTACGTGAAGATGGTCCACAACGGGATCGAGTACGGGATGATGCAGGCCTACGCGGAGGGCTTCTCGCTGTTCGACCAGTGCGAGTTCGAGCTCGACAACGCGAAGATCGCGCACCTCTGGATGCAGGGCTCGGTCGTGCGGTCCTGGCTGTGCGAGCTGGCGGCCAACGCGTTCGACCAGGAGGGCAACGACCTCGCGGAGATCGCGCCCTACGTCGAGGACTCCGGCGAGGGGCGCTGGACGGTCGAGTCGGGGATCGACCTTCGGATCCCGACGCCCGTGATCACCACATCGCTCTACGAGCGCTTCTCGTCGCGCGGCCAGAACGCGTTCGCAGCCAAGGTGAACGCCGCGCTGCGCAACCAGTTCGGCGGCCACGCGATCAAGAAGTCCAAGACGTGACCGCGACTGCCGAGAACCCGCTCGTCGAGGGGCTCGAGCGCCTGCCCGTCGCCCCGACGACGCTGGTCATCTTCGGCGCGACGGGGGACCTGTCCAAGCGCAAGCTCCTGCCGGCGATCTACAACCTCGCGCACGAGGGCGCGCTGCCCGAGACGTTCTACCTCGTCGGCTGCTCGCGGTCGGACATGCCCCACGGCGACTTCCGCCAGATGGCGATCGACGCGATCAACGAGTTCTCGCGCCGCAAGCCGGACCCGAAGGTGCTCGACGCGCTGCTGGAGGACGTCCGCTACGTGCCGGGCACGTTCGACGACCCGAGCGTCTACGCCACGCTCGACAAGACGCTCGACGCGTTCGACGAGAAGGCCGGCGAGCCGCTCAACCGCGCCTTCTACCTCTCGACCGCGCCGGCGTTCTTCCCGGTGATCGTCGAGGCGCTCGGGAAGGCCGGGCTCAACGACGTCGGCAAGGCCGAGGTGCGCTGCATCATCGAGAAGCCGTTCGGGACGACGCTCGCGGAGGCCAAGGAGCTCAACCAGCGCGTGCTGTCGGTCTTTCGCGAGCGGCAGGTCTTCCGCATCGACCACTACCTGGGCAAGGAGACCGTCCAGAACATGATGGCGTTCAGGTTCGCCAACTCCATGTTCGAGCCGGTCTGGAACCGCAACGCGATCGCCAGCGTCCAGATCACCGCCGCCGAGGACATCGGGATCGGCACGCGCGCCGGCTACTACGACAGCGCGGGCGCGCTGCGCGACCTCGTGCAGAACCACATGCTGCAGCTGCTCTGCCACCTGGCGATGGAGCCGCCCGTGCGCTTCACCGCCGACGAGGTGCGCGACGAGAAGGCGAAGGTGCTGCACGCGATCCCGGCGCCGACCGAGGCCGACATCGGCGGCATGGCTGTCCGCGCGCAGTACGCGAAGGGAACGGTCGGCGGCGAGACGGTGCAGGGCTACCTCGACGAGCAGGACGTGCCATCCGACTCCAACACCGAGACCTACGTGGCGCTGCGCCTGTTCGTCGACAACTGGCGCTGGGCCGGCGTGCCGTTCTACCTGCGCACGGGCAAGCGGCTGGCGCGCAAGGTCACGGAGATCGCGGTGACGCTCAAACCGGTCCCGCACCTCGCGTTCCAGCAGGACGGCTCGATCGGCGTCAAGCCCAATCAGCTGATCCTCACCCTGCAGCCCAACGAGGGCGTCTCGCTCGCGCTCGCGGCGAAGATCCCCGGAACGCGGATGCGCATCCGCCCGGTGAACATGGAGTTCCTCTACGGCACGTCCTTCCTGTCGCAGTCGCCCGAGGCCTACGAGCGCCTGATCATGGACGCGATGCGCGGCGACGCCACGCTGTTCACGCGCAACGACGAGGTCGAGGCGCAGTGGACGATCTGCGATCCGATCGTCCACACGTTCGAGAACACCCCCGGCCCGCTACCGCAGTACGAGTCCGGCAGCCAGGGGCCCGACGAGGCGAACTCGATCCTGCTCCCGGGCGACGAGTGGAGAGCCATTTGACGGTCCGCGACCAGGTCTGGACGGCGCAGGACACGTCGCCGGCGGAAATCGAGGCGGCGCTGCGCGAGCTGCTGGTCGAGTTCCACGCCGAGAACGAGGGCTACTGGCCCGCGCGCGTGCTCAACCTCGTCTGCGTCGTCGACAAGCACTGGTCGGGCGAGATCGCCAACCGCCTGCGCGGCGTGGGCAGGTACCACGCGTCGCGCACGATCGTCTGCGCCGTCGACGGGCGCCGCACGAAGCTCGACGCGAAGGCCACCATCGCCACCGACGCGGATCCGAAGCCGCGGCGAGTTCGCCCTGCTGCGCGAGACGATCGTCGTGGAGTGCGGACCGCACCACCTGGAGCACCTCGACTCGATCGTCGACCCGCTCGTCGTGACCGACCTGGCGACCGTGATGTGGTCGCCGCACGGCCACTGGGAGGCGCTCGACTCGCTGCGGCGCCTGGCGCAGGTCGTGCTGCTCGACAGTGTCGACGACCCCGACGTCGACGAGGCGCTGCTGCGCGCGTGCTCGTTCTCCGACGAGCTGTACGTCGTCGACCTCGCGTGGCTGCGCTCGACGCCGTGGCGCGAGCGGATCGCGGCCGCCTACGACCCGGCCGTCGCGCCGGCACGACCTCGCGACGATCTCGCGCGATCCACATCCGCCACCACCCCGATTCCGTCGTCGCCGCGCTGCTGCTGCTCGGCTGGCTGGCGACGCGGCTGGGCTGGGAGCCGGCGCGGATGATGAAGCGCGGCGACAACCTGGTCGGCAAGCTCGCCGCGCGCCGGCAGGACGTCGCAGGTGACGCTCGAGCCGACGCCGATCGGGCGTGCGCGGGCTCGCCGGGCTGACGATCGAGACCGCGCGCGGGGAATCGCTGTCGCTGGACCGCGGCGACGGCGGGCTGCGCGCCGTGCGCGTCGAGCCCAAGCGCGAGCCGCACGAGTGGACGATCCTCGGCGCGTCGCGCGGGGAGTCGGGAATCCTCGGCGAAGGCATCCGCCAGGCGCTGCTGCGCGACCCCACCTACCGGCCCGCGCTGGTGGCCGCGAACGCGCTCCTGCACCGATGAAGCAGATCGTCGGAGACGTCCCGCTCGGCGGGAGCCCGTTCCCGCCGATCGCGGACTACGCGTTCCTGTCGGACTGCGAGACCACGGCGCTGGTCGCGCCCAGCGGGAACATCGAATGGATGTGCCTGCCACGGATGGACGGGCCGTCGGTCTTCGGCGCGATGCTCGACCGCGACGCCGGCGGCTTCCGCCTCGGCCCGGCCGACACCTCGGTGCCCGCCGGCCGGCGCTACCTCCCGGGACGATGGTGCTCGAGACGACGTGGGGCACGCGCACCGGCTGGGTGATCATCCGCGACGTCCTGCTGATCGGGCCCTGGCACCACGAGCGCGACCGCTCGCACACGCACCGCCGCTCACCCACCGACTACGACGCCGACCACGTGCTGCTGCGCACGCTGCGCTGCGTGAACGGCTCGGTCGAGATCAACATGGACTGCCACCCGGTCATGGACTACGGGCGCGCGCGGGCGCACTGGGAGTACAGCGAGGACGGCTACCACCAGGCCGTGGCGACCGCCGAGGGCTGTGACCTCGAGCTGCGGCTGACGTCGGACCTGCGCATCGGGCTCGAGGGCTCGCACGTGCGCGCGCGCACGACGATGCGCGACGGCGACGTGGCGTTCGTCGCGCTGTCGTGGTCCGAGCACGGCGCGCCGTCCGACCTACGACGACGCCTACCGCTGCCTCGTCCGCACGGCCGACTTCTGGCACGAGTGGCTCTCGCGCGGCGAGTTCCCCGACCACCCGTGGCGGACGTACCTGCAGCGCAGCGCCCTGACGCTGAAGGGCCTCACCTACTCGCCCACCGGGGCGATGATCGCCGCGGCGACCACATCGCTGCCCGAGACGCCGGGCGGCGAGCGCAACTGGGACTACCGCTACTCGTGGATCCGTGACTCCACGTTCATGCTCTGGGGCCTGTACACGCTGGGCTTCGACTGGGAGGCCAACGACTTCTTCTACTTCATCCAGGACGTCGCCTCGGGTGACGAGGACCTCCAGGTGATGTACGGCGTCGGCGGCGAGCGGAAGCTCGACGAGTTCGAGCTCGACCGCCTCGCGGGCTACGAGGGCGCGCGGCCGGTGCGCATCGGCAACGGCGCCTACCAGCAGAAGCAGCACGACGTGTGGGGCGCGCTGCTGGACTCGATCTACCTGCACACGAAGTCGCGCGACGAGCTGCCCGAGGACGTCTGGCCGGTCCTCGAGCGGCAGGTCGAGATGGCGATCGACGCGTGGCGCGAGCCCGACCGCGGGATCTGGGAGGTCCGCGGCGAGCCGCAGCACTTCGTCTCCTCGAAGGTGTTCTGCTGGGTGGCCTGTGACCGCGGTGCGCGGCTGGCGCGGCTGCGCGAGGACTCCGAGCGCGCGGACCGCTGGCAGGCGGTTGCGGACGAGATCCAGGCCGAGGTCTGCGAGAAGGGCGTCGACAAGCGCGGCGTGTTCGTGCAGCACTACGACACCGACGCGCTCGATGCCTCCTGCCTGCTGCTCCCGCTGCTGCGCTTCCTGCCGCCGGGCGACGAGCGGATCGTCGCCACGGTCAACGCGATCGCCGACGAGCTCTCGATCGACGGCCTCGTCCGCCGCTACAGGGTCGAGGAGACCGACGACGGGCTGAGCGGCGAGGAGGGCACGTTCGCCATCTGCTCGTTCTGGCTGGTCAGCGCGTTCGCGGAGATCGGCGAGGTGGCGAAGGCGCGTGCGCTGTGCGAGAAGCTGCTCGGCTACGCGTCCCCGCTGTACCTGTACGCCGAGGAGATCGACGCGAGGTCGGGGCGCCACCTCGGCAACTTCCCGCAGGCGTTCACGCACCTGGCGCTGATCAACGCCGTCATGCACGTGATCCGTGCCGATCACGAGCTGTCCCAGCAGCAGCAGCTGCTCGACGCCCGCCGGCGCGAGGGCGGCATCCATCGCGAGCTGGGGGCACACCCGCGTGAGGAGCCGCAATGAACGTCATTCGCTGTGCGGACGCAGAGGAGGTCGCGGCGCGCGCGGCCGATGCGATCGCGACGGCGGTCGCCGCCGCCCGCGTGACCCACGGCGTGGCGCACCTGTGCCTCTGCGGGGGCTCGACGCCGCGGCGCTGCTACCAGCTGCTCGGGCCGCTGCTGGACTCGTGGGACGACGTGCACCTGTGGTACGGCGACGAGCGCTGCGTCGCGCCCGACGACCCTGAGGCCAACGTGCGGATGGTGCGCGAGGCGCTGGTGGCACCGGGCGCCGTCGAGCACCGGATGCGCGCCGAGCTCGGACCTGCCCGCGGCGCGGCTGAGTACGCGCTCGAGCTCGGCGACACGGTCATGGACCTCACGCTGAACGGGCTCGGTCCAGACGGCCACACGGCGTCGCTCTTCCCCGGCCACCCGCTGCTCGACGCA
Source organism: uncultured Actinomycetes bacterium (assembly GCA_963794105.1). GTDB lineage: Bacteria > Actinomycetota > Thermoleophilia > Solirubrobacterales > Solirubrobacteraceae > AC-49. The sequence goes on along the minus strand of CAWCEB010000214.1, from coordinate 4,643 downwards.
ACCGATCCCGTGGCCGGGATCAGCGACTCGCCCAAGCCCCCGCCCGAGCGGGTGACGCTCACGCTTCCGACGCTGAACGCGTCGCGCCATCTGATGCTGCTGGTCGCCGGTGCCGACAAGGCCGACGCGCTGGCCCGCGTGCTGGCCGGCCCGGACCGCGGCACGCCGGCGTCGCTGTTGGACCGCGACAAGCTGGATGTCGTCGCGGACGAGGCGTCGCTTGGCTGATGGAGATCTGGCTGCTGCGCCACGCCGAGACCGAGTGGTCGCGCGACGGGCGCCACACGGGCCGCACCGACGTGCCGCTGACCGATGCCGGGCGCGAGCGCGCGCGGGAGCTGCGCGAGCGGATCTCCGGCCATGCGTTCGCGCTCGTCCTGTCCTCGCCGCTGTCGCGCGCCCGCGAGACCGCCGAGCTCGCCGGGCTGACCCCGCAGCTTCGCGACGACCTGCTCGAGTTCGACTACGGCGAATACGAGGGCATCACAACCGCGCAGATCCGGGAGCAGCGACCGGACTGGTACCTGTGGCGCGACGGTTGCCCCGGCGGTGAGACCGCCGACGAGGTGGGCCGGCGCGTGGATCGCGTCATCGACGAAGCGCTGACCGCCGGCGGCGACGTCGCGCTCGTCGCCCACGGTCACGTCCTGCGCGCGCTTGCCGCCCGCTGGGTCGAGCAGCCCGCGGCGTTCGGCGGCCGCCTGCAGCTCGACACCGGCGCCGTCTGCGTCCTCGGCTTCGAGCGCGAGACCCGCGTGATCCACCACTGGAACGCGTAACCGCTGCGTTCCTGCTTTGGCCGAGTCGCTCCAGCGCTCGGTTCGGGCGTTGGCGGGGCGCGGGGCGTGGTTTGGGCATTGAGGAAGACGGGTCCGCACCACGCGGGTGACGAAATCCACCGTGGCGGGGGATTTCGTCACCCGCGCGAGGTTCTGGGCCGGATATACCGCGCTATGCGCGGAGAATCCGGCCCACAACGAGCGCGGGGACAAAAGGGTCAGACCCCAATGTCACCCCCTCCCTCAATGACCGCAACCCGCGCGGAGCGCCCACGCGAGCGCGCCGCGCTGCGCGCCACCGACAAACACGCAACGCCCGCAGAACACACGCGACGCTCGTCCGCAAAGAGCCTGCGCGATTCAAGCCCGCTGCCCGCTTCGCCGACGCTCAGGGCGAGGGGATCGGGGCTGCATGAAGACGCATAGGCGTAAACGCGCGCGCTACGTGCTGAGGAAGCAACGCAGGAAGCACAAGCGCAAGCACCCAAACCACTGGCTGCCGACATATTCGATGCGGCCGAGTGGACCGCTGCTGCCGAATCCCGACCCGAACGGCAGCGGCGATCCGATGGTCCAAGGCGTGTTCGGCCAGGCGCAGGCCGAGCGGTTGCTGTGGCGCGCGGGCTTCGGCCCGCGCCCCGGCGACGTCGACCGCTTCGCGCAGATGGGGCTCGACGCAGCCGTCAACGAGCTGCTGAGCCCGCCCGCGGCGCAGCTCATCGGTCCCGCGCCGGTCGACGACGACGGCAACCCGCTCGCACCCGAGGACCTGTGGGGACACGCCCACTGCTGGTGGCTGGACCGGATGGTGCGCTCCAACCAGCCGCTCGTCGAGCGCCTGACGCTCGTGTTCCATGACTGGTTCGCCACCTCGAACGACAAGGTCGGGTCGTGGAAGTTCATGCTCGACCAGAACGGGCTGCTGCGCAGCCACGCGCTCGGCTCGTTCCGGGACCTGCTGCTCGACATCACCCACGACCCCGCGATGCTGCTGTGGCTCGACGGGATCGAGAACACCAAGTACGACCCCAACGAGAACTACGCGCGCGAGGTCATGGAGCTGTTCACGCTCGGCGCGGATCGCGGTGCGTACACCGAGAAGGACGTCCGCGAGCTGGCGCGCGCGTTCACCGGCTGGCGCGCGACGTGGACCGATCCCGACGGCTGGGTCAACTTCCGCTATGACCCCAACCGCCACGACACGGGCAACAAGACCGTGTTCGGGCAGACCGGCAACTACGACTGGCAGTCCGCATGCGACCTCTGCCTGCACAACGCGTTCCACCCGTCGTTCTTCGTGACGAAGCTGTGGAGCTACTTCGTCCCCACGGCGCTCGACGAGGCGACGCAGGCCGCGCTGCAGGACATCTACGTGTCCAGCGGGTTCGGCATCGCACCGGTCGTCCGCGCGATCCTGCGCCACCCCGCCCTGTACGCCGACAGTGCGCTCACCAAGCCGCCGGTCGTCTACACGGCGGGCATGCTGCGCGCGACGCAGCAGTTCATCACGACGACGGCGTGGTCGTGGCTCGACGACGGCGCGGGCCAGTTCCTGTTCTACCCGCCGAACGTCTCGGGCTGGGACGACAGGCGCTGGCTGGACACGTCGAGCTGGCGCGGGCGCTGGGACATCGCGAGCTACGTGACGCGCGGACAGAACGTCGATCCGTGGGACGACGCGAACCCCTATGACCCCGCGGAGGACGGGCCCACCGCGCTGGCACGCGCGCGTGCAGCGCTCGGCAACCCGGCGCTGACCGCCGAGACGCAGGATGCGCTGCTCGCGTTTGCCAACGGCGTGTTGCCGCTGGTGATGGCGAACTGGCAGAAGGGCCCGTACCGCGCGATGCGCCAGAACGCGCTGCGGATGCTGATCCTGACCTCATCGGACTTCCAGACCTCATGACCTGCAACCACTGCGCCGGCTTCACGCGTTCGCAGCTCCTGCGCCAGGGCGTCGCCCAGGCCGGCAACGGCATCCGCGCGATCGAGCCCGGCATGCCGATCCCGGCGGGCACCGGGCTCACCCGGCGGACGCTGATCACGCGCGGCGCGGCTGGCGCGCTGGCCGTGTACGGCGCGTCGCGCTTCGGCCTCGACCAGCTGCGCGAGGGCATCGCGGCGGCGGCCTCGGGCACGCCGAACCGCACGCTCGTATCGGTCTTCCTGCCCGGCGGCCTGGACTCGCTGAGCCTGCTCGCGCCGGTCGGCGACTCGCAGTACGCGGCGCTTCGCCCCTCGCTCGCGCTGGCGGAGGGCAGCGGGCCCACGTTCTCCGAGGACGACCGCCTGATGTGGGCGCCGCAGGCGGCGGGCCTCACGACGCTGCACGGCGAGGGCAAGGTCAGCGTGATCCCCGCGGTCGGCTACGACCATCCGGACCAGTCGCACTTCACGTCGCGGCACTTCTGGGAGGTCGGCGCCACCGACGTCCAGGGGCGGTTCGGATGGATGGGGCGCTTCCTCGACCTCCACGGCGACGCCGACAACCCGCTGCAGGGCCTGTCGCTCGACTGGACGCTGTCGCCTGCGCTGGCCGCCGCGGACGTGCCGGTCGCGGCGGTGGCGCGCCCGGACGACTTCGGGCTCTGGGCGCCGGGCGTCGGCGATCCGGTTGAGACGCCGATGTTCGAGGCGATCGGAACGCTTGGGCGGCTGTCCACCACCGACCCCCAGCGCCGCGTCGCGCGGCTCGTGGCGACCGAGGTCGACGACATCCGCCGCACGTTGGGGCCGTTCCAGGCGCACGACGGCCAGCCGGGCTTCACGAGCCCCGTGGCATATCCCGACAACGACTTTGCGCATCGGCTCGCCGCGCTGGCGGCGATGCTCGATGCCGGCGTGCCGATCCGCTGCGTCGCCATCGACGCGCCCGGCGGCTTCGACACGCACTCCAACCAGGCGAGCTCGCTGGGCGACGACATCCAGACCGTGTCCGATGCACTGCTCGCGTTCCAGCGCGACCTCGAGGCGCGCGGCATCGCCGATCGCGTCCTCACGCAGGTCTGGTCGGAGTTCGGCCGGCGCCCGGAGCAGAACGACACGGGGACCGACCACGGCGCGGGCGGCGTCGCGTTCGTCATCGGGACGAAGGCCAAGGGCCAGCAGATCGGCGAGTTCCCGGGCCTTGCGACGCTCGACGACGGCGACAACCTCGTCGCCACCGCGGACTTCCGTGGCGTCTACTGCTCGCTCCTGGAGCAGTGGTTCGGCGTCGACGCGGCGCCGATCATCCCCAGCGCGTCGAGCTTCACCCGCCCGTGCTGGTGGCGTAAGCCCCGCTACGGCAGGCCGTGCTTGTCGGTCGAACTGCACGGCATGTCCAGGTGCAGGCTGGTCGCGAACGTCTCATAGGAGAACAGTCCCTGCGCCTCGAACGCCTTGAACGGCGCGCAGGTCGACCAGGCGTCGCGGATGTCCGGCACGAGCCACAGGTGCGACATCCACGTCGCACGCGGCGCGTGCTTGTGCCACTGGATCAGGTTGTGGAATGTCGGCGGCTTCGCGTTCGGCTCGTCGCGGAACATGAAGGCGGCCAGCGTGAAGTGGCCGGCGGAGTTGCACCAGAACACGATCGACTGGGGGTGGCGGGGGTCGAGCAACCGGCCCCACATCCGTGCCCCGTTGATGCGCATGTGCCAGAACCGCGGGCAGGCACCCGCAATCGTTTGGCCGGACGCGTTGATCGCTCCGTGTGTCATCAGGTAGCCGCGCGCCCGTGCCTTGGCCGGCGTCGAGAGCCCGCGCGCGGTCGCGGGCTGATGCGTTGCAACCGTTGCGCACGCCGCGCGCTGCGTGAGTGGCCGCGGATCGCGAGCGGCGCGCGCTCCAGCGGATTGCCGCGGATGATGTGAGCAATATGAC
>CAWCEB010000213.1:0-26563 GCA_963794105.1 uncultured Actinomycetes bacterium | reverse complement strand
GGGCGCCGCACCGGGGTTTGTCCGACGATCCGTCCGGACCCGCTCACCGCGTTCGCCGCGGCCGCATAAGTCCCGGGTCGGGCAGCCGCGGGAGGGCGGTGACGTTCCCCGCCGCGTCCCAATAGACGGGCAGGTCGTTGGAGCTGCCGACGATGACGCCGTTCTGGTTTACGCCCTGCGCCCAGCCTTGCCCCCCCAGGTGTGCCAGTTCGGTGGCGCGGCCCGCCGAATCCCACCGGACCGGCAGCACGGTGTAGCCGGTGCGTGGGTCGAGCACCTGGCTGAAGCCGACGATGGTTCCGGCGTCGTTGACGGCGTATGCATGCCTCCCGACGGTCTGCGGGTTGGTGCTCAGATTCTCCAGCGGGACGAACTGGTATCGCGCCCGCGCCCGCGTCTGCGGCGAACGCCGTCGACACGACCAATGCAGTAACGGCGCCTCTAAGTGGTTTCACCCACCCGGCTCGAAGGCTGGCTGCCATGATTTGTTTCTCCTCCCTCTGAGCTTTTATACCACGCCGGTCATTCTCCCGTTCGCGAATCGAAACGAGCCGAGATGGATACGCCCTGCCTGGAGGGGGCGGGACCGACGACTCGTCCTCGGTCCTACAGCTCCGCCGACTGCGCCGCCTGTCCGCGGACGTGCCAGCACGAGCTGCTCCAGCGTGAAGCTCGCCCCGCACTCGGGACACCTGGCTTCCGTCAGCCCGGCGAGGTTGTAGCCGCAGAGGGGGCAGGCGAGGGCGGGTTGGCCGTGGGCGGTGAGGCGGCTCAGGCGCTCGGCGGGGGTTTCACGCCAGATCAGAACCGTGGACAGGACCCAGGTGATCGGCACCGTCCCGCCGCCGAGCAACACGGCGATCGGGGGCGGCACCTGGCTGTTGACGGCCAAGGCACCCAAAGCCACCACGGCGCCGATTAACGGCGCCAGCGCGGTCGCCACCGCGGTGAGGGCGACGCGACGGGCGGTCCACGAGACCATGTCGTGCCAGAGCACGACCCAGTAGGCCCCGACGAAGGCGTACAGGAGGGTCCACATCAGCAGCAGCCGCCCCACCGCCGGCGGCCCGCCCGCGGGGACGATGAGGGTAAGCATGAGCAGGAGGAACACCGCGCCGGTGCAGGGCAGGATGAGCATCGCGAGGATGAGCCGTGCGACGGTGCGGGTCATTTTTCCGGGGTGCGGGCCTTCACTTTACGGTATAAAGTTAATTCGGGGTTTGTCTAGCGATTTCGGAAATGAAGCGTGAAGGGGGGGGTGGATGGGGGACCGGTGAGACGCCGTCGTCACTCACCAGCTCGCCCTGCCCCTGCGGTCATCCGGGCCGGCTGCGTTGACCCGGCGTGTCGGCTTGTGATCGTCGAGGACACTGTGCCGGCCCGTTCACTGGATGACCCCCCCGTTGCAGGCGGCGGCGCAGCCCTTGCGTGAGTGCCCGCCGATCGCTCCGGCCGCGGCGGCGGCGTTACTCCGCCGTGAAGCCCGGCCGTACGTGGTGCTGCGGCTTCGCCGCTTTGTCCTGTCTCTGCTTTCTAAGTGTTCATCCTGAGCGTTCAGCTCAAGCGGTCGCTCAATTGGCTCATCGGTGTCGACGAAGGGACATCACGGCCGCGGGAATCTAGCAGTGACACGGCCTGCCGGTTCGGGGACGGGGAATGTGTTGGGGAGCGTGACGCGGAAGCCCTGCATGCCGGAGAAGGGGTCGGCGGGGAATCCGTAGCCGACGATCGTCTGGCCGTCGTCGCTGATGCCGGTCGCCTCGAGCAGGTGCCAGCCGTTGAGGTTCACGCCGTAGTCCGTCAGCACGTCCGCCAGCTTGTGCATGCCGTGGGCGGCGTCCCAGATTAAGGCGTCGGTGCTGGCCAGCGGGTCCGGGATCGCCGACCCAGCCGACGATTCACGAGCCTTCGCCCGAGACCGCCAGCGCTTTCGGCGCCTGTACCCAGGTCGCCGATCGAGCTCATGACGCCGTCCTCCCAGCGGAACGCGGGTAACCCGGCGGCACCGTAGCTTTGTCCGACGACAACGTGCCCGTCGGCGGAGACGGCGTTGGCAGTGCTGCCGAAGTTGCCGGGCGTCGAGCCCAGTCCGGCCATGACGCCGTTGGCCCAGCGGAACGCCTCGTCGCGCCCGGTGCCATCGAGGGAGTGCGTGTCGCCGACCACCACGGACCCGTCGGCGGAGACGCCGAAGGTGCGGCTGTAGTCCGTGTTGGCGAGCCGGCCCAGGGTCGTGGCGACGCCGTTGAACCAGCGGAAGGCTTCGAGGTGCTCGGTCGGGCCCGCCAGAGACGCTTCGCCGACGATGACGGAACCGTCGCCGGACACCGCGTGGGCCTCGACCAGCCGGACGCCGAAGGGGTTTGCCAGCGGCGTGAGCACGCCGTTGACCCACTGGACGGCCTGCCGGTCGGCGTTGGAGATGGGCCCCCGCCGATGGGCGTAGTGGTGTAGTTGCCTGTCGCCCACGATAGAACCGCCCCAGTCGGCGGAAGCCGAGCGGGCGACGCTGGCATGGTCCGGTGCCGGGGAGGTCTCGCCCAGCATGGTGATCTGCCCGTTGGCGCAGCACATCGCGGCTTCGCTCTGCGCCGTGGTGGCCGGCGGCAGGGGGGAGGGTGGCGTCACCAACGACGGTCGACCCGTCGCGGGACACGCCGAACGCGGCGGCCGAGTTCGTGCCGAAGCGCGGGAGTTCCCTCGAATTGCGGGTCCGCGGCGCGGGCCAGTACGCGAAGTCCATAGCAACGGGAATGCGGCAACGGCGGCGAGCAGCGGCAGATAGACGCGGTTCATGGACCCCTCCCGAAAGGTGTGAGAGGAAGATTACTGTTTCGCGTGGAGCCGGGTCAAACTAATCCTCTGAGTGGGCACTTTTGTCTGCCGGCCGGCGCTCGTCGGGGGGTGGGGTGCGCTTTAGGAAATGCGCGTGGCGGCGCATCGGGACGGTCGGTTCGAGCGATCGCTCGTCAGGGAACGAACTTTCGCCACAGCGGCGGGCCCAGGATCAGCAGGCCCACCGCGACCGACGCGATCGCGGCGATCAGCACCATGCCGGCGGCCAGGTCCTTCGCGGCTTTGGCGAGCGGGTGAATCTGCGGCGAGGCGAGGTCGATCGCGGCTTCGACCGCGGTGTTCAGTCCCTCCAGGATCAGCACCAGCGCGATCGTGAAGACCAGCACTGCCCACTCGACGCGCGAGATGCGCAGCCACACCGCCAGCCCGCAGGCGGCGGCGCCGACGACGCGTGGATGCGGGCGTTGCGCTGGGTGCGGAACAGGTACGCCAGCCCGGCGAAGGCGAAGTAGAACGAGCGGAGGAGCAGACCGGGGACAGCGGAGGTTGCGGGACGGCGGGGTGAGATGACGTCGCGGATGGCCGTCGCTCTCGGATTCATCCTTCATGCCATCCGCCATCATCCTGGAATCGAGTTCTCGTCCACTGCCCGCCGATTTCGCGGACGACGACGCGATCGGCGTCGCTCCCCGCGGCGGTCAGCATCCGCTCCATCGGCTCGTGCGTCGGCTCGTGGCTGAGGCGGAACGTGCTGTGGTGCATCGGCAGGACGTGCGTCGGCCCTGCACGTGGTCGGCCATCGCCCAGGCCTGCTCGGGCGTGGCGTGGGCGGCGACGTAGGGGTCGTAGGCGCCGATGCCGAAGATCGCCAGGTCGACGCTGCCGACGTCGCTTGAAGCCGTCGTGTAGGCGGTGTCGCCGCCGTAGAGGACGCGCGTCGGCCGCGGCGGCTTCGATCAGGTAGGCGTTGAAGCCGCGGTGGATGTCGTAGAACGTGCGGGCGCCCCAGTGGGCGACTTCGCGGGCGGTGATCTTCACGCCGTCGCCGAGCGTTCAGCTCGACTCGCCCCAGTGCAGCTCGGTCGACGTCGCGGAAGCCCAGGTCGCGGATCAGGTCGCGCGTGTGGTGGGCGGTGACGACGGGGATGCGCTTGGGCAGGCGCGCGAGCGTCGGGCGGTCGAGGTGGTCGAAGTGGGCGTGGGAGATCAGGATCAGGTCGATCTTCGGCAGCTCGCGCACCGACAGCGCCGGCGCCGACCAGGCGGCGCGGGCCGCCGGTGAACAGGCCCAGGCCGACGCCGACGCGGTTGGAGAGGACGGGGTCGGTGAGGATCGTCATGCCGCCGACGCGGAGCAGCACCGTGGCGTGGCCGATCCAGGCGGCGGCGAGGTCGTGGTTTTCCCAGTCCTTCAGGTCCGGCTTGAAGCGCGCGGACCGGCGGGCGGGTTGAGCCCGTCGAGCAGGCGCAGCCGCCCGCGGCCGCGGCCGAGCCGGTCGGCGAGGCGCAGCGTGAACTCGCCGCTCCTTCGCCCAGTTTGCACAGCGTCTCCAGCTCAACTGAGGTTCGTCTCCTGACTGCGTATGTCCGATTCCCACAACCGCTATCGGTCAATACGTCTGGTCTTGCTTGGTCGTTCGCGGAACACTGCGTTCGAATCGGATGTGCGGCCCAACCCGCTCACCGGTGCGCTGCCTTCCGGCGGCGGCTATCAAGCGTCGGTCACGTAATCTCCAGTCCGACGGGGAAATGGTCGCTCGCGTCCTTCGCCGGAGATTCGTGAGTCACCCACGCCTTTTTCAATTTCGGTCGGTCGAATCCGAACGTGAAGACGTAATCGACGCGCTGGCCCGGGAACTCGGTGGTGAAGGTGCCCGCTGTCTCGGCCGCGGCGGGATCAACCTCGCGGAGCGAGTCGAGGTAGCCGGCGTCGAGCAGGTGCTGCACGACGCGGCGGGGAAGGCCCCCGCCGTTGTCGTCCCACTCGCGGCGCGTGCGCGGCTTGCAGCGGGCCGGGTCGATTCGCTGGTACGGGGCGTTGGCGTTGAAGTCGCCGCAGAGCAGGTGCGGCGCTGCCGGCGCGGTGCGGCGCGAAGACGTCGAGGACGACGTCCAGCTCCTGCTCGCGCGTGCGCCTCGTCTGCTTCCGTCCGTGGGCGTGGAGGTGGACGACGCCGAACGTCCACTCGTGCCGGCGCGGGTCGACGACGACGTGCTTCCAGCAGCGACTTCTCCAGCTCGGCCGGGTGGAGCAGCGCGTGGTTGATCGACTCGCGGATCGGCCAGCGGCTCAGCAGCGCCGATGCGTGGCGTGTTGCCGGGGGCGTGGACGAAGTCCATGCTTCAGCCGCGGGCGAGTCGCTCGACCACGCACGGCTGTCCGCCTCGACCAGCGCGACGACGTCGGCGCGCTGGGCCTCGATCACCTCGGCGAGCGGTCGGCCCGGCCCTCGCCGCCGTCGAGGATGTTGTAGCTGACGATTCGCATGGCCGCTTCGCCCGTGGGGCATTATCGGACGGCCCGCGACATTGTGATAGTCCCGGCGACGTACCCGGCTGATGTGCGCTGAAGATGCCCTCGTTTGCCAAAACGGACAAACGAGAATCGAACCCGGACGACGCCGCGCTCGCGTGGCACTCGAAGTGTGCGTCGAATCGGTTGCCGACGCCAAGGCCGCCGCACGAGGCGGCGCCGATCGGATCGAGCTGAACTCCGCGCTCGGCGCTGGACGGCCTGACGCCGTCGATCGGGCTGCTGGCGAAGTGCGACGTGCCGTCGGGCGCGCCTCCCCGTCATCGCGCATGGCCCGGCCGCGCGCGGGCGACTTCTGCTATGACGAATCGGAGTTCAACGTCTTGGTCCGCGACGCCGGTCTGCTGCTCGATCACGGCGCCGACGGCGTCGCCTTCGGAATCCTCACGGCGGACGGCGCCGTCGACGTGAAGCGGTGCCGGCGCGTATGCGCACGATCGAATCCGGCGCCGTCGCAGTCTTCCACCGCGCCTTCGACCGCGTCCGCGACCCGTTCGTCGCACTCGAGCAACTGATCGACCTGGGCGTCGGGCGAGTCATGACCAGCGGCCAGCAACCCACCGCCCTGCCGCGCGCGCGGCTCATCGCCGACCTGGTCGCCCGCGCCGCCGGCCGGATCGAGATCCTCCCCGCCGGCGGCGTCCGGCCCTCCAACGCGTTGGCACTCCTGCAGCGGACCCGGTGCGACCAGCTTCACTCGTCACTGCGCAGCGCGGCACCGGCGGTATGAGCCGGCGACTGCTGAGCGAGCTCATCATCCGCCTCCGCCCGGGCTAAGGTTTCTGAACCCGCCGGACCATCCATTGCGGTTGCAGATTTTGCAGACATTCGGGACGCAAGGGCGCGCTCTGTATGCTGCGCCGCGCACAGGGGACGCCTGCATCTCTTCTTCGAAGGAGGTCATGCGATGCGCACTATCGCCCTGTCCCGCCGACTCTGGCATGTCGCCCTTTCCGCTGCCGCTGTTGCGGCTGCGACCCCGGCCGCCCTTGCCGCCCTTGCCGACCCGATCCCGGAAAGAATCCAGGTCGGCTCCGTCCCCGTGCGACTCAGCCGAATCGCGTCGGGCGGCAACGTGGGGACGCCGATCGACCTGGAGGACGCCAACGACGGCAGCGGCCGGCTGTTCGTCGTAGACCAGTCGGGCCGGGTGAACATCATCAAGAACGGCGCGATGCAGTCGACGCCGTTCCTCGACGTCCGCAGCCAGCCGTCAACCTCCAGACGGGCTACGACGAGCGCGGCCTGCTCGGCGTGGCGTTCGACCCGGACTTCAAGACCAACGGCAAGCTCTACACCTACTCCACCGCCCCCACCGCCTCGGCCACGGCGGACAAGCCCGACCCGTTTCTAACCAGCCCGTCGGAGGCCGACCATCAAGGCGTGCTCTCGGAGTGGCACGTCGACCCGAACAACCCCGATCGCGTCGACCCGGCCTCGCGCAAGGAACTGCTCCGCTGGGATCACCCCAACTTCAACCACAACGGCGGGCACATCGCCTTCGGGCCCGACAGGATGCTCTACATGAGCGACGGCGACGGCGGCGGCGCCGACGACCAGAACGGCCAGGAGGCCGGCCCCGGCAACACCACCCGCGGCAAGGCGGCCCGAGGCAACGGCCAGAACAACACCGTGATCATGGGCAAGATCCTCCGCATCGATCCCAACGGCACCAACAGCGCCAACGGCAAGTACGGCATCCCCGCCGACAACCCCTTCGCCGGCCAGGCGGGCAAGGGGCGAGGAGATCTACGCGACCGGCTTCCGCAACCCATACCGCTTCAGCTTCGACCGCGCCACCGGAAAGCTGATCGCCAACGACGTCGGCCAGATCAGCGTCGAAGAAGTGGACGTGGTGACCAGGGGCGGGAACTACGGCTGGCACGTCAAGGAGGGCAGCTTTACCTTTGACCCGCTCGACACGGTGGAGCAGGGCGTGGTCACCGCCAACTCGCCCGGGTCTCCCGCCGGGCTGATCGACCCCGTCGCGCAGTACGACCACGACGAGGGCGAGGCGTCGATCGGCGGGTTCGTCTACCACGGGACGAAAATCGCCGGGCTCCAGGGACAGTACGTCTTCGGCGATTTGTCGCGCGACGAGGACGAGCCCGAGGGCCGGCTGTTCTTCACGGACCTGAACGGCGGGCCCATTCGCGAGCTGGATGTGCGGTCTAACGGATCGTTCGACTTCTACGTCAAGGGCTTCGGCGAAGACGCCAGCGGCGAGCTTTACATCCTGGCGAGCAGTGAGATCGGCCTCGGCGGGACGGGCGCGGTCTTCAGACTGGAAGCCGGCGGCGCCGGCACCACCATCCCCCTGCCGCCAGCGGCGTGGTCGGGAATCCTGGGAATGATCGGAGTGGGAGGGGTGGGGACGTGGTGGAGGCGAAAGCTCCGACTCTAAAGCGCTACGCACCAAACGAATCTCGAAAGGCAAAAAGAAAGCACCGATGGGCGATATCACCCGTTGGTGCTTTCTTCTCTGCTTTTGCTATTTGTTTGGAGCTTGGTGCCTGGAGTTTGGAGCTTCCGCCTTCACCCTACTTTCTTCTTCGCTTCCTCCGGAACCTCCACCTTCGCCGTGCCGACGTCCTTGATCTCGATCGTCGTCGTGCGGTCGATGTCGCGGTCCTGGCCATTGAAGTTGATCGAGCCGGTCAGGTGGTGCTCGATCTTCGTCACGACGCCGTCCTTCACCCAGAACTTCGCGGTCCCCTTGGCGTCGTTCACCTGCGGGCCCTGGTTTTGGCCACCCGGGCGGCCGCGGAAGCTGAGCAGGCTCTTGGCACCCTCTTCGGTCAGGTCCGCCTCGTAGGCGTCGCCCGACTGCTTGACGTCTTTCAGCTTTGTGACCAGTTCCGCCGAGACGCCGCTCGATCCGCTGGAGTCCTCGCGCATCGGCATCGAAGGCGAGGAGAAGGCCGATCGCACCATGAAGTTTCCTGCAAGGCGAATTTCCAGAAGCGTTCGGCCAGGCGCGAGTGCGGGCCTACGGCCTGCCGGGTATCCGCCAGACACGCTGGATCGTGGGCCGCATCATCTTACGGTCGATGAGGTCGCAGGGCGTGAAATTTCCGGTATAGCGTCGCGCGCACGGCCTGGCCGCTCGAACAGCATCATCACGCGGAGGGTTATGTATGGGAACCGTTCGCTGCGGAGCATGTTCACTATGTGCCGCTCGGCAGCCTGACACCTCCCGGCGTCGAACGCGAGCTTGGCGGCGTGCGCTGGGGACCGGGGATCATCACGCCGTGCTTTCGCGGAGGAAGCATGCGATCGGCGAGGATCACGACGCCGTTGTTGCCGGCGTCCATGATGCAGACGGCCGGGATCTCGCCGAAGTTCTCCTCCTTGCGTCGGCTCCTCGCCGCGGATCTGCGCAGCGATGTTGGTCGCCGCGACGCGCGCCATCGTCTCGGCCGGGAAGCCGGTCTTCGGCACGCCGACCGCATTCGCGCTTTGCCATGGCGCATTCACCGCTGTGGCGATCCCCACCGAGTACACGTTCGGGTACGCAGAGCGTCTGGTAAGTGTCCTTGACCTCGATGAAGCCCTTGGCGTTACCCAGCCCGGAGCTCTTGACCACGTCGGCGCCGACGAACGGCGGCACGACCATGGCGTACTTGAACGGCAGCGTCCGGCCGTCGGCCAGCCGGACCTCTCCCGGCGCGACCGCCTCCATCGCGACGTCGAAGATGCCGTCGATGCTCTGGCGCTTGAAGAACATCCCGAGCAACTTCTCACCGCCCGGGAGCCCACCGATCCCGAAGTGCCCCGGGAACGGCTCCGCGCTCACGTAGGAAACCGGCACCTTGAGCTTGTGCTTCTTGAGGTGGTAGGTCGCGTTGAACACGAACTCGTACGCGGCGCCGAAGCACGCCGCGCCCTGCGTCGCCGCCACCACCAGGGGCCCCGGGTCGTTGAGGAAGCGTGCCCAGCCCTCGGCCGCCGCAACGGCGCCGTCGAGGTGCGTGATCGAGTAGGCGTTGCCGCCGGGGCCAAGGCCCGGAACGACCCCGAAGTCGTTCAGGTAGCCCGTCGCGATGACCAGGTAGTCGTAGTCCAGCGTCCCGCGGGACGTCTCGACGCTCTGGGCCGCGGGATCGATCTTCGTCGCCTCCGCGTGGATGAACGTCACGCCGTGGGACTCAAAGGTGTCGGCGAGCGGGAACACGACGTCGCTTGCCGTCCGCTTGCCGAACGGGATCCAGATGAACGATGGGTTGAACTGGAAATGATCGGACTTCGACGCCACGGTCACGTCGGCATCCTCGCCGACGTCGTGCTTGACGCTCAGTGCCGCAGTCAGGCCGGCGAAGTTCCCTCCCAGGACCACGACCTTCTGCTTGGACATGCTCGGGCTCCTTGCGCTCACGTGGACGGACGGCCGCGGCCGAGCGGTCACGCACGGCGCCATCGCGCTCCGCCAGGTGCGACGACTGTTCGCGCCCCAACGCCACCAAGCTTCTCGCGCCTGTGGGCGCCTGCCATCCGGAGTCGTCCGCCCGTTACGGCGGTGAACTACCGACGACGGATCGCTGCCGTGCGCAAGTGCTCGCTCGCCTCGGTCGCGGCCATCCGCGCGCCGTGATCCCGCTCATCGAACAGATGCGCGTAGGTGTTGAGCGTGATCGCCGGCGACGAATGCCCAGGCTGCGAAGTAGGCGGGCGAGACGAGTGGTCGCGCGTCGAGGACGTCGATCACAACGATCGACCGGACACGATCGGCGACGGTCGAGCCGGCCGCGCGCATAACCGCGATGCCCTCCTCAGCAGGATCGGCACGCCGTCGGCGACGTCGGCCCGTTCGTCGTCGCGACGACGGTGGCGATCGTCACTCGATGTGCTCGTACAGCTCGCGGGCGGCGACGACGAGGTCGTCGCGCTTCCCCGCCATACCGGGTCCGCCGGCGAAGACCTGATGGACGAACGGCCCGTTTGGGAAGACGATCGAAAGGTCGTGGGTGACCTTGAACGTCACGCCGTCCTCGGTCCGTGGCTGCGCGAACCTCGTCGTCAGATCAACGCCCTTCGCCCCCGCGACGCCGGGCACGGCGAACCGCTCGACCTTCCTGGTGCACTTGGCGTCCGGCGGACAGGGCAGCGCGGCGGCCGACTCGAGTTGCCGCTCGGCCTCTGCGGCGGTCGCCCTCTCGTCTCGCAACTCGACCGCGACGCTCCCGGAGGACCCGACCCCCTGCTTCTTCTTGAAGATCTTGATGATGCCGGCCACGAAGCCGTCCTTCTGCAGGTCTGCCACGGCGTCATCGGTGGTGCTGTAGAGAAACGGCGCGTCGGAGACGAATGCGGCGGGATCCGTGCGGACCTGGTCGGCGAACCCGGCCAGCTTCAGGAAGCCGAGGAACCGGTCGGTCCCGACCACGTGGCTCGCGACGTCCGATGCGGGCGGCGCCGCGGTGGTGGTGGCCGGAGTCGGCGCCCCCGCGCCGGTGGCCCGGGTCGACGAGTCGCTGCCCCCGCAGCCGGCGAGCGTCGCGACGGCCAGTGAGAGCACATGGGACCCCCTCATGCGGCGATCCTCCCAGAACGACGCGTCGCGCCGTCGCTGACCGCGAGCGCGTGGCCGAGCGCGCCGAGGCCGAGACCGAGCGCCGCCGCGAGCAGATTCACGCCTTCCGCCAGCAGCACCCGGCGTGGCAGTGCCAGACGGCGGCTGAGCGCGCGTCAGCCGAACAGCTCGCGCGCGCCGTTGACCACTGCCGTGCTTCAGGTCCCGAACTAGCGCTTGGGACGAAATGCGAAGGTCGCCGATGGACCAGTCGCCCGCTGGTTGCGGCGTGAATCGACCGGACTCACCGCGAGCGGCGTTGCAGGGATCCCGTCAACGGCTTCCTGTAGCTGCGCTCATCGAGTTGGGCTCGCGTCGATGCTGCTGCCGCCCGCAGCGCCCGCGCCGCGCTAGACGCCAGGCAAGCCGCTCGCATCGCACGGCGCTGCGACGCTGCCGACCACGGTCGCGTATCGCTGCATGACCTCCAGCGTGCTTTCCATCGCAGTCGGCTTGAGCGCGCCGACGTCGCCCGCGTACGGGTTGTCGAGGAATGCCAGCAGCAACAACAGCGACGTCACGAGCAGCATGACCCCACCCATCATCGTCGCCTGCACGACGGCGCTCTCGCCGGGGTCCGCGAAGAAGAGCATGAACAGAAACAGGATCGCGGCGCTGAGGAACAGCACGATCCAGACGGGCGCGGGAATCACACCCTGCGCGCCGTGCGCGCGGTCGGCGCGCGCGTCCTCCCGATCGGAGCGCTCGTCGAGATACTTGGCGTAGGCCGCCTGCTCGGACGCGGAGCGGGGCTGCGTCGCCCGCAGGTCACGGAACAGCGCCACGCCCCACGCGTTCGGCTCGTCGCCGAGGACGCCCGACTTCATCTTGGGCCACTCCTGATGCACGACGTTGCGCGCGTAGCAGACGAGATCCCCGGCCAATGCCTGGCTCGCCACCTCGGGCAGGAGCTGCACCGTCTCGAACTGGTGCGCCACGAC
This sequence comes from uncultured Actinomycetes bacterium, assembly GCA_963794105.1. Classification (GTDB taxonomy): domain Bacteria; phylum Actinomycetota; class Thermoleophilia; order Solirubrobacterales; family Solirubrobacteraceae; genus AC-49. The sequence goes on along the minus strand of CAWCEB010000213.1, from coordinate 14,724 downwards.
CCGCGCCTCCACGGAGGCGCCGCTGCGCGAGGTGTCGTAGCTCTCGAAGGCGAGGAACACTACGAACCCGGACAGCAGCGCGAACCCGGTGGCGAGCACACCGAACACACCAGCGGCGCGATCACCGTCCGCGAAGTGGCTTCCGTCCGGGGCGCGGCGGCGGGCGAGGAGCATCGCCACGATCGAAACGCTTGTGACCCCGATGACGATGACGGCGGCCCAGACGATGCCCATCAGCGGACCGTACAGCCGCTCGAGTCCGGCACTCCCCGACGCCGACAGCGATCACTTCTCGCGCGGCGCGTTCGCCGGCGCTGATCGCGCCGCCCGGCTCGTGCCCGCGACGGGTGATGCACGGCGCGGGCCCTTGGCGATTGCGCCGCCGTGTGGACAGCTGCTGCGCCACCTCGCCTGCTTACCCCGCCGAGTGCCCGGCCTCGCTAGCGGTTCCTGGACGACGCTGCCTGGCGCACTCATTCACCCCGATCGGGTGATGCGGCGGCCGCGCGGGGTTGCAGATGCTGTGTGCTCGTCTCCTGCGAGAGGAATGACCATGTCCCGCAGCCAGCACAGCGCGAGTCCGGCGACGCCGACAAACGGAGCCGACCAGCCGGCGCTGATCGAGCACCTCGACGCCCTGGCGGCACGCTACGGCAATCGGTTCCTGCTCGAACCCGCGCCCGACAACCAGCTGCCTAAGCACGGGATGCGGTCGGTCGACGCGATGAGGCTGATCGGGGAGGAATTGGTGCTCGACGGTATCCCGATGCGCAACCTGGCGACGTTCGTGACGACGTGGATGGAGCCGGAGGCGCAGCGGGTGATCGCGGAGAACCTGCACCGCAACTTCATCGACCACGCCGAGTATCCGCAGACCGCCGAGATCGAGCAGCGCTGCATCCGCATGCTGGCCGAGCTCTTCCACGCGCCGGGCGAGACGACCGGGGCGCGCACCCAGGGGTCCTCGGAGGCGATCATGCTCGGCGCACTGTCGCTGAAATGGAAGTGGCGTGGACGCCGCGAGGCGGCCGGTAAGGGCGCGGACCGGCCCAACCTCGTGTTCGGCGGCGACGTCCACGTGGTGTGGGAGAAGTTCTGCCGCTACTTCGACGTCGAGCCTCGGATCATCCCGCTCCGGCCCGACAAGTACACGATCGGGCCGGAGGACGTGGAGCCGCACGTCGACGAGAATACGATCGCTGTCGCCGCCGTACTGGGGACCACGTTCACGGGCCACGCCGACGACATCGTGGGTATCAACGACTTACTCGTCCGCCTGCGAGACGAGAAGGGGCTCGACGTCCCGCTGCACGTCGACGGAGCGAGCGGCGGCTTCGTGTGGCCGTTCCTATACCCGGACTCGGCGTGGGACTTCCGGCTCGAGCAGGTCCGCTCGATCAACGTCTCGGGCCACAAGTACGGGCTCGTCTACCCGGGCATAGGCTGGCTCATCTTCCGGGAGACGAGCGACCTCGCCGAGGATCTCGTGTTCTACGAGAACTACCTCGGCAAGACCGACGCGACGTTCACGCTGAACTTCTCGACGGGGTCGTCGATGGTACTCGCGCAGTACTACAACTTCGTCCGATTCGGCCACGAGGGCTACCGCTACATCATGGAGACGATGCAGGCGAACGCGCGCTTGCTCGCCCGGCGGATCAGCGACATCGGCGAGTTCGAGTCAGTGGGCGCCGAGGACGCCGAGCAGCTACCGCTGGTGGCCTTTCGGCTGGCGGGCGAGCACAACTACGACGAGTTCGACATCGCTGCGCAGCTGGCCGCGGAGCGCGGGTGGATGGTGCCCGCGTACACGCTTCCGCCCAACGCCGATCACGTCACGATCATGCGCGCGCTGGTCAAGCTCACACTGAGCCACACGCTGGCGAGCACGCTCGCCGACGACATCGCGCAAGCCTGCGAGACGCTGGCGAAGAAGGGCGGCTTGCACGAGCTCGATCGCCGCCGGGTCAAGACCGGGACGGGCTACTGAGCCGACTGAGCGCCTCCCGGAGGGCGTCGCTTCTTGCGTGTCAGCGACGGTTGGGCGAAGACGAGTGCGTGGGGCGCCGGGCTCAGGCGTGATCGCCTGGCTGTATGCAGCGGAAGCCGATGTGGCTCATGCCGGTGTCGATCATCTGGGGGCGTCGTGCGGAGGGGCGGTAGCGCTTGCAGTAGCTGTCGGCGCATAGGAACGAGCCGCCCTTGATGACCTTGCGCGGGATCGCGAATTGCGGTTGCGCAGGGTCCTGGCTGGCGCGGCGGTGGCCGCCGCGCGGGTTGCTCGGCACGCAGCATGGGCTGCCGGCGGGGTCGGGGTGACGGGCCGAGTACCAATCGGTCGTCCACTCCCACACGTTGCCGGCCATGTCGTAGAGCCCGAGCCCGTTCGGCGGGTATGAGCCGACCGGCGCCGTCGTCCCGTAGCCGCGCTCGGGTCGGTAGGGGAAGTCGCCGTGCCAGTAGTTGGCCAGGCCGCCGTCCGGTGCCTCGGGGTCGTCGCCCCACGTGTACGTTGCGCCGTCGAGGCCGCCGCGGGCTGCCAGCTCCCACTGTGCCTCGGTGGGCAGCGTCTTGCCGGCCCATGTCGCGTAGCGCTCTGCATCTGCGTAGGCGACGTGCACCACCGGATGGTCGTCGCGGCCGTCCAGCGTCGAGGATGGTCCTTCGGGGTGTTGCCAGTTGGCGCCGGGTGTCCAGGTCCACCACTGCGAGACGTGGCGCAGGTCGACCGGTCCGGCGGTCGGGGTGAAGACGAGCGATCCGGGTTGGAGGTTCTCGGCGGGCGCGCCTGGGAAGTCGGCCGGATCGAGTGGGCGCTCGGCGACCGTGACATAGCCGGTGTCCGCGACGAACGCGGCGAAGTCGCGATTGGTGACCTCGCAGCGGTCGATCCAGAAGCCGGTCACTTCGACCGGGTGGGCCGGTGATTCCTCGGGGTAGTGCGTATCCGAGCCCATCCGGAATGTCGCCGCCGCGATCCAGGTGTCCGTCGTTTGGGCGGCGCGGCTCATCGTCCCGAGGTCAGCACGCTCTCGAGCTTCTCGACGACCTGGTCGATGGTGAAGCTCGCGGCTTTCTGGCGCGGCGGGAACTCCTCGAAGGTCGCCAGGAACTCGGCGACGAGCGCCGTGGCCGCGAGGACGATGTAGTCGTTGTCGAACAACCAGTCGTAGTACGTGTTCGACGTGACGTCCGCGCGCTCGAACGGGTCGGTCCGCAGGTTGTAGAGCTTGGGCACGCGCAGCGCGACGAACGGCTCGGCCCAGATCTGCAGTGTGCCCTGGACGCGCTGCTCCATGAACACGACCTTCCAGTTGTCGAAGCGCAGCGCGAGCACGTCGCCGTCGTCGGAGAAGTAGACGAGTCCCTGGCGCGGCGACTTCTCGACCTCGCCGGTCAGGTACGGCAGCAGGTTGTAGCCGTCGATGTGGACCTTGTAGGTCGGTCGCCGATGGTGTGGCCCGCCTTCAGCTTGTCGACGATGTCCGGGTCGCCGGCGGCCGCAAGGAACGTCGGCAGCCAGTCGTGGTGCTGGACGATCTCGTTCGAGACCACGCCCGGCGGGAATCCGGCCCGGCCAGCGGACCACCTCCGGGACGCGGAACGCGCCCTCCCAGTTCGTGTTCTTCTCGCTGCGAAACGGCGTCATGCCGCCGTCGGGCCAGGTGTTCATGTGCGGCCCGTTGTCCGTGCTGTAGACGACGATCGTGTCCTCGGCCAGCCCGAGTTCGTCGAGCTTGTCCAGCAGCGCGCCGACGACCTTGTCGTGGTCGATCATCGTGTCGTGGTAGGGCGACTGCCAGCGCCCGGCCTGCCCGATGCTCTCGGGCTTCGGGTGCGTGCGGAAGTGCATGTGGGTCGTGTTGAACCAGCAGAAGAACGGCGTGCTCGGCCGCGGCCTGGCGATCGAGGAAGTCGAGCGCGTGCTCGAGCACCTCGTCGTCGATCGTCTCCATCCGCTTCCTCGTCAGCGGGCCGGTGTCCTCGATCCGCTGGCGCCCGACGCGCCCGTAGCGCGGCGTCCTCGGTCGCGTCGTCCTCGTCGGTCGCCCACGAGTGGAGCACGCCGCGCGGCCGGAAGCGCTCGTTGAAGCGCGGGAAGTCCTCCGGCGGACGGCCAGTTCGGCGACTCCGGCTCCTCCTCGGCGTTGAGGTGGTAGAGGTTGCCGAAGAACTCGTCGAAGCCGTGCGCGGTCGGCAGGAACTTGTTCAGGTCGCCCAGGTGGTTCTTGCCGAACTGCCCCGTGGCGTAGCCCAGCGGCTTGAGCAGCTCCGCGATCGTCGGATCCTCGGCCTGCAGGCCCACGTCGACGCCCGGGCATCCCGACCTTGCTCAGCCCGGTGCGGTAGACGCTCTGGCCCGTGATGAACGACGACCGCCCGGCGGTGCAGCTCTGCTCGCCGTAGGAGTCGGTGAACCGCATGCCCTCGTCGGCGATCCGGTCGATGTTCGGCGTCCGGTAGCCCATCAGCCCGTCGCTGTAGCAGCTCAGGTTGGTGATCCCGATGTCGTCGCCCCAGATGACCAGGATGTTCGGATGGTCGCCGTCGGCCATGCAGGTCCTTTCTCGTGTACGCGGCCAGTCCAGCGGGCCGTTGGATGGGTTCACGTCACCCGGCGTGGGTGATTCCCGCTCGCCGGACCTCCGCGCTCAGGCCAGTCGGGCGGCTCTAGCAGGGGCGATGGCGCACGCGCCGGCAGCGTGGGCTCCTAGGCCGAGAAGACGGTGGCCCAGGCGTTCCTGATGCCCCCGCGACGAGCACCAGTACCACCCCAGAACCGCGGGTCGCGGGCGTCCTGACTACGGCGCCGACTCGCAATCAGGTGTGGAGCGCGTCGAGTCCGTCGAGCAGCGCCTCTGCGATCGCCTGCGGCGACGGCGGACAGCCGGGGATGCGGATGTCGACCGGGAGATGCTCCTCGAGTGGCGGCGCGAGCTCGCTGCGCGCGCCGAGGACGCCGCAGCCGAGGGCGCAGTCGCCCAGGGCGGCGACGAGCCGCGGCTCGGGCATGGCGTCGTAGGCGACGCGCAGGGCGTGGGCCATGCGCGTCGTGACGGCGCCGGTGACCAGCAGGACGTCGGCGTGGCGCGGGGAGGCGACGACGTCCAGGCCGAAGCGCTGCAGGTCGTACCGCGGGGTCGTGGCCAGCCCGAGCTCGTGCTCGCAGCCATTGCACGAGCCGGCGTCGACGTGGCGCAGCGCGACCGAGCGGGGGCGCCCGCGCTCGAGGCCGAAATCGCGGCGGGTCCGGGCGAGCTGCTTGAGCAGGACGAACATCAGCGATCCACGCACGCGTAGCAGAGCTCGAAGCTCTTGTTGATGAGCGGGAAGTCCGGCAGCAGGTTGCCCCGCACGGCCCGCGCGAGGACGGGCCAGTTGGCGTAGGAGCCGGTGCGGATACGCAGGCGCTCGATGCGCCCGCCGGCCAGCTCGACGGCGACGAGCGTGGCGCCGCGCGGGCTCTCGACGCGGCCAATGCCGACGTCGCTTGCGGGCGCCGCAGCGGTGGTGGCGCCCGGCCCGAAGGGCGCGGCCAGCAGCTCGTCGAGGATGTCGTGCGTCGTCTCAAGCTCGGCGGCGCGCACCTCCAGCCGGGCGGCGACATCGCCGGTCGCCTCACGCGGCGCGGCCGGCGTGAACTCCCCGTACCACAGCGACGAGTGCTCGGCGCGGGCGTCGGTGCGCAGCCCGGCGGCGCGCGCGGCGGGTCCGCTCGCGCCCAGCGCGATCGCGTCGGCCTGCTCGATCACGCCGACGCCGCCCAGCCGCGCGTGCAGCGACCCGGTGAACTCCAGCTCGCGCCAGGCCGCGGCCGCGTCCACGCGAAGCTCGCGCAGCGCGGAGCGCGTCGCGTCGGCCGCGCCGCGGTCGAGTGCGAAGCGTCCCCCACCGGGCGCGACGGTTCCGAACAGGAAGCGATGGCCGCACGCGCGCTCGTTGATCGCCTGCGCGCGGTCCTTGAGCGTCGCGAACGCCATCGTCCCGGGCGCGAACCCGACGCCGGCGCACAGCGCGCCGATGTCGTGCAGGTGGTTGTAAAGCCGCTCGAGCTCGACGAGCACCGTGCGTGCGATCCGCAGGTCGCGGTCGGACTGGAGGCCGAGCGCGTCCTCGACGGCCGCCGCATAGGCGACCGAGGTGGACGCTGCGCACGCCGCACACGCTCGGGCGGCGAACGCCGCGCCGCCGGCGACGTCCGCACCCTGCGCAGCCTGCTCGAGCCCGCGGTGCTTGTAGAAGAGCCGCGGGTCCATCGCCAGGATCCGCTCGCCGACGACGTGGAAGCGGAAGTGCCCGGACTCGATCACGCCCGCGTGGATCGGGCCGACCGCCACGTCGTGGACGCCGTCGCCCGCGACTGTGGTCATCCAGGCCGCGGCGTTGTCGGGGTGTGCGACGAGCGCACGCAGCGGCTCGTGGCCGTCGAAGCTGATGCCGTGGAGGTCATGGGCCTCGCGCTCGTCCCAGTCTGCCGCCGGCACGAGGTCGACGATCGTGGGCACCCGGCCCGCCTCGACGGCGCGGCTCAGCACCTCGATCTCGCCGTCCGGCGCGACCAGCGCCACGCGCCACGAGCCGGCCGCGGCCCAGCCGCCGGCAAATCGATCGCCGGCATCGAGCCGTGCCGAGATCTCGTCGCGCCAGATCACAGCGCACCCCGCGCGAGCGTCGTGACGAACGTGGAATCGGCCAGCAGCACACCCGCCACGGTGAGCGCGAGGAGCGCGGCGCCGGTGGTGGCGGTCAGCCATGCGATCGCACGCTCGCCGCGATGGCGGACGCGGCGTGCGCCGCGTTCCGGCCCGCCGATCACGCCTTCGACCAGCGCGTGCAGGAGACCGAGGAAGCCGAGCGCGAGTGCGAGCGCCGCGATTGCGGCGATCGCGGTGTCGTGGCTCTGGAAGCCGCCGAGCAGGATCAGCAACTCGGACACGAACAGCGGCGACGGCGGGACGCCACCCAGCGCGCCGAGGCTCACGCCCATCGCCCACGCGGTCGGAGGGCTCTTCGCCATCACGCCGGCAGGCGGAGAGCTCGCGGCGTCGCGATCCGCGCGCAACAGGGGCAGCGCGGCGTAGAAGCCGAGCGCCTTCGCCAGGCCGTGCCCCGCGACGTGGATCACGACGCCCGCGATCGCGAGCGGCGTGCCGAAGCCGATGCCGAGCGCGATCACGCCCATGTGCTCGAGGCTCGAGTATGCGAGCAGGCGCTTCCACGGCAGCGCGCGCCACAGGAACGGGATCGCGACCAGCAGCGAGGCGAGCCCGAAGCCGAGGAACAGCGCCCGCGCCGAGTCGGTCCCGACGGCGGCGCCGAGGACGTTCTTGACGCGCCAGGCCACGAGCGCAACCGTCGGCAGCAGCGCCGCCGAGAGCATCGCGCTGACGGGCGCGGGCGCTTCGCTGTGCGCGTCGGGCAGCCAGTTGTGCACCGGCGCCCAGCCGATCTTCGTGGCCAGGCCCGCGAGGATCAGGACGAACGCGACCAGCGCGGGCTCCTGCGGCAGCGCCGGCGCGTATCGGGCCAGCTCGTGCCAGTCCAGCGCGCCGAGGCCGGCGTGCCCGTGGCTGGAGAGCTCCAGCGCCAGCACCACCACGCCGAGCAGCGTCACCGTGAGCCCGAGCGTCGTCAGGATGAGGTACTTCCATCCGGCCTCGAGCGAGTCACGGCGCCCGGTGAACGCGACGAGCAACGCCGACGCGGCCGTCGTCGCCTCGATCAGCAGCCAGCAGAGCGCGAGGTTGCCGGCGATCGGCACCGCGAGCAGCGCGCCCCAGAACAGGTACAGCGCGGCGTAGTACCAGTGCCGCGAGCGCTCGGCGCTGAACCAGCTGCGCCCGGCGTGGCGCAGGTACGCCGGCGACATCAGGGCGCTCCCGAGCCCGACGACCGCGATCAGTGCGATGAACAGCCCGCTCGCACCGTCGAGCAGGTACAGGTCGCCGTGCAGCGGCGCGGCGCCGCCGCGGGCGAGCACGAGCTCGGCGAGCCACAGCGCGGTCGCCGCGCACGCGATCCCCGCGGCCACGTTCAGGCCGTCGGCCTGCGCCGGGGTGCGGGTCGCCAGCAACGCCAGCGCACAGAGCACCGGCAGCGCCGGGACGACGAAGGCGAGGACGCTAGTCACGCAGCCCCCGGAGCAGTTCGGTGTCGCCGGTGCCGAGCTGGGCGTAGATCCGCTGGGTGAACGCGAGCGCGACCGTGACGACGAGCGCGAGGTCGAACAGCGCGCCAAGCTCGATCACGTACGACAGCCCGCCGGGCACCGACACGGCCAGCAGCGACAGCCCCGTCTCGGCGACGATCAATCCCAGCACCTGCATGAACGCGGGGCGCCGTGCGACGACGATCGTCGACGCCGACGAACACGAGCGCGACAGAGGCGTGCTCGGTGCGCGCGTCGCCGAGGCCCAGCGGCGGCACGAGGGCGGCAGCAAGCAGCGCGACGGCCGCGGCGCCGGCGAGCCGGACAAGCCCCGGCGCGACGGGCGCGACGAGCCGCGCCTCGCGCGTGCGCCGCAGCGCGAACAGCAGCAGCAGCGGCAGCACGACCGCCTTGGTCATGAGGACCAGGCTGGCGACCAGAAACTCGGACGATCGGCCGGACGCCAGCGTGAGGGCGCCGATTCCGAGCGCGAGCGACTGTGCCGCCACGAGCGCCGTCGCGGCCGAGCGCCGGCGCACCACGATCACCGCGATGCCAAGCGCCAGGATCAGGCCGACGAGCCAGTCGCTCATCCGACGCCTCCCGCGACCCCGACGCCGACCCCGACGAGCGCCACGACCCAGCCGACCGCGAGCATCGACGGCACGCGCAGGATCCGCATCTTCGCCTGCGCGGTCTCGGTCACCGCCAGCGCCGCACAGAGCAAGACGAGCGCCGCCGCGAACGCCGCCAGCGCGCCGCCGAACCCGCGCGGGTGCGGGAGGAACAGCCCGGCGGCCAGCGCGAACATGATCCAGTGCCGCGCCGCGGACGCCCAATGCAGGTAGGCGAGATCGCGGCCCGCGTACTCGAGCAGTGGACCCTCGTGGATCATCGTCAGCTCGAGGTGGGTGTCGGGGTTGTCGACGGGCTGCCGGCCAGTCTCGACGAGCACGACGAGCGCGAACGCGAGCGCGCCGCACCAGTGTGCCGCCTCGCCCCAGATCGACGATCCGCCCGCGGCGGTCGTCATCCCCACCAGGTCAGTGGTCTGCGCGGGGAGCGCCGCGACGAGCAGCGCGAGCACCAGCAGGGCCTCGCCGAACACCGCCAGCGTCAGGTCGCGCGCCGCGCCCATCAGCGTGAAGCCGTCGCCGGGGTCCCAGGCCGAGACCGTCAGCGCGAAGCGCGCGAGCGCCAGCAACCCGACGAGCACAAGCGCGTCGTTGCCGAGGCCCCAGCCTCCGGCGCGCCCGCCGACCGGCACCAGCGCGAGCGCGACGAGCAGGCACGCAGCGGTGAGCGCGGGCGCAGCGCGGTACAGCCGCCCGGACCCCTCCGGGTCCACGACGCTCTTGCCCCACAGGCGGCGCAGGTCACGATAGGGCTGCAACGCCGACGCGCCGCGGCGACCCTGTAGCCGCGCCTTGCCCGACTGGATGAGCCCGGGTAGCGCAGGCGCGGCGACGGCACCGCCGACCTGCAGCGCTGCTCCCGCGAACGAGCTCATCCAGCGCCCCCATCCGGACGAGCGCCAGAAGCCCGAGGACGAGCAGCAGCAGGTACAGGGCATAGGTCCGCACGTTGCCGGTCTGCAGCCGCCGCGCAACAGCCGCGCCGCGCAGGCCCGCGCGGATCGTCGGCTCGTAGAGCACCGTGTCGGCGAGCGACGGGCACCTCGCTCGCATACGCGACCTGCTGCACGAGGCCGCCGTCCTCGACCACCTCGATCTCGGTGCGCGGGCGCAGCACCGATTCGAACGCGAGCCGCAGCGGCTTGGAGAACCCGGCCGAGGTCCAGCTCAGCGCCGGGACCACCGTCTGACCGCACGCCCAGCTCGGGGCGGGCGCGGCGCTGCGTTCGCCGCGAGCGCGCCGCAGGACGACGAACAGGGCGACGAGCGCGACGGCCAGCGCCAGCGCGGGGTACGAGCCCGTGCCGGGGATCGCGAGACCCGCGTGCCGATGGAGCTCGCCACCGCCGCCCGGCGCCAGCCCGGCCAGCGTCGGGACGATGAGCCCCGGGACCAGCCCGATCGCGACGCACAGCCCGGCCAGCGCGGCCATCCCGGCGCGCATCGCCGGCGGCGCCTCGATGGCCGCGGCGACCTCGTCGCGCCGCGGCGGGCCGAGCAGGACCAGGCCGACGACCTTGACGAAGCACAGCAGCGCGAGCGCCGCGGTGGCCGCCAGGCCCGCGAGGCAGATCGCGGCCGCAAGCGCGACGCCGACGGGCGGCACGAGCGCCACGTGCAGCAGCGACTGCAGCGTCAGCCACTCCGACGCAAACCCGTTGAGTGGCGGCAGCCCGGCGATCGACATCGCGCCGATCAGGAACGCGCCGCCGGTCCACGGCATCCGCCGCAGCAGGCCGCCCAGGTGGTCGAGGTCGAGCGAGCCGACGGCCCGCTCGAACGCCCCCGCGCCCAAGAACAGCAGCCCCTTGAACACCGCGTGGTTGGCGACGTGCAGCAGCGCGGCCGCGAACGCGATCTGCGACCACTCGCGCACGCCAGCGTGCGCGAAGACGAGCGACGCGCCCAGGCCCAGCGCGATGATCCCGACGTTCTCGATCGAGTGGAACGCGAGCAACCGTTTGAGGTCGTGCTGGACGATCGCCCACAGCACGCCGCCGAGCGCCGACACGACGCCGATCGCCAGCAGGCAGATCCCGAGCCACAGCGGCGTCGCGCCGAGCCAGTCGAACTCGACCCGGATCAGCCCGTAGACGGCGAACTTGATCATCACGCCCGACATCAGCGCCGACAGCGGCGCGGGCGCGACCGGATGCGCGCGCGGCAGCCACGAGTGCAGCGGGACCAGTCCGGCCTTCGTGCCGAACCCGACCAGCGCGCTGATCGCCACGAGCGTCTGAACGCCCACGCCGGCCTGCGCGAGCGCGGCCGGATCGCCGATCGCGCCGTGCGCGGCAAGCACGAGCATCGCCACCCAGACCCCGACGCCGCCGATGTGCGTGATCGCGACGTAGGCGAACACAGCGCCACGCACCGCGTCGTCGCGGCGGGCCGCCAGGATCGCGGCGGCCGGGATCAGCGTCATCAGCTCCCAGCACGCGAGGAACGTGGTCACGTCGCGCGCCGCGAGCAGGCCGGTGAGCGCGAGCAGGAACGCGCCCATGAGCGGACCGACGAGCCGCGACGCCGCCCCGGTGCGCAGGTACGGGTGCGCGAAGACCAGCGTCGGCACCGCGGTGATCGCGAGCACGACAAGGAAGAAGCCGCTCAACCCGTCGATGCCAAGCGCGGGGTCGATCGTGCTTCGGAAGCCGGCGCCCAGGTCCTGGCCACCGAACAGCGGCACGGCCCCGGCTGCGCCGAGCAGCGCCACGCCGGCCGCCTGCGCGACGAGGCCGGCCCCCAGCCGGCCGCGCAGCGCGCAGATGGCCGCGCCGACCACAAGCCCACCGACACCGGTGAGCGCAAGCACCTCCGCAGCGATCAACGTGCGGCCCGCTTGCCCGCCCGGGGCGGTCCGAACTCCTCGCCCGCCAGGCCGTCGAGCAGCGCCTGGCCCTCCTCGAGGTTCGCGGCGATGATCGACTTGGCAAGCTCGAGCAGCTCGAGCGTCCGGGGATCCTTGACGCGGTAGTAGACGCTCGTGCCCTCGCGGCGGCTCTCGACGAGCCCCTGCTTGCGGAGCGCCGCGAGCTGCTGCGACGTCCCGCCCGAGTCGAGCTCGAGCGCCTCCTGCAGCGATCCGACCGTCCGTTCGCCCTCACGTAGGAGCTGCAAGATCCGTACCCGCACCGGGTGCCCCAGCGCGCGGAAGAACTCTGCCTTCAAGGCGTAGATCGGCGGCTGCCCCGGACTCATCCCTGTGAATCTTAGTCTCTTTGAAGATTCGGAGTTACGAGACGATCAACGCACCATGGGCTCTCGATCCATCGATGCCGGGCTCATCGGGCATGCAGATGTCCGTCGCACTGCCAACTGATGCAGTGGGTCTTGAAACCACCTCGGACGACCGGCAGCACCGGAGTGCAGGAGCACTCGGACCGCGTGCCGCCCGCGTGGTGCGAGCGGCAGCGTACGGATTGCTCAGGTCACGAGAAGTAGCACCCCGTACCCGTACTGGTTGCGCCACTGGTCGCTCCAGGTCGGCTGCACGAATCACGGCAGAACTACAGCGGAGGGGAGGGATTCGAACCCTCGAGCCGCTTGCGCGACCAACGATTTTCGAGACCGGCTCGCGCGGGTGTCCCCTTCCCCACCCAGGAAGTCCGGTGGTCATCGCGTCCGGCGAGTGCTCCGGCGTCCGGCGTTGCGCGCTGTCAGCGCAGGCCGATCCGCGACTCGGGACCCAGAAGCGCCCCACAACTCTCAGATGAACGCTGGGTCCACCTGGGAAGGACCGCGGAACCCCTGCAAGCCCTCTGTCGGACTCGAACCGACGACCCCTTCCTTACCATTCAAGGACGAGGGCGACACCGGAGTCCCCGGTGTCCGGGAAGTCCGATGAATGCTGGTCACAGCGGACTTGATGGTACCTCGCGGACCCTGGGGCGGGACCCAGAAAACGCCCCGGAACGGGGGGTCCAGAATCGACGGCTCCCTCGGGAGGTGCTCGTCACAAACGGAGATCAGATCGCGCGCCCGGGGGCGTTTAGCTCTTGTCGATCACGGCATGCCGCGCCCGGCGCTCGGCGAACGTCAGCTCGCCTTGCACACGGTCCGCGCATGCCGCGAGCCAGCGGTCGAGCGTCTCCTCCAGCTGCGTACGCAGCAGCTCGGGGTCTTGTCTTGATTGCCGGACCACGTCCTCGCCCACCGCGACGCTCACCTGGTGCACGCAGGTCAACGTGCGCTTCCCGAAGAGATTGTGGTCCTCGACGGAGATCGTCGCCTGCGGCACGATCTTCCCGACCGATCGCCACAGTTTCTCGATCTCCGTGCGGCTCGCATGCCGCCCGGCGACCATCCCGAAGTTGGCCACCACGGTCACGGCCGGCGGCGCGGTCTCAGGCGCGAGCGACACTGAGAACTCCGGCATTCGACCCAGGTCTACCCGACATCGCACCGAGCGATGTGTAGATCGACCACATCACCGGCAAAGGTCGCCTGCACCTGGCATTGACGCCAGCGGTGGCCCGATGTTGACTCAAGGCAATGAGCCCTTCCGCTGCCATGGATCATGGGCCCACGCCCTGCCCGCTGCTGGAAGAGACGATCGGCGCCAACCTCGAGCGGACGGTCGCGCGTCTAGGCGATCGCCCCGCGCTGGTGGCCTGTCATCAGGGGCTGCGCTACAGCTACGCCGAGCTCGACGCCGAGGTCGACCGCGTCGCCCGGGCGCTGATCGCGGCCGGCCTGGGCAAGGGCGACCGGCTCGGCATCTGGTCGCCGAACCGCGCCGAGTGGGCGCTGATCCAGTACGCGACGGCCAAGATCGGCGTGATCTTGGTCAACATCAACCCGGCCTATCGCACGCACGAGCTCGAGTACGCGCTGGAGCAGTCGCGGTGCCGGATGCTCGTGGCCGCGCCGGCGTTCAAGACGAGCGACTACGTCGCGATGGTCGACGAGGTGCGCCCGTCGCTGACCGCGTTGGAGCGCGTCGTGTTCTTCGACGGCCCAACCTGGGACGAGCTGCTGGAGCAGGCTTCAGCGGTCGACGTTGAAGAGCTGCGTGACCGCGGCGCCGAGCTCGATCCATCCGACCCGATCAACATCCAGTACACGTCTGGCACGACCGGCTTCCCCAAAGGCGCGACCCTCTCACACCGCAACATCCTCAACAACGGGTTCTTCGTCGCAGAGGGCTGCCGTATCGATGAGCACGACCGGATCTGCGTTCCTGTCCCGTACTACCACTGCTTCGGCATGGTGATGGGCAACCTCGCGGCCACGAGCCACGGCGCTTGCGTCGTCCTGCCCTCGGACGCGTTCGAGGCCGGGGCCGTGCTCAAGGCGGTCGAGGCCGAGCGCTGCACCGCCCTCTACGGAGTGCCAACGATGTTCATCGCCGAGCTCGACCACCCAGACTTCGAACGCTTCGACCTCAGCAGCCTGCGCAGCGGGATCATGGCCGGCGCGCCATGCCCGATCGAGGTCATGCGCAAGGTCATCGAGAAGATGCACATGCACGAGGTCACGATCTGTTACGGCATGACCGAGACCTCGCCGGTGTCGACCCAAACCGGCGCGCACGACGACATCGAGCGGCGCACCGGGACCGTCGGGCGCGCACATCCCCACGTCCAGATCCGGATCGCCGACCCCGCCTCCGGCGAGGCCGTGGAACGCGGCGAGTCCGGGGAGTTCCAGACGCGCGGGTACAGCGTGATGCTCGGCTACTGGGACGACCAGGCGCGCACCGCCGAGGCGATCGACGCCGACAGCTGGATGCACACCGGCGACCTCGCCGTGATGGACGACGAGGGCTACGTCAAGATTGTCGGGCGCATCAAGGACATGATCATCCGCGGCGGCGAGAACGTCTACCCACGCGAGATCGAGGAGTTCCTCTACACCCACGAGCGTGTCGCCGACGTCCAGGTGATCGGCGTCCCCGATGAGCGCTACGGCGAAGAGATCATGGCCTGGGTGATCCCCCGC
>CAWCEB010000212.1:0-10759 GCA_963794105.1 uncultured Actinomycetes bacterium | reverse complement strand
GGAGCTCGGCTGCGACGCCGTCTTGTGCGCCAGCGCGATCAGCCGCGCCGAGGACCCGGTCGCGATGGCGACCGCGATCCGCGCGGGCGTCGAAGCCGGCTGGCTCGCGCGCCGCGCCGGGCGCATCCCGCGGCGCCTCTACGCCGAGGCATCCACGCCGGATTACGGGGCGGCCGGAGTTCTGAGCCGGGTCGACGATCTCCTGGCGGGCTTCCGCGACGCGCTGGGTGGCCGCGACCGCGCGCGTTCGCGAAGGTCTGCGCGCCCGATCTTCACTACGAGGACCCGATCTGCCCGAGCCGCTTGAGGCGCCTACGAGCTGGCCGACCACGTGCCCGGCTCTGGCACGGCTTCCCGGACGCGCGCGTCGAGCCGACCGGCCGACCCGCTCACCGACGGGCGCTTCATCTTGAGCGCCGATGAGCTGCTCGCCACCCACCGCGAGAGAGGTCGGCGGCTTCCCGGCAACCGGCCGCTTCCTGGTCGTTCACGCGGTGCTGATCTGCGAGCTCGACCCGCGCCGCGACTGCTGTGGCGCGTGCGCGCGTTCTTCGACGTCTACGACGCGGGCATCCAGCTCGGCGTGTTCCCCCGCGCGGCGGGCTGGCGGAACGCGCGATGTTCGTCGCCCGCGGGTTCGGGCTGCGCCGGATCAGGACGTGACGGTCGAGCGTCGCCTTCATGCCCGGGTGGACCGGCAGACGTAGCTGATCGTCTCGGCCTTCTTGGGGTGAACGCGAAGGAGCCGCCGTTGCCGAACGTCTTGGACTGCAGCGGGCCGCCTGTGACGTTGTGGGGCGCGGTGTCCTGGTTGACCCACTTGACCGTCTGGCCGACCTTGACCGTCGCGTCGATGCGGGTGAATGCGATGTTCTTCATGTCGATCGTCACGGTGTCGCCGCTCTACGATCCGCCGCCGCCGATGCTGCTCGTCGCGGCCCCGCCGCCGCAGCCGGCGATCGCCACGCGCGACGAGGCCGTGTTGCGAGCTGCCGCATCCTGCAGTCGCATGCGCCCGACGCGACCGCCGAGGGAATGCCCTTCATGTCTGGTAGTGACGAACTCATGGCGATGATCCTTCCAGTTGCAGCTCGGCGACGATGGGCGCGTGGTCGCACAGATGCCGTGCTCGGCGTTTGTCGCCGACGGGCCGAACTCCGGACCCGCGCGAGGTCCGATCGACGCTTGTGAGCCGACGCGGTCCGATCCCTCCAGGCGGACGCGGGCGCGGGGTTGAGGTCGCCGCCGAAGACGAGCGGCGCGCCGGCCGCCCAGTCGAGCCCGTGCGCGGCGGCGCCATGCGGCGCGCCCTGCGCGCGCTGGTCGGTCTCGACCTCGGCGTGCAGGTTGACGATCCAGCGCTGCCGCCCAGCCTGACGCCGTGCGCGACGCGGCGCTCGGGCGGCGCGCGCAGCTCGGCGAGCGGTGATCGGCGATCGCCTCGCCGCGCACCAGGATCGCGTTGCAGCCGCCGCCGTTGGCCTTCATCAGGTCGGGATTGCGCGCGCGATCGCGCGCCGCACCCAGAGCAGCTCGTTGCGCGACGTGAGCGCCGTGCGCGCGCTCGCGCCGGCCGCCGCCGCAAGCGGCTCGGGCCACCACGGCGGGACCTCCTGCAGCAGCGCGACGTCCCAGGCCCAGCCGGCGATCGCGCGGCGAACGCGGCCGCCAGCGGGCGGCCGCGCCGGCGGGACCGCGCGGCCGTGGAAGAGGTTCCAGCTGAGGACGCGCACGGCCACGTATCCTCCCGCTGCTTGACGCGCCACTTCCTCACCGGCAGGAGCTCGACGCGCCGACGAGCTCGCGCGCCTGCTCGACCGTGCGCTCGAGCTCAAGGCCGACCCGCTCTCCTCGCGCGTCGCTCGCCGGGCGCTCGTCGCGCTGCTCTTCGAGCAGCCCGTCGACGCGCACGCGGGTCTCGTTCGAGGCCGGCATCGCCGAGCTCGGCGGCCACCCGCTCGTCCTGCGCCCGGGCGAGCTCCAGCTCAGCCGCGGCGAGTCGATCCGCGACACGGCGCTCGTGCTGTGCCGCCACGTCGCGGCGATCGGGCTGCGCACCGGTCCGGACGCGACCCTCGAGGAGCTGGCCGCGCACGCCGAGGTGCCGGTCATCAACATGCTCACCGCCGGGCACCATCCCTGCCAGGCGCTGGCCGACCTGCATGACCCTGCGCGAGCGCTTCGGCCGCCTCGACGGGCTGAGCTCGCCTACGTCGGCGACGGCAACAACGTCGCTCGCTCGCTGGCGATCCTCGGCGCGCTCGCCGGCGTCGAGGTCGCCGTCGCGTCGCCGCGCCGGCTACGAGCTCGAGGCCGTGGCCGGCGCGCAGCTGACCGACGACCCGGGGAGGCGGTCGCCGGCGCCGACGCGCTCTACACCGACGTCTGGGTCTCGATGGGCGACGAGGACGACGGCGGACGCGCGCCGCGCGGCGCTCGCTCCCTACCGCGTCGACGACGCGCTGCTCGACCGCGCGGCGCCGCGGCGCCATCGCGCTGCACTGCCTCCCCGCCCACCCGGGCGAGGAGATCACCGAGGCGGTCCTCTACGGCTCCCGCCAGCGCGATCTGGGACCAGGCGGAGAACCGCCGCCACGCCCAGAAGGCGCTGCTCGAGTTCCTGCTCAGCGGCTGAGACCAGCGGCCACCCGACGTTGCCCTGCTCGTCGACGGCGCGAACCGAGACGCGTTTCCCACCCGCCGGGACCGGGATCGCCTGGCGCGCGCCGGCGGCGGCGGGCTTCACCGGCGAGCGCGTCCAGCCGCTCGAGCCGAGCACCTCGTAGTGGTCGGCTGTGCCGCACAGCAGGTCCTCGCCCGGCGCGGTGATCGTCGAGCAGCGTGCCGGCGAGCTTCCCGTCGGTCGGCCTGCCGGGCGCAACGGCGTCACGCGCGTAGTCGCCCGAGTTCGCGGCGTCGTGATGGAATCGCGGCGACGACGACGGCGAGCAGACGGGCGCCGCGGTGTCGTAGACGAACACGCCGCCGAGCCGCGTCAGGTTGACGACCGTCTTGTGCGCGCCGTCGCCGAACGAGCCCAGCAGCGGCGTCGCCACCGTCCAGTCGCCGGTCAGCTTCGGCCATGCGCTACTCGCCGGCCGGCCAAGCGCGTCGAACGCCTGCAGATCGAGCGAGGCGGTGCCCGCCGACGATCTCCTCGCCGGGCTGGCCGTCGATGTCGCCGACGCTCGGCCCCGTCAGGAACGCCAGGTCGTTCTCCTGCGCCGGGAAGCCCGGCCGCATCTGGCCCGTCGCCGAGTCCCACGCGGCGGTGAAGTCCTGCGCCGCCGACCTGGTAGTCCGGCACGACCAGGTCGAGCGCGCGCATCAGTCCCGCGACCGGCGCGACGAACGTCGGCTGCAGCCCGCCCAGGTCGCCGAACGCCGGCAGGCCGACGGCCGGGAACGACCGGGTGGTCGACCTGCCCGGCGCCGGCCGACGCGTCGGTCGCGAGCGCGTTGTCGTGGCCGTCCGGACTGCCCGTAGCAGGACGACGCCGTCGGCGTTGAAGACGTAGCCGGGCCCGGCGTCCGGGATCACGCCGACCTTCACGCCCGCCCCGCCCGAGGGGCAGGTCAGCTTCGCCAGGACCGGGCTGCCCGTGATGCCCTCGCCGACGTCCGGCAGCAGCTCGGAGTTGATGATCCCGACCTTCGCCGGCCAGCCGGAGACCAGCGTGCCGTCGGCCTTGAACGCGTACACGCGGGAGTTCGCGTAGCTCAGCACGCCCGCCTGGCCGATCGCCGCGAGTGACGTCGTGTTGATCGCGCCGGCGTTCAGCCCGCCGTCCTTGCCGGCGTCGTACTCCTCGTTGGTGCCGACGACGATCTCGGGCTTGCCGTCGCCGTCGATGTCGCCCACCGCGGGCGTGTCGACGATCTTGCCCTGCATCAGGGCGCCGGCGTCCGCCTTGAACGTGACCTCCTCGGAGTCGGCGTCGATCGACGCGACCTTCGAGCGGTCGACGACCAGGAACGGGAATCCGCTGACGGCCGAGCCGTCGCCGTGCCAGGCGTACATGTGGCGGTCGCCGCCCGCGCAGGACGATCTCGGGCTTGTGGTCGCCGTCGAGGTCGGCGATCACCGGCGAGGCGAAGAAGCCGTGCTCGGTGCGGTTGGCCTCGCCGTGGCGCTCGTTGACGAACGGCGCGAGTGGCTTGCCCGAGAAGCGCTCCTCGCTGTGGCGCGTCCAGATGCGCCTGCCGTTGGCGTCCCACGCGTAGACGCGCCCGTCGTAGTCGGCCGCAACGACCTCGGGCGAGCCGTCGCCGTCGAGGTCGCCCACGGCGACCGAACCCAGGATCGCGCCGCCCTTGGGCACCGCAACGGCGCCCGACCTGAAGGCCGGCTGCCCGTGTGCACGGGCGGCGCGTCGCCGTGCGCCGGCCAGCCGGACAGCTCGCTCCCGTCGCGGCGCATCGCATGCACGATCCCGTCGGACGTGGCGAAGATCAGCTCGTTGCGGTTGTCGCCGTCGAGATCGGCGAAGACCGGGGACGAGGCGCCGTCCGTCGTGAGCCACCTCGGGAACCCTGCGATCGCGTCCTTGTCGCGGTGCAGGTACAGCGTGCGGCGATCCTCACCGCGCGGCTCGCCCGCGGCCTTCGGCACCACGACGACCTTCACCGTGAATGCGTATGGCTCCGTGTTCGGGCGCCCGTTCGAGCGTCTGCGGCGTGCCCCCGTTCTCGTTGCCCGTGAAGTCGCGGCCCGCGGGGAACCACGACCTCAGCGCCGCGGTCGGGATCGAGCCCAGCAGAACGTTGCCGCTCGCGCCGGTGTGGGCGGCGGCGCCGTCGCAGAACGCGCCGCCCGCGGCGGGGACGACGTGGAAGTCGCCGCCGGCGCCCGCGCCGTAGGCGCCCGAGCCGTTGTCGGGCTGCACGCCGGGGGCGACGAGCAGCGCGCAGGTGTAGCCGTCCTTCAGCCGCTGCCCGTCGACGTGCCCGCGCACGTCGATCGTCGCCTGCGCGGGATCGAGCTGCGTCCACCAGTCCGGCGACTCGATCGATGCGCCCGGCGGGATCGCGCCGTCGGCGACGGCCTTCACGGCCGACCGCGCGTTGAGCCGGCCGTAGCCGTAGAACTCGTCGTAGCCGCGGCGCGCCGCGTAGGGCTTCGTGTCCGCCACCGGCGAGATGTCGAGCCGGTGGGAGATCGTGTTCAGGTTCGGGTCGGTGCACGTCGGAGTTCGCCGCTCGCGCAGTTGAGATCTGCGTCGGCGAAATTCACGTCGTCGGCCGTGCCCTGGAACAGCTGGCGCACCTCGTCGGGGGACAGCGTCAGCCCGCGGTTGCGCGCCTCGGCGTAGATCAGCCCGACGATGCCGGCGCTGCGGCCGGTGGCCTCCGACGAGCACGACGAGCTCGGCACCGCGACGGTGATCTTGCTCATGAAGTTCGTGCAGCCGTTGAACTGCAGGTAGCTGCGCGGCTGCGGCGTGAACGTGTGTCGTACTTCGTGACCGAGTTGACGAGGATCACGTGCGGCAGCACGCCCGGCTGGTTGTGGTGCTGCGCGGCCTCGTCGGCGGCTGACGCGACGATCGTCACTCCCTTGGCGTACGCGTAGTCGATCGCGTTGCGGGCGAGCGTCGAGTTGTTGAGCGTGCCGAGCGCCTCCTGCACGATCGAGACGCGGTT
This sequence comes from uncultured Actinomycetes bacterium, assembly GCA_963794105.1. Lineage (GTDB taxonomy): Bacteria > Actinomycetota > Thermoleophilia > Solirubrobacterales > Solirubrobacteraceae > AC-49. The sequence continues at coordinate 5,116 of CAWCEB010000212.1, read as the reverse complement.
GTCGGCCGCGTAGAGGACGGCCTGGGCGAAGCGGTTGACGTCGGCGATGAACGACTCGCCGACGCGCAGCGGCAGGACGGTGCAGTTCGGGCACGTGCCGACATCGCCGCCGTTGTCGGCCTCGGCGTTGGAGTCGCGCGCCTCGCCGGTGCCGTGGCCGTATTGGACGTCGTCGAACGGATCGTTGTCGTTGTCGACGAAGTCCCAGCCCGCGATGTCGTCGACGAAGCCGTTCTTGTCCGCGTCGGTGCCGTCGGAGAACGCGATCAGCAGGTCCTGCGGCGTGAGGACACCGTCGGGGCCGACGCGCCGCGGGTCGTGGAGGTTCACGCGGGAGTCGTTGGCGTAGTCGTCGACGTTGACGACGCCGTCGCCGTTGCAGTCGTACGTCGTACAACCCTGCGGCAGCGGCAGCTCGGCGGTGTTCAGCCGCACCTTGCGGCGCAGGTCGGTCATCGCGCCGGCGTCGTTCCACTTGATGCCCGAGTCGAGCACGGCGATCGTCACGTCGGGCCGGCCCGTCGTGATGTTCCAGGCCGTCTTCGCGTCGGGCGAGATGTCGGCGGTTGAGTCACCGCGGACGCCGCCGAGCTCTTGGGGATCGGCGCGCACCGTGGCGTTCTGGGCCATGAGGGCGGGGTTGCCGTTGGCTCCGCAGCCCGTGTCGGGCTCGGGCGTGGCCGCCATCTTCCAGCTGTCGCAGCCGATCTCGTTCGGCACGGTCCCCGGCGCGACGTGATCGGCGTAGGGGAAGGAGGCGGCTGCGGGCGCGGCGCAGGCGGCGCACAGGAGCACGGCGATTGATGGACCGGCGGGCCGATTTCATGGTGAATACGTGAACGCGGCCGTTCGCTGGAACTTGCGCGTACGCTTGGGCCATGCCGCAACCCAAGAAGCAGGGCACCGCGAAGCGCTCGACCACGGCGAAACGCTCGACCACGGCGAAGCGCTCGACCACGGCGAAGCGCTCGACCCGGCGAAGCGCTCCGCGCCCGCCAAGCGCTCGTGCGCGCCCGCCAAGAAGCGGACGACCGCCGCCAAGCCGCCGGCCGACGATTCGGTCGCGCGCCTCAACGTGCTGCGCGATCGCTGACCAAGGGCGTCATGCTCACGGGCGACCGCATCCAGGAGGTCGTCGACGACGCGGTGAAGCGCGGGCGCATGACGCGCAGCGACGCCGAGGATCTCGTGCAGCGGCTGATCTCGCTCGGGCGCAAGCAGACCGAGGACCTCATCGCGGACATCGAGCAGCTGCTCGGTCGCGGCGCGGGCGCGGGCGGCGATCGCGTCCTGCGGCATGTCGACAAGGCGCGCCGCGCGGTGGGCATCGGCTCGTTCCCGATCCTGGGCTACGACGATCTCAGCGCCGGCCAGATCAACGAGCGGCTCACGGATCTCACGCCCGCGCAGCTGCGCAAGGTGCGCGACCACGAGAAGCGCAACGCCAACCGCAAGTCGGTGCTGCAGACCATCGAGCGAAAGCTCAAGTGAGCCAGGCTCCCGCCGCAACCAGGCCGCTACGCGGCGCGGAGCTCGACCTGCGGATCGACTCGCTCGCATTCGGCGGCAACGGTGTCGCGCGCGCCGACGGCTACGTCGTCTTCGTCCAGGGCGCGGTGCCCGGCGACCGCGTGCGCGCGCTGCTCACGAAGCGCAAGAAGGCCTACGGCGAGGCGCGCACGATCGAGGTGCTCGAGCCCTCGCCCGATCGCATCGAGCCGCTGGCGGACCACCCCGGCGCGCCATGGCAGGTGCTCCCCTACGAGCGCCAGCTCGCGGTCAAGGCCGAGCAGGTCGACGACGCGCTGCGGCGGATCGGCAAGCTGGACGGCTACGAGCTCGAGGAGATCGTCCCGGCGGTCGAGCAGTGGCGCTACCGCAACAAGCTCGAGTACTCGTTCGGCACCGGGGCGGAGGGCGAGCTCGTGTGTGGTTTCCATGCGCCGGGATCGTGGGAGACGATCCTGCACCTCGAGGATTGCCTGCTGGCCAGCGAGCGCGGGAACGACGTCCGCCGCGCGATGCTCGCGTGGTGTCGCGCGCAGGGGCTCGAGGCGTACGACCGGCGCTCGCAGGCCGGCTTCCTGCGCAACCTCGTCGTCCGCGAGGGCCGGCGCACCGGCCAGTTCCAGGTCCGCCTCGTCACGAGCGAGGGCGAGCTGGACACCGATTCGCTGCGCGAGGCGATCCAGGTGCACTCGCTGTTGTGGACGCAGGTGCCGGGCGTCGCCGAGGTCTCGACCGGGCCGACGGAGATCGTCGACGGCAGCCCGACGTTCGACGAGGAGCTCGGGGACCTGCGGCTGCGGATCTCACCCGACGCCTTCTTCCAGACGAACACCGAGATGGCCGAGCGCCTCTACGCGATCGCGGCCGAGTACGCGCAACTCCAGGGCTGGGAGCGCGTCTACGACCTCTTCTGCGGCATCGGCACGATCGGCCTGTCGCTCGCGCCGCGCGCCGGCGAGCTGTTCGGGATGGAGATCGTCGAGGAGGCGGTCGCGGACGCGATCGAGAACGCGCGCCTGAACCAGATCTCGGGCGCCCAGTTCTTCGCCGGCGACGTGCGCGTCGCGCTGCGCGAGCTGGTGGAGCGGGCCGGCCGCCCGGATCTGCTGGTCGTCGACCCGCCCCGCGCGGGCCTCTCGCAGAAGGTCGTGCGCCGCATCATCGAGGCCGCGCCGCGCCGCATCGTCTACGTCAGCTGCAACCCGACGACGCTCGCGCCCAACGCCGCGCAGCTCGTCGAGGCCGGCTATGAGCTCAAGCGCGTGCGCCCGGTCGACATGTTCCCGCAGACCCCGCACATCGAGTGCGTGGCGCTGCTGGAACGCGCGGCCTAGCCGCGCTGTTGCTTTGCGGGCGTTGCGTCACGTTGGTGGCGCGCAGCGCGGTCGCGTGGGCGGGCGCTCCGCGCCGGATGCCGTCATTGAGGGAGAGGGTGAACCGCCCGCGGGTGACATTGGGGTCTGACCCTTTTGTCCCCACAAACCCGCGTGGTGCGGACCCGTTCCCTCAAAGCCCGAACCACGCCCGCGCCCCGCAAACGCCCGAGCCGAGCGCTCCACGCTCCTCGGCCAAAGCGTGACATTGGGGTCTGACCCCTTTGTCCCCGCGCCCGTCGCGGGCCCCCAACGTCGTAATAGTTACGACGCTCGGGGCCCACGCGCACGAGTCCGCCCCCAACTGAGAATGAGGGGTCAGACCCCGCGCCGTCAGCCGTTCGCGATCTTCCACGTGAAGCGCACGAGCGCGACCTTCGAGGAGCAGCGCACAGCCAGCTGCTGGGCGGCGGGCGCGTGCGAACGGCACAGATAGCCACCGACCGTGTGCGGCCTGGACGGGTTCGAGGCGTTCTCCGCCCACCCGAGCCAGCGGTGGGCGAGCCGTCGCGCGGGCCGGCACCCCACGCCCTGCGCGCGCACGTTGAAGATGCCGAACGCGCCGTGGGCGCTGGGCTTCCCGAAGCGATCCGAGCGGTCCACGTTGCCGCAGGAACGAACCTCGGGTGCTGCCGCCGCCGGGACGGCGATCGAGGCGAGGACGAGGGCGAGAAGGACCGGGCGCATGGCGCGAACCGTACAGTGCGGCCCATGCTCGTCATCGCGCGTTGGGTCGCCCGTGACGGCGAGGTGAGCGCCGTCGAGGCCGCGCTCGCCCGGCTCGTGCCGGCGGCGCGCGCCGAACCAGGCGTACTCGCCTTCGACGTCTACCGCGACCCGGCGGACGCGCGCGTCTTCGTGCTCGTCGAGCGCTTCCGCGATCAGGCCGCGCACGATGCCCATATCGCCGCCGAGCACACGCGGCGGTGCGCGATCGAGGATGCGCTGCCGCGGCTCGCACACCGCGAGCGCGCGGTCTTCGAGCCGATGGCCGGTCTCTAATCCGCGTCCGCGTCGTTGCCGCGCAGCTTGTCGCTGCCCGCGCGCAGCCACTCGCCCACCTGCTTACCGGCGGCCTCGAGCTGCTCGCCCGCCTCGCGCGCGATGTCCTTGAAGCGCGCGGCGTAGTGGTCGGCGGCGTCGGCCGCCTCCTTGCGGGGCGGCGGCTCCTCGCCACGGCGCGTGTACTCACCGCCGAGGATGCGGTCGTAGTCGCCGCCGCGCACCCACGCCGTCAGCTCCTTGACGCGCTTGACCGCAAGCGGATGGCCGCCGCGCAGCTCCAGGCCGCGGCGTGAGAGCCAGTCGAGCCCACTGCCGCTGTCCTCGTAGTCCTGCGCTTGGCGCAGGAAGGCCGAGAGGTCGAGCTCCGGCGCCGCGGCGCCGCCGGCGAGCACCATCAGCGCGCGACATACGGCGAGCGGATCGCGGGTCACGAGCGCGGCGGCGCGATCGGCGCTCAGCTCGGCGGCGCGGAACCATTCGCCGAGCGCGAGCCGCACGGCCGCGAGCGGCAGGGCGACCAGCGGGCCGCGCAACGGCGTGGCGCTGAGCAGGATGAGCAGCGCGGTCCGGTAGAGGACATGGTCGGCGAGGATGTGCCCGGCCTCGTGCGCGAGCACGGCCCGCAGGCCGGCATCGTCGAGCAGCGTGACGATCTCGGAGTTGAGCAGGACGAGCGGTGTGCCGGCGCCGATCGCAGCGGCGTTGGCGAACGGGAACTGCGTGAGGTACAGCGCAGGCAGCGGCTCCACGTCGAGCACGTGGAAGGCCTCGTGATGCAGCGCCCAGACGCGCGGGAGCTGGTCCTGGCCGAGCCGAACCGAGTCGCCCAGCAGCGCGGTCCGCAGCGCGCGCTCGTAGCCCAGCTCGATGAGCTTGCGAACGATCGGATCGAGGTAGGGGATGGATGCCAGCGCGGCGGTCGCCGCCCGGTCGGCCGGGTGCTCGTACGCACGCGGCGAGATGCCCTCCAGGCGCGGGCGCTCGGCGACATCGAAGGTCATGTGGTCAGCTCCTTGCTCAGCGCGACGAGGCGTTCGCGGTTGGTCCGGTCCAGGGCCCACGGATGCGGTGCCGTCTCCTCCTCGCGGTCGAAGAAGCGGCCGGTGACGCCGTCCAGCGCGGGGTCGGCGACGAGCCGGCGCGTCGCGTCGACGCCCTGCTCGAGCGGATCCAGCGCGAAGCCGCGCTCGGCGAGCACCATCTTGGTGGGCATGAACGTCGACGGGTGC
>CAWCEB010000211.1:0-7643 GCA_963794105.1 uncultured Actinomycetes bacterium | reverse complement strand
CCGGCGCCGTCGGCCGAGCTCGTGTACATCAGTGACGTGGGGTTGCCGTCACCCTCCCTCCAGACAACGTGCAGGTGGCCTTCCGGGTCCTGCGCGATCGCGGCCGGACCGATGGGGTTCGCGGCCTGATTGACGGTCGTCGGACCCTGGAACGCCGAGCCGTCGAACTTCCACAACTGGAGCGTGCGGTCCTTGCGCGTGAGCAGGAACAGCCCGGCGGGACCGTTCGCGAAGTGCGGCTCCACCCCGTCGCCGACGACGGCCGGCGCCGGCCAGCTGCTGCCGACGTTCGGGTCGCCGCCGTTGGTGCGCGTGAACGCCGTCCGGGTGAGGTCGTCGAAGGCGACCAGCGGCCGATCGCCGGTGACGGCCACGCTGCCGTGGTACGTGTACTGGTTGCTGAGCGGGATCTCGGCGGCGGCGGGCCCCGAGCCGTCGGTCGGGACCCGCTGGAAGTAGCTCGAGATGAGGGCGCTCGTCACGAGCGAGAGGCCGTTCCCCGGTCCGAGCGCGGCGTCGCCCGACGGGTTCAGCGTGCCGACGGTTGCGGGGCCGCCGAAGTTCTGCCCGCCGTTGGCCGACGTGAACACGAGCGTCTTGGAGCCGCCCGTGCAGCAGCGGTTTGTGAGTACCTGGACCGCTGACCCGGAGGCGAACGCATACGGCCGTGCGGCTGCGTTGTCTGTCACCGGCATCGGCGTGGGCGTGCACGTCCCGGACCCCGGGGGCAGCGTGCAGTAGCTGACCGCCAGGAGGTTCGCCGAGTTCCAGACCAGATGAGCCGTGGCATCCGCGGCGATGCTCACATCGGGATTGATTCCTGGCGCAACGTCGAAGCCAGCGCCGGTGGCAATACCGGCCGGTCCCGCCACAAGCGAAGCCGTGCAGAGCACTCCTCCGGCACATCGACGTATGGCGGCATTCATCTGCACACATCGTGGGTCAGCGAGTTAGCGCGGCGCTACGGGGAGCCACCCTAGGTTTACGCAAGTCAGTTCGGTCGAGTAGGATCGAGCCTCGTCGCGCGGACCGACCCGTTGTGGGCGCCCGCCCGTGACGTATCCATGGCCAAGGCCGATCTGCTGGAGCGCAGTGGGGAGATCCGAGCCATGTCCGACGCCGTTAGCTCGGCCTTGCACGGTTCCGGACGGGTGCTCCTCGTCGAGGGGGAGGCGGGCATCGGCAAGACCTCCCTGCTCAGATGTCTGAGTCGGCACGCAGAGCGCCGCGGCATGCAGGTGCATGAGGCGCGCGGCGGACCGCTCGAGCGAAAGTTCCCGTTCGGCGTAGTCCGCCAGCTGTTCGAGACGACGCTGGTGCGACGGACGCCACAGCAGAGGCGGAAGCTCTTGGCTGGAGCTGCCAGCGGGGCGGCCCTCGTGGTCGGGGTCGATGCCTCCCACGCCGGCGACATCGATCTGTTGCGCGCCCTGCACGGCCTGTACTGGCTGTGCGCGAACCTCGCCGAGGAGCGTCCGTTGCTAGCCATCGTCGATGACGCGCACTGGGTTGACGCCGAGTCCCTGAGCTGGCTCGGGTACATGGCCAACCGCGCTGACGATCTTGCGCTGCTGGTCGCGGTCGGGGCAAGGGTCGGCGAGGAAGTGGCGGACCCGGCGAGCCTGGCTGCCATGCGCTCTGTGCCTGCCGCCAGAGTGCTGCGCCCAGCGGCGCTCGGCGAGGAGGCCGCCGGGGAACTGGTTCGCGCGATCGTCGGCGATGGTGCCGACGGCCACTTCTGCCGCGCTTGCCACGGGGCGACCGGCGGGAATCCGCTCTTCCTGCGCGAACTGGCCCTTGAGACCAGGCGCCAGGAGATTCCTCCCGTGGCTGCGTCAGCCGACCGGGTCGGCACGCTCGGGCCAGAAGCTATTTCTGCGGCCACGCTGGTCAGGCTCGCCCGCCTGCGCGAGCCCGCCGTGCCGATCGCACTGGCGGTCGCGATCCTCGGGCTTGATGCCGAGGTACGCCACGCCGCCGCGCTGGCCGGCGTTGACATGGAGCTGGCCGAGCGGGCCGCCGACGTGCTGGCTGCCGCTGGCATTCTCGAGCGCGAGCGCCCGCTGAACTTCGTGCATCCCGTCGTTGCGACCGCCATTCACGCGGACTTGCCTCGCGGCGCGGCATCCCAGGCCCACGCGCGCGCGGCGGACGTCCTCGCGGCGGACGGTGTAGACGCGGGCGTCGTGGCCTCGCACCTCGTCCTCGTCGATCCTGCTTCCGATGCCCAGGTGCGCGAGCGCCTCGAACGCGCCGCCTATGAGGCGCTGGCTCGCGGCGCGCCGTCGGCGGCGGCCCGATTCCTCCGGCGCGCCGTGCAAGAGACGGCTGACCCCAATGAGCGTGCCGCGCTGACGGTGCAGCTGGGGCGCGCCGAGTTGATCGGGGGCAACGCCTCCGCGGTCGAGCACCTGACGGAGGGCTACGTTCGCCTCGAGGACGACCGCCTCCTGCTGGAGTCGGCTCTCCTGCTGTGCAGGGCACTGATGTTCGCCGGTCGCTTTGACGAGGTCGAGCCGTTCGTCCGAACGACGGTCGAACGCGCGGGTCGGCCGGAAGACGACCCGCTGGTGGCGCGACTGTACGCAGAGCTGCTGATGACCACGGCGTTCAGAGCGAGCTCGGCGGCCGACGTCGCTCGGCGCCTGCCCCGCCTGCTTGCCGCGGCGCCGCGCGCCGGGCCCGCCGGACGGCTCATGTTCATCGTCGGGGGCATGCATGCGGCGATCAGCCTCGAGCGTTGCTGTGAAACGCGCCGGCTCGTGGAGCGAGGACTCGCGCAGGGACGCCTCATCGCGGAGGAGACCGCAGACTCGCTTGCCTCGGGCATGGCCGCGTGCGCGCTGGCGTTCGTGGACGCACTCGACGAGGTCGAGACCTACCTAGAGCAGCTGGCAGCAGATGCTCTGGCCCGCAGCTCGGTTCTCGCGTATGTGAGTGCCCTGCCGTGGCGCGGCTGGGTCGCGCTGCGCCGCGGCGATGTCCCCGCGGCCATCGCCGACCTACGCGCCGCCCTCGAGCTCGCCGAGCAGCACCGGCTCGACTTCCCGCTTCCGTTCGTGCGGGCGTTCCTTGCCGATGCCCTGCTCGAGGACGGGCGGATCGGTGAAGCCGAATCACTGGCCGAGGCCACCGTCATCGAGGAGCTGTCGGTCGACTCGGTGAAGGCCATCGCGGCAAACGCGCGGGGGCGGGTCCGACTCGCGAGCGGTCGTCGCGAGGAAGGCATCGCCGATCTTGTGCGCGCGGGCGAATACCAGGAGATGATCGGGCATCTCAATCCGAACGCGACGCACTGGCGCTCGACCCTCGCCATGGCGCTGGGACGTGGCTCGAGCGAGGCCCTTGAGCTGGCCGAGACCGAGCTCGCCTATGCGCGCCGCGCCGACTGCCCGCGTGCCATCGGCGTGGCATTGCGCGCCGCGGGGCGCCTGCGGGGCGGGGAGGACGGCCTGCGGCTCCTGCGCGAGGCGACGGACACGCTGGATCGCTCGCCTGCGCGGCTCGAGCACGCGCGCTCCCTCGTTTGGGAGGGAGCCGAGCTGCGCCGTCAGGGCCGGCGCGCGCAGGCCCGCGAGCCGCTACGGCGAGCGCTCGACGTCGCGGACCGGCTCGGCGCGACGCGGCTGGCAGGGGAGGCGAGCACCGAGCTCGAGGCCGCCGGAGGGCGCCCACGCCGGCGGCGGCTGACGGGTGCCGCTGCATTCGACGCCGACCGAGCGGCGGGTGGCCGACCTGGCCGCGTCGGGCCTGCGCAACCGGGAGATCGCGCAGGCGCTGTTCGTGAGCCGCAAGACCGTCGAGATGCATCTCGGCGCCGTCTATCGCAAGCTCGACATCCACTCCCGCGACGACCTGCAGGCGGCGCTGGAGTCCTGATCGCCGTTACGCCGGCGCCTGGATCCCGCGGGCGCGGATCTTGAGCGGGTCCCAGCTGGTCATGACCGTGCTGACGTGCCACGGGAACACCTTTGGCCCTTGGGCGCGAGCAGCGGTCCCGCCAGCGGCGTGGCGCGCGGCCACCGCGTCAGTGCGCGGCGGGCTCCTCGTCCACGGCCGCACCCGAGCTGCGCCTTGCGCGTGCCGTCTCGAGTGCGGCGACCAGTTCGAGCCACCCGGAGAACGTCTCGGGCGCCCGATTCCCGTCGTGTAGGTGCCCGGAGATGCCATCGCCGGCCAGGTTGACCTCCAGCCACGTGCTCGGGCGCGCCTCCATGGCCGTTCAGCAGCGGTAACCGCCGCCAGCTTCGCCATGGCTCGGCGGCACCGGCTCAGCCTTGAAGGTTCCGCTGTGCGCGTCACCGTGGAACGACTTCCCGGTTCCGCTCCAGCGCCGGCCGTTGTGGTAGGCGATGATCGAACCCGACGTCGGGTGCGAGAGCGGTCCGGAGATGATCGCCTTGAAGTAGTTGAGCCCGCCGTTACGTTTGCTGCCAGGCTTGAGCGCACCGATCTCGATGGTCATTTGGCGTTCGCCTGCGACGCGCTCGCGCTTGCAGGATCCGTTCTTGAACCGAACGCCCGGGAACACGCTGAGGCGCGCGGTCGCCGGTCCGCAGAGGTGTTCCACCCCGCCTTTGAACGTCGGCTGGCACGTTGCCGCTGAGCTGCTGGTGGAGCCCGCTCCCGCGGCAGCTGTCCCGATCAGCGCCGCCGCCGCAAGCGCCGCCACCGCTCGTCCGATCGTGATCCGCATGGGCAACACTGTGCCAGTGCATCCGATCGCTCGCCACGGGGATCGACCCTGGATTTTCGTGTGCGCCCCGGGTTGGCGTCGTGTCCCGCTGCCGGCTTGCGGTTGCCGGCGCACCCGCCGATCTTCCCCCTCCGCTGCACTAGTCCGACCTGATCCACTGCGGCGCATCAGCAGGGTGAGTGCGTGCTGGATCCTGCGATCGGTCGCGTTCTCCGGACCTCCAGTGGGCGGACTCGGCGCCCACCTGGTCGCGCTCGTGGTCGACCAGGCCGGCAAACGCGTCGTGCTCGATTCCATCATGGTGCTCATGGCCCACGAGGACGAGCGCGAGGGTCCCACCAGTAAGCCGCCACCGCCGCCGGTGGCGACCTCGCTGACGCTCAGCTGTCCGCAGGGTGCCAAGGCCAAGACGCAGCTGACGATCACCGGTGCGCTCGCCCCCGCCCTGGCCGACGCCGCGATCACCATCACGTAGACGCGGTCGACGGGAACGTTCACCGACACCGTCATGACCGACCAGCAGGGCGCGTTCGCCGATGGCCCGACGGCGGACGCGAGCGGCACTTGGACATGACTCAGCGCGCGAGTTCTGCCGCGCCGCCGACCCCGTCGTCACGGCGTGCCACAGCTACGCGGGCGAGTACCCCGGGGAATGGGACTACGCCGGGCGCGACCGGATGTTCTTCGTCGCCGAACGCGCGATCCACGAGGGGTCGCTGGAGGCGTATGCGCTGCCGCAGTTGCCGCCGGAGGTGCGGGCGGCCGCGGCTGACGGTGATCGGCGGGCGGCAGGGTGTCAGCCGCGGGTGGTCAGGTTGCTGGCAACATGACGGGTAGCGCTATGACTCCGACTCAGATGCTGCGCCACGTGGATCCGTACAAGCGACGCGGCCGCCTGTATTTCGCGCTCTGCCGGTTCTCCGCCACCAAGGCGGGCACATGGCTCGCGGTCAATCTCGCGTGGAGGATCGATCCGCATCTGCTGAGGCTGACGCGGGGTAGGTTCAGCACCGCGATGCCCGTTGTCGCGGCGCTGCTCGAGTCGCGAGGGGCACGCACAGGGCGGCTGCGTCGGACCGCCACCCTCTACTTCCACGACGGCGACCGGGTGACGATCATTGCGGCGCTACGGGGGTGGCCACGGAATCCAGCCTGGTACTACAACCTGCGCAAGCATCCCGATGTCGTGTTCGGCGGCCGTCGGTTCCGGGCCGAAATCGTGGAGGACGAAGCCGAGCGCCGGCGGCTATGGGGTCTCGCTGACCGCATCTACCCTCAGTACACCGATTCCGCGACAGGCCGCGAAGGCTGGACGGGCGATTCCGATCGTTCAGCTGGTTCCTCGCTGACCTTCACGCGAACCGGTGTTGCCCCGCGGCCGCGATGCAGGCTCTGTGACAGCGCCGCTGAGCGTTGCGATCGCGTCTAGAGGTCGCCCTCGGGGACGACGCCGGCGCGGAACAGCGCGACCTGCTCGGGTGTGAACGGCGGCGAGGCGAGTTGCGGGTCCTGGTGGTAGGCGCGGAACAGGTGCGCGATGTAGTGCATGCGCTGCGTCAGCTCAGACCAGTCGTGGGCCGCGCAGTCGTCAGGCGCGGGCGGGACGGGCTCGTAGCGGGCGAGCAGCGCGACGAGCTCCGGGTCGTCGGGCGAGCGCAGCTGCTGCGGGAACGGCACGTCGAGGTTGCGCCCGAGCGCGAGCACGGCGCCCGGGAACGTCAGGACCATCAGGCGCCGCGTGATCACCGCGCGACTCAGCTCGCTGAGCTCGCGCTGCAGCTTGCCGCCGAACAGCGCCAGCCCTGTCGGCGCGGGATGGCCGCGTCGATCGCCTCGCGGATCTGCGGCTGCAGGCGCGTCTGCTCGTGCAGCCCGATCTCGAGGTTCGCCAGCACGATCCACTGCGGCGCCGCTCGGGTCGGACTCGAGTGCTGGCGCTGGTAGCTGCGCGAACGCCTGGCGCAGGTAGCGCGGCCGTCGGGCGGCTCGCCTGGCGTGAAGCCATCCAGGAAGCGCTCGAACGCCGGCGAGTCGGCGGCGAGCGACGCATCGGTCTCGTGCAGGTAGCGCGCGAAGTGCACGCCGATCTCCGCGAAGACCTTGCGGTTGCCGTCGGCGACGGCCTCGCTGGCGCGCTCGAAGGCGTCAAACGGGGTGTGCAGGTCGGCCATCGAGGCGCCCCAGCCACGTCTGGCGGTGGAAGAGCCCCCGGCGGATCAGCCACCGCCCAGCGAGGCGAGCGGGTGCAGCAGCTCCGCGTCGCGGCCGAGCTCGCGCTCGAGCGTCGTCAGCAGGTCCTCGCCGCGGATCGTGGCGCCCGCCTGCCGCGACGCCCAGGTCGCATACGTGCACCAGTTAGAGCACGCCGGCGCGCGGGTCGCCATCGCGGCCGCCAGCTGCGCGTAGCACTCGGTGATCTCGAGGTTGCGGATCACCGGGTTCTCGATCGCCGCGATCCGCTGTGCCTCGGCGACGTCCGGCGGCGCCGCGCGCGCGGCCGACCGTCGGAGGCGTCGTCGCCCTCACCAGCGGCCGCCTCGCATGCGTCAGCACGGGCATATCGGCCTGACCGTCCCATGATTGCGCCGCACGACAAGCGCGTCCGCTTGCGCCTACCGCGACGAGGACTCCGCGCGCGAGTTCTGCCGCGCCGCGGACCCGGTGGTCACGGCGTGTCACAGCTACGCGGGCGAGTACCCGGGGGAGTGGGACTACGCCGGGCGCGAGCGGATGTTCTTCGTCGCCGAGCGCGCGATCCACGAGGGGTCGCTTGAGGCGTACGCGCTGCCGCGGCTGCCGCCCGAGGTGAGAGTGGCGCAGGCCGATGGAGATCGGCGGGCGGCAGCGTCGACGCGCATGCCGCGGGATCGGGAGCTGGGCGGCGGGGGCGATCGACCCACTCCGTGAGCTGGGTCCGCCACTCGGGCTCGGTGCCCAGCAGGGTGGA
>CAWCEB010000210.1:0-17272 GCA_963794105.1 uncultured Actinomycetes bacterium | reverse complement strand
TGTTGTTGTGATGTCTGTGTTGTTGTCACCACACCCTGCGTCAGGTGTCCGTATCCCGGCACTGGGGATCGGTGCAGGCGATCGACGAACGGCTGGTCACTCGGCTCATCTCGCTGGAGCATCCGCATTGTGCTGGATGATGCTCGTGAACTTCGCGCGCGCGCGCTGGACTGGTGCTCGCGCCTTTCCGCGCGCGAGCCTCGCCGTCGACCGCGCCGTGGCCGACGATCTGCTGCTTGGCTGACGCCGCGCGCTTGCGTAACCGCGCGAACCTGTCCTCCAGGGCAGCGTGTTGACACGTGGCCCTTTCGAGCCCGCGCGCCTCGCCAGCCCCTGATCCCGAGCCTGTTGACCCGTGGGCTCGGAGTCGATGACAATCCGTGCTCCCCCCTGCTTGCCGCCGCCGTTGATGTCGTCGAGGTCGCGCCGATCGGGTGCCGAGTTGATCTCCAGCATCGTTCCGTCCGCGCGGCCGCCGCGAAGACCGCGTCGGTGTCGACTGGTAGGGAGGGGCGGTCTCGATCTTGCGGCCCGTCAGGCCGCCGATCGCGTCGATCCACGGGTGCTCTCGCAGGCGGTGACGATGCGCGCCGCTGTTATCTTGTGCTGCACATCCGAACGGACGTGTGGAGCTGGAGCCGACAACCCAGTCGAGCTTGGTGGAGCAGGTTGTTGTTGTATCGAGCCAGCCGTCGGAGGATGTTCGTTCTCGGGCGCCGATCAGGAGCTCGACACCGCTCAGTGATGCATTCAGCGCGCGGACCTTCGCATCCTGGTCGCGCAGCGCGTCGGCGTCACGTGGTTGCCGAACCCGTGCCGTGGCCGAGTGGTCGGTGATCGCCAGGTACTCCAGGCCGCGACGCGATCGCCATTGTCGACCCCGAGGCGCCCTGCTCCGACAGCGTCGTGTGGGGAGTGAAGTAGTTCCGCCTTGAGGTTGTCCTGCTTGATGTCGCGGATCCACAGGAAAGGCCGAGCAGCTCATAGACCTGCTCCTCCTGTCGTGGAGCGACGCGCTTGCCTGCACGTTGTTGACAGAACCGTATTCGCTGACATGCAGGCCTTGCGCACGCGGTGCTCGCGCAAGGCCCATGTTGTGCTCCTTGAGCCCGTGACGCTGCTATAGGTTTCGAACTGGTTGGCTCGACGACGCGCAGGTTGACCGGCATCCCCCTGCGTGGTGCTCCGCGCCCGCGCCGCGGTTCTCGCCGGGCGACGAGCATGTATCGATCACGTTGAGCTGCGCGAAGGCACTGAGCAGCGCCTTCGTGTTCCCGCGGTGGCGATGATGTCGAGGTCCTTCACGCTGTGCTTTGGCCAGCCGCCGGCGGGCGCAGTCGACGCGGTGCGCGGGCTGGTCTCGCGCGCAGTGCCTCGACGATGCCCTCGCCCATTCTGCAGCGCCTTGTGGGGAGCAGCACGCGCGGCGCGGGCCGCTCGCCGACGCCGGCCTCGGAAAGCCGCCAGGACCGCCTCCTCGAACTTGCTCCCGAAGCTGGCGCCGTCACGCAGCCGTTCGGCCTGTGCGGCCTCGCGCAGCGCGTCGAGCGAATCGATGCCCAGCTCGTCGTACAGCCGCCGCGCGCGCTTGGGCCCGAGCCCGGCAGCCGGGTGAGGTCTATGAGCCCGGGCGGGAACTTCGCCGCAGCTTCTCGACCGCGGGGATCGAGCCGGTGTCCAGCAGCGACTGGATCTTCTCCTTGAGCGTCTTGCCGATCCCCGGCACTCGGTGACGCGGCCCTCGCGCGTCAGCGTCGCGATGCTCACCGGCGACTCGCGCACGGCCTTCGCGGCGTCCGGTACGCGACGACGCGGTGCACGATCGCGCCGTCGAGCTCGTAGAGGTCTGCGAGCTCGTCGAAGAGCGAAGCGATCGTTGCGTTGGGCGGGTCGGGCATGTGGTCAGTCGCCAGTCAGGTGTCGCTGTCTAGGGTACGCGGCCCATGGGGGTCCCCTGGCTCATCCTCCCCACCTTCGACGAGGCCGAGAACATCGAGGCGATCGTCCGTGCCGCCGACGCGGTGCTCGCGCAGGCCGCTGCCGGCGGCCATCGGATCCTCGTCGTGGACGACGACTCGCCCGACGGTACTGGCCAGATCGCCGACCGGCTCGCCGCCGAGCTCGACAGCGTCGAGGTGCTGCATCCGACCGAGCGACAGGGTCTGGGCCCCGCGTACCTGCGGGCTTCGCCCATGCGCTTGCCGCCGGCGCGAGCCACGTCATGGAGATGCTGCGTCCATCTCCATGACATGGCTGGCCCCGTCGGCCAGAGCATGCGCGAAGCCCGCGAGATACGCGGGGCCGAGCCCCTGTCGCTCGGTCCGGTGCAGGACCTCGACGCTGTCGAGCTCGGCGGCCAGCCGGTCGGCGATCTGGCCGGTACCGTCGGGTGAGGTGTCGTCCACGACGAGGATCCGATGACCGCCGGCAGCGGCCTGGGCGAGCACCGCGTCGGCGGCACGGACGATCGCCTCGATGTTCTCGGCCTCGTCGAAGGTGGGGAGGATGAGCCAGGGGACCCCCATGGGCGCCGCGTACCCTAGACAGCGACACCTGACCGGCGACTGACCACATGCCCGACCCGCCCAACGCAACGATCGCTTCGCTCTTCGACGAGCTCGCGGACCTCTACGAGCTCGACGGCGCGATCGTGCACCGCGTCGTCGCGTACCGGACCGCCGCGAAAGCCGTCCGCGAGTCGCCGGTGAGCATTGCGACGCTGACGCGCGAGGGCCGGGTCACCGAGCTGCCGGGGATCGGCAAGACGCTCGAGGAGAAGATCCAGTCGCTGCTGGACACCGGCTCGATCCCCGCGGTCGAGAAGCTGCGCGCGAAGTTCCCGCCGGGCCTGATCGACCTCACCCGGCTGCCGGGTCTCGGGCCCAAGCGCGCGCGGCGGCTCTACGACGAGCTGGGCATCGATTCGCTCGACGCGCTGCGCGAGGCCGCACAGGCCGAGCGGCTGCGTGACGTGCGCGGCTTCGGGAGCAGGTTCGAAGAGGCCGTGCTGGCGGCGTTCGAGGCCGGCGTCGGCGACCGGCCGGCGCCGCGCGTCCTGCTCAACAAGGCGCTGCAGATCGGCGATGGAATCGTGGAGGCGCTGCGCGCGGAGCCGACCGCGCACCGCGTCGAGCTCGCAGGGTCGGCGCGGCGCCTGGCCGACAGCGTCAAGGACCTCGACATCATCGCGACCGCCGACGACCCGAAGGCGCTGTTGCGCGCCTTCTCGAAGCTCGACGTCATCGACACCTGCTCGTCGCCCGGCGACAATGCGGCGCGGGCGCGGACCCATACGGGGATGCCGGTCGACCTGCGCGTGGTCGAGCCGGACCAGTTCGGCAACCTCTGGCAGCACTTCACGGGCTCCAAGGAGCACAACATGGCGCTGCGCGAGCGCGCGGTGCGCAAGGGCCTGCACGTCAGCGAGTACGGCCTGCTGGACGACGCCAGCGGCACCACCCATCGCTGCGCGACCGAGGAGCAGGTCTACGAGCTGCTCGGCCTGCCCTGGATCCCGCCGGAGCTGCGCGAGGGCCGCGGCGAGCTGGACCTCAAGAAGATCCCGAAGCTGATCACGCAGGAGGACCTCAAGGGCGACCTGCATTGCCACACGACGCTGTCGGACGGGCGCAACTCCGTCGAGCAGATGGCGACCGCCGCGCGTGAGCGCGGGCTCGAGTACCTGGCGATCACCGACCACTCGGCGACGCACGGCTTCGGCAACCACGTGACGCCGGACGCGCTGCGCGCGCAGATCGAGAAGGTCCGCGAGCTCAACGCGTCGCTGGACGGCTTCGAGCTGCTGATCGGCACCGAGACGAACATCCTGCCCGACGGCTCGCCCGACTACGACGACGACCTGCTCGCCGAGCTCGACTGGGTGGTCGGCTCGGTCCACACGTCGTTCGGGATGTCCACCGCCGAGATGACGGCGCGCATCGTGACGGCCTGCGAGCACCCGTGGATCGACGCGATCGGCCACCTGACGGGCCGCAAGATCGAGTCGCGCGCGCCCTACGCGCTCGACACCGACGCGGTGTTCGCGGCGGCCGCGCGGACCGGGACGATGCTCGAGATCAACTCCGCACCAGACCGTCGCGACCTCAACGACATCGACGCGCGCGCGGCCAAGCAGGCGGGCGTGCGGATCCTCATCGACTCCGACGCCCACGGCGTCAACACGCTGGGGATCACGCGCTGGGGCGTCGCGACCGCGCGCCGCGCGTGGCTGACGAAGGCCGACGTCGCCAACACCCTGCCCTGGAACACAGTTCGCGCCGCTGCGCAAGCGCGCGGCGTCGAGCCAAGCAGGCGCGGTAGGAGCTCGTCGGCCACGGCGCTGTCGACGGCGTCGCGGCGGAACGGCGCCAGCGCGTCCGCTGCGCGCGCGGCGAAGTCGGCTGGAGCGTCGTCCAGCGCGGTGCGGATGCCCGTGGCGAGGTCGTCGCGCGACCAGCCGCGCGTCGATCGCTCGCACGATCCCGAGCGCGGGATACGGCCCCGTCGCGGGCGTCGTCACGACGACGCAGCCGTCGGCGAGCGCCTGCAGCGGCGCGATGCCGTAGTCCTCGCGCGAGGGCGCGGCGACGAACGCGCGCGCGCGGCGCAGCAGCGCGCGGAAGTCCGCTGCGCCATCCGGCCGGCGAAGCGCACGCCGTCGCGGGCGGCGCCGTCGATGCCGGCGACGACGAGCTCCTCGCCCTCGCGCGCGCGCGGCGTCCCACGCGGCGAGCAGCAGGTCGAGCCTGCGTCTTGACCGGGTCGGCCGCGTAGGCGACCGCCGCGACGTCGCGCTCGGCGGCCGCGCCGCTGGGCTCGACCGGGATCCGGCACGCAGACGCCGGGCTGGTCGGGCGTCATCGGCACCAGCAGCGGCGCCTGCGCGAGGCGCCGGCGTTCGAGCGGGCGCTGCCAGATGCCGTGACGGCCGGGGCGGCTCTCGCGGGCCAGGGTGTCGAAGCGGATCGCCCCCGGCCGCGGCCAGAGCAGCGCGGCGGTGGTGGAGGAGTAGACGATCGCGCGCGGGGCGTGGTCGGCGATCCCGCGCCGCGCGGCCGCGCGCGCCGCGCGCGCCCAGGCGAGGTCGGTCAGCGCATAGGTGCGCACATCGCGCTGCGGCGCCGCTGTCGCGACGACGGCTGATGCCCCGGCGCGCTGCATCGACGCGGCCAGCTCGGGGTCGGACGTCTCTCCAGCCGCCGGTCGAGCCCAGCGACACGATCAGGACGTCGGTCACCGCGACCCGTTGAGCGATGGCACCTCGCGCCGGAAGCCCGGCGTGCGCACGAGCTGGATCGGGCGGACCGGCGAGGTCCGCTCGATGTAGAAGGTCACGCCGTCGCGCTCCTCGATCGCCGCGACCGCGCCGTCCTGCTTGCGCCAGGCGAGCGCCCAGATGATCGCGAAGCCGGTGGCGATCGCCGGCGACCTGCGGGATCACGACCGCGAGGCCGCCGGCGACGACCATGCACACGCAGCAGCGGCCACAGGCGGTTGATCAGGACGGCGCCGGGCGGTGCTCGGGCAGCATCGTCGGCGTTCTTCGCATCGGCGAGCACGCGGGCGATCGGCGGCGTCGTCGCCGCGCGGCGGCCGAGCAGCGTGCCGATCGCGGCCGCGGCCAGCCACCAGCCCGCGCAGACGAACACGAGCACGTCGTCGCTGGAGCGGCTCGCGGCCAGCACCGTGATGACGCCGAGCGTGGTCGCGGCGCCAGCGCTCAGCATCACCGTGGATCGCAGGAAGTCGACGAAGCGCAAGGCAGTGTCAGGCGGCCAGCGTGGAGAGCAGGGCGCGCACGCCGGCCGGCCCGTCGACGAGCAGGTCGGCGCGCTCGGCCAGCTCCGGCGGGGTCTCGTCGGAGGCGACGCCGACGCACAGCGCGGTTGTGATCGCGCCCGCGTCGACGCAGCGCGCGCAGTGCGGCGAACGCGTCGAGATCGGTGAGGTCGTCGCCGACGTAGAGCGCCGCGTCGAGGTCCTGCCCGTCGAGCAGGCGGCGGATCCCCCGTCCCTTGTCGAGCGCAACAGGCGGGCGGATCTCGAGCACCTTGCGACCCCAGTGTGTCCAGAAGCCGGCGGCCTCGGCAGCAGCGCCGACGGCCATCACGGCCGCCTCAGCCGCGGCCTCGTCCGGCGCGCCGCGCCAGTGGAACGCCGCGATGACCTGCTTGTCCTCCTCGCGGATGCGCAGGCGGCGAAGCTTGTCGGTCATCGCCCCGCGGGCGAAGTCCTGGACGCGGCGCGCCCACGCGGCGATCTCAGGGTCGTGCTCGACCTCGGTGGCCCCGCCGCGCAGGATCTCCGCGCCGTGGTTGCCGACGTAGGTGATCGTCCCCAGCGACACGATCCGCCGGGCGACGGCGGCCTGGCGCCCGGACACGCAGGCGACCAGCCCGTAGCGCTTCGCGACCGCGATCAGCGGTCCGCGCGTGGGCTCGGGCACATGCGCGTCCTCGGCGTGGCGGACGATCGGGGCGAGGGTGCCGTCGACGTCCAGCAGGATGGCGGCGCGGCTGGGCTCGGAACGCAGCGGCTCCAGCGCCTCGGCGAGCGGGGCAGCGACGGACACGCGACCTATGATCGCAGGCATGCCGCGCAGCCGAACGCTGAAGCTCGCGGCGATCGCCGCGGCGGCGGGCGTGTTCAGCGGCCTGTTCGGCGTCGGTGGCGGGACGGTGATGGTCCCGCTGTTCATCCTGTGGCTCGGTTACGAGGAGCGCGAGGCGACGGGCACCTCGCTCGCGGCCATCGTGATCATCGCGGCGGCCGCAGTGGCCGTGCAGCTGGCCTACGGGAACGTCCACGTGGACGACGGCCTGCTCGTCGGCATTCCGGCCGTCGGCGGCGTGGTCGCCGGGACCTGGCTGCAGCAGCGCGTCGCCCGGCGGCAGCTGCAGATCCTGTTCGCGCTGCTGCTGCTCGCAAGCGCCGTGAAGCTGGTGGTCGGGTGAGCCTCGCCGCAATCGGCATCGGCTTCGTCGCCGGGCGCGATCGCCGGGATGTTCGGCGTCGGCGGCGGCGTCGTGTTCGTGCCGGCGCTGGTGATCCTGCTCGGCCTCAGTCAGGTTGACGCCGAGGCGACCTCGCTGTTGGCGATCGTCCCCGTTGCGCTCGTCGGCGCGTATCGCCAGAGCGGCTACGGGAACCTGCGCCTGCGCGACGGGATCCTGGTCGGGGCGCTGGCCGTGCCGTTCGCCGGCCTGGGGGTGGTGATCGTCAACGCGGTGCCGGAGCGCGCCATCGAGCTGGGGTTCGCCGCGCTCATCGTCTACGTCGCGATCGGCCTGTTGCGTGCCGATGCGCACGATTGACCAACTTCGATCCAGCTGCTGCGTTGAAGCAGCGTGGAACGGCTGAGGGCAGATGTGAACTGGGACACGGAGTCCGCCGAGCTGCGGCTCCACGGCGATCTCGACCTCGAGGGCGCAGAGATCCTCCAGGCGCTCGTCACGGAGTTCGACCGCGTCGCCTGCATCGATCTCACCGACGTCGACACGATCGACTCGTCCGGCCTCTTCGCGCTCGTGCAGGCCGACACCCGCGCCCGCCTGTCGGGCACGCGCCTCACGCTCGTGCCGCCGCGCGACAACGTGCGGCGGATCTTCGAGTGGACGGGCCTCGATTCGCGCCTGACGTTCGCCGTCGCTGCCTGACAGCTACCGAGTATTTACCGCCGGGGCGTTCAATGGCGGTCATGGACATACAACAGCTGGATGCAAGCTCGCTGGTCGATGGCGAGCGCCTCGAGACCGAGGTCAAGGCGATGTACCGCCACGTGGCGCGCGAGGAGGCATCCGCGCTGCACTTCGAGGTCGGGCGCGACCTCGCCGAGCACCTCGGCTACCCGACCGACCTGCTGGACGCAATCCCGGCGCAGGCGCTGGCGTCGTTCGCGGGCGTCGGCTATCACCTGGACCTCGCCGCGCTGTCACCGGGCGAATCGGTGCTCGACCTCGGTTCGGGCTCCGGCACCGACATCTTCTGCGCGGCGGTCCTCGTCGGCGACGCCGGGCGCGTCGTCGGTGTCGACATGACCGACGAGCAGGTTGCGAAGGCGACGCGCCTGTGCGACAGCGAGGGCTTCTCGATGGTCGAGGTGGTCGAGGCGCACATCGAGACGCTGCCCTTCGAGGACGCGAGCGTCGACGTCGTGATCTCCAACGGGGTCATCAACCTTGCGCTGAACAAGGGCCGCGTCTTCGCCGAGGCTGCACGCGTGCTGCGCCCCGGCGGCAGGCTGGCGCTCGCCGACATCGTGAGCGGGCGCGAGCTCAAGGAGCGCACGCGCCGCAACGTGGAGCTCTGGGCCGCGTGCATCGCCGGCGCGATCCCGCGCCAGAACTACCTCGACGCGATCGAGGCCCAGGGCCTGGAGGTGACCGAGGTCCGGCGCAACGACTACCGCTTCATCTCCGAGCGTGCGCTCGACGCCTGCAACACCTACGAGGTCGAGAGCATCTCGCTCGTGGCCAGCAAACCAGGCTGATCCGGTTTGGGGGATCCTCGATTGGCCGAACGACCTGGCCGACGGTAGGATCGACGAGCACCCACCAAAGGAGGAGCCATGCCGCGCTACCTGATCGAGCGCGAGTACGGCCCAGCAGTCGAAGAGGACATGCAACGGATCGGTGCGCGCTCGAAACGCGTCGCTGTGGAGCAGTTCCCGGAGATCCGGTGGGACCACAGCCACGTGGTCGGCGACGAGTCCGGGATCAAGAGCTTCTGCGTGTACGAAGCCCCGGACGAGGATCGGCTACGGCGGCACGCCGAAGTCGTGGGCGAGCACGCCGTCACACACATCTATGAGATCGCCGGCGACGTGACGCCGGCGGACTTCGTCGACTAGCGACCACCGGCAGGTCCCGTCTCACCCTCCATGTCGGAGCGGGCTCGGGCCGCATCGGACGCATCCCCCCCGATCGTGTGCGTGAAACGCGCGTACGCGAGCGCCCGTTTCAACTGCGCGTGGCGCCGGCGATCCGCATCGTCCTCCGGTATCAAGTCGAGCGCGTGGTTGTAGAGGGCCACGGCCTCCGCGTCCGCGCCGTTGTGCACGGCCTTCTCCGCCGCCATGAGCAGATAGTGCTCCGCCCGGTTCGCGTCCCCGGCCTCGCGCCAGTGGTGAGCGAGGATCGCCGCCGAGCCCGCTGCCGAGCCGACCGACTCCTCCAGGAACCCGGCAACGAGGCGCTCGCCCGCCTCCTCGCTGCACAGCTCCTCGAGCGCCTTTGCCACGCGGCCGTGCATCCGGCCACGTCGCGTCGCGCCCACAGCGTCGTAGAGCGCATGGTTGATCAGCGCGTGGGCGAAGCTGAAGCGCCCCACTCGCTGCGGAGACTCCACCACGAGCGAGGCATGCGTCGCCTTGTCGAGCGCGTCCACGAGCTCATCGTCATTTCCGTCCACCACAAGCTCGAGCAGTTCGACGTCGAACGTGCGACCGATCACGGCTGCCGTGGCCAGCACGTGCTCAACGTGCTCGCCCAGCCGCCCGACCCGGCGACAGACGACCTCGCGCACGCTCTGCGGCAGCCCCAGGGCGGCGATCGACGACTGCAGCTCCCAACGACCATCCGAGCCCTGGACGATCGCCCCGGATTCGCTCAGGTGACGCAGGATCTCGGCCACGAAGAACGGGTTTCCATCGGTCTCCCGTGAGATCTCGCGCGCCAGCTCGCGTCCTGTGGGATCCAGCTCATGGCCCGCCGCGCCGGCCATCATCGCCCCGATCTCGTCCACCGGGAGGCCCTGCAGGGTGAGGCGCTCGACGCCCTCCACGCGGCGCAGGTCCGCAAGAACATCCGCCAGCGGATGGTCGCGGTCGAGGTCGGATTCCCGATAGGTGCCGAGCACGAGCAGGGCGGAGCGCGGCACGGAGACCGCGACATGTTTGAGCAGTGACAGGCTCTGCCTGTCGGCCCAATGCAGGTCGTCCAGTACGAGAACGACTGGACAGTGAGCGCACCCTGTCTCCAGGAGACCTGCCACTGCGTCGAACAGCAGGTAGCGCTCGGTCTCGGAGTCGGCGTGCTGGGGCGCCGGAACGCCCGCGACCCGCCTGGTCAGTGCGCTGCGTACCAGGCGCCTGAGTTCGCCGCCGTGGCGCTCGACGTGCGCGCCGAGGACCTCTCCCGGCGCGTGCTCGACGTAGTGCGACAACGCCTGGATCCAGATGCCGAACGGGGCGCCGAGATCCTGAGCGGTCGCCCCCCAGCAGATCGTGCAGCCCGCGCTGTGGGCCTCCAGCGCAGTGTGCGCCGCGAGTCGTGTCTTGCCGATTCCCGGCTCGCCGGAGAGGAAGACCACCTGCCGGCTCCCGCTTCGCGCCTGCCGGGCGCAGTCCCTGAGCCGCTCGCGTTCCTCGACCCGCCCGACGTACGCGATCGGCGGCGCCGCACGCAACCCCGCCGGCAGCGGAGACCCGCCAACGACCTCCTCCACGCCCAGTGGCTCCCAGCCCACGGCGAATGTCTCTACCGGCTCGGGTATCCCTTTGAGCTCCAGGACGCCGGCCGACGTGAACGAAAGCCCATCACGCCGGCCCGCCGTCATCCGCGCCATGGGCGAGGCCAGGATGCCGTCGCTGGGCGCCTTGTCGCACAATCGCGCCGCCTCGATCGTCGGCATCCCGAAGTAGTCGCCGTCCTCGACCGTGGCCTCACCGGCTCCAATCCCGATCCGCAGATGCAACCGCTCATCCGCGCTCCGGTTGCGCCGCTCCATCAGCTGCTGCATCCGCACGGCACACCGGACCGCCGCCGACGAGCTGGCGAACGACACCATCAGGCCGTCCCCAAGGTTCTTGACCTCCCGCCCGTCGCACGCCTCGATCGCCTCGCGCAGCACGTCGAAGTGCTCCCGTCGCAGCGTATCGGCCTGCGCCGGACCCACTCGGGACTCCAGCCCGGTGGAGCCGACCAGATCGGTTATCAGGATCGATGCCAGCTCGACGGACGCCAACACGTTCTCCTCGGCATTCGATTTCGGGTTGTCCAGGGCGACCGTACACCCAAGCCTCGCCGCTGAACCACCAAGCGGCGGGACTCGCAGGTACGGAGCGGCGAAGGAGTCGAACCTTCCAAGCGCCGGGTTGCGACGCCCTGCCGGTTTTGAAGACCGGATGGGCCACCAGGCCCCTGCCGCTCCGCGCAGAAGGCTAGACGCGCCGTCTGCCCCGGTGGTTTGATGGCACCATGCCCGGTCCTACCGGTGGGCGCTTGCGGCTCGGGGTGGTCGCGACGGTCGCGTTGGCGCTCGTCGGCGCGCTGCTGATCGCCACGAGGCCGTGGGACGACAGCGGGCAGGCAGGCGCCGCCCAGAAGGCGTCGTTCGACTCGCTCGCCCCGGCGCGCGCGCCGGCGCACTGGCTGCCGCCCGAGGACTGGGTCTACAACCACTGGCTGCCCTATGACGAGGGGCGCCTGTACGCGTTGCTGGGGGTGACGCGTGGCGACATCTGGCGCCAGCTGCGTGACGACCACCACACGATCGCCGAGCTCGCGGCGAAGCATGGGTGGCCCGACCCGGCGAAGCTGGCACGAGCCCTGGTCGAGCCGCGCCGGGGCGAGGTGTCGGCGCGGATGCTGGGCGTGCTGCGCGGGCGGGCGCTGCGCACGATCACGCAGGGCCATCTCGCCCAGCACCTGCTCTTCCACTCGCTGCACCAGTTCGCGATACCGAGCGAGGCGCCGGACATCTTCGGCGTGACGGACGCCGAGTTCCGCGCGCTGCGCCGTGGCGAGCAGAGCCCGCTCGACATCGGGCGAGTCCACGGACGCTCGCCGGCCGAGATCCAGGAGCTCGCGGCGGCGGTCCTCCGTGAGCGCGTGCGCGTGGGGATCAGCACGGGCGCGACGACCGCGCAGCAGGGACGGTTGCTGCTTGCGAGGCAGCTCGCACAGTTGCCCCGCTGGCTCTCGCAGGTCCGTTACAACGGGCCGCCCCCGACGCATCAGGGACAGCTCGTGCGCCTGCCGCGCGATTTCGCGGCCAACCCGGCGCTGTCCGGGGACGGGCGGCACGTCGTCTTCGAGGCCTACGTGCAGAAGCTCCCGCTGGCACTGTCTCGCGGCGAGATCAGCGTCCAGGCGCGCCGCCTCGACGGGTCGGCGCCGGTCGAGGTCTCGCAGCCCAACTCGGGCCGGCGCCGCGGGCCACGATCGGCCTACAACCCGTCGGTCTCCGCGGACGGGAGCACCGTCGCCTTCGAGTCGGCCGAGGGCAATCGCAACTTCGCCAAGCGCTACGGCTCGATCCGGGTGCTGGTTCGGGATGTCGCCGCCGGGGTGAGCCATTTCGTCGGGCGGCCCGGTGCGAGGGTCTCCCAGTCGGAGTTCAACCCCGTGGTCTCCGGCGACGGAACCGCCGTCGCGTATCAGGCGGTTCGCCGCGGCGGGCACAGCCAGGTGCTCGTCACGCGCGTGCGGTCGAGGCACACGACGCTCGTGAGCCGGCGCGGCCGTTCCGGCCCGGCGGCGAACGCCGACACGTACGAGCCGAGCATCGACGGCGACGGCAGGAGGATCGCCTTCACCAGCGGGGCGGCGAACCTCGGCGCTCGCGGCGGGCACTCGCAGGTCTTCGTCCGCGACACGGCGCGCGGCACGACGCTGCCCGTCAGCCACGTCACGGACGGCTATGGGTCGAGCCCGGCGATCTCGGCCAATGGACGCTACGTCGCATTCGTCGCGGGGGAGCGCGGGAAGCGCGCGACGCGGATCCTGCTGGGCGACCTGGAGCGTCACACGACGGCCCGCGTCAGCGTGCCGCGCGAGGGCGTGGCGCTCGGCCCATCGGTGAGCGCCGACGGGCGGTTCGTCGCCTACACCTCGATCGCGGGTGGCCGCAGCAGCGTCGTGGTGCGCGAGGTGGGTCGCGCGGGTCCCGTCGTGTCGATCCACGGGACCGAGGATCCGTCCATCTCCGCGGACGGCCGCCTCGTCGCGTTCTCCTCGACCGAGCCGAACATCGCCCCGGGCAAGCCCGACGATCGGCGTGGCGTCTTCGTGCGCGACCTGCGGACGGGGACGACGCGTCTGGTGTCGGCGCGCGTGGTCCCCGGTCCGAAGCTGCCGTCGGCTGCGGGGCTGCCCGGCATGCGCCCGTTGCACCTGCGCGCGCACCAGGTCGCGATCCTCGACAACGCGTTCCATCACGGCGCCGACCGTCCGACGATCCAGCTGCGCGCGGGCCAGCGCCTCACCTGGGTCTGGCGCTCGCGGCAGTCCCACCAGGTGCTGCTCGCGACACCAGGACGCTCGTTGCGGTCGCCGACGCAGACCTTCGGGCACTTCTCCGTGCGCCTGACCAGGCCCGGCACGTACGACTTCGTCTGCTCGATCCACGCGCCGGGCATGCGGATGACCGCGATCGTGCGTTAGGACGGCGCCTAGGCCAGCAGGAACGGCACGCGCGTGGCGGCGACGTAGGCCACGAAGAGCACCGTCGCCACGCGCAGGCGCCGGCTCGTGCCCAGCGCGGCGAGCGGCGTCAGCCACGTCACGTACCAGGGCAGCAGCCATGCCGTGCCGAGCAGCAGCGCGAGCGTCGCCCAGCCTGCGCACGTCACCCAATCCGCGCCGCGCCACGCGCGCCACAGTGCGGCAGCGATGGCGACCAGGCTGAGTGCCGTGGCGAGCGTGCGGGCTGTGGGGCTCAGCCCGGATCCGGTGAGCTGCAGGGCGAGCTCGTTCGGGATGCTGTGCATCGCGACGCCGCCGTGGGCGCCGGGCAGCGTCGTGAGGAAGCCCGCGGCGTGCGAGCCGAACGCGGCGATGGCGACGGCGCCCGCGGCGACCGCCGCGAACAGCGCGCCCGCCACGATCCCGCCTCGCCGTTCAGGGCGGCCCGCGAACGCGAACGGGAGCAGCAGTCCCGGCGTGACCTTGAGCGCCGCGCCGAGCACGAACGCGGCGCCCCCGCCCGCAGGTCGCCGCTGTTCGACCAGCGCGATGCCCGCGACGGTGAGCGCCACCACGAGCGCATCGTTGTGGCCGCCACCGACCTCGAACGCGAGCACGATCGGGTTCAGCCCGACCAGCGCCGCGGCAACGCGCGGATCCCGGCCGCGCTGCTCGGCCAGGCGCCACACCATCGCGACCGTCGCAAGGCTCGCGGCGAACGCGATGCCCTTGAACGCCCAGACCGCGCCCGCGATCCCGAGCGGCACCAGCAGCTCCGACAGCACCGTGAACAGCGGGCCATAGGCCGACTTCGCGTCGTGCCAGCGCAGGTACGCGCGGATCGGGTCGCTCGGCGCGGCGGCGGTCCCGAACACGTACGGGTCGAGGTGGTGGACCGCCGGCAGCCGCCCGAGCCCGACGTAGCCGAAGATGTCCGCCGACAGCAGCGGCGGCGCCAGGAGGAAGACGACGTGCAGGGCCACGATCGCGGCGACGACGATCCTCGGCGAGAGGCTGCGGACGCCCGCGAGCATCGCGAGCCAGGCGACGAACAGCACCACGAGCAGCCATCCGAACCCGTTCCAGGTGGTGGGCTCTCCCAGGCCGGTGAACGGCCCCGCCAGCCAGCTCGGGAACGAGCGAACCCCACCGGGCACGAGGAACGACGGCGCGGCAGCGGCGTCGAAGGCGAGGACGAGCGACGCCGTGACGAGCGCGGCGCCGCCGGCCGCGGCGAGGGCCGGGCGCAAGGGTGGCCGTGCGAGGGGCGCGCGCACACCCACATGGTTGCGCGTCGGCTAGCCGGGCTGCTGCAGACCGTGCTCCAGCGCGCCCTTCACGCTCGCGTCGAGCGCGTTGAGCCGGTGCAATGCGAGCGCCTCCGCGGAGGCGAATCGCCGGCCCGCGGACGGATCGGCGCCGTGGTGCAGGAGCACGCAGTGCAGCAGCGCGGCGAGACGCTCGGCGTCGAGGCCGGAGCCCCGTGCGTATTCGTCGACCAGGCGCACGCCGAGCTCGACATGGCCCAGCAGCCTGCCGGCGTCGGTGACGCCGATCTCCGCGCCGTAGGTGAACTCGCGCAGCTTGCCGATGTCGTGGACCAGCGCGGCGCAGACGAGGAGATCGCTGTTCAGCCGCGGGTGCAGGATGCACGTCTCGGTGGCGAGGGTTCCCACGGCCACGGTGTGCTCCAGCAGGCCGCCGAGGTAGGCGTGATGGCCGCCGCGCGTGCACGGCGCCCGGCGCCATTCGACGCGCAGCTCCTCGTCGGCGAGCAGTCGCGCGAGCAGGGCGGCGTACCCGGGATCGTGCACCTCGCGGGCGAGGTGCTCGAGGAAGCCATCGAGCTCGTCGAGGTCGCGGTACGCCACCGGCAGGAACTGCGCGGGGTCGGTCGTCGCGGGATCGACGCGCGAGATCGCGCGGACGTCGAGCTGCAGCTCGTCGCGGAAGCGCTCGACCCGGCCGGCGACGCGCACGAGGTCCCCGCGATCGAAGCGTCCGGCGAGCACGTCGGCGTCCCGGAACGCGCGCGCCGGGATCGCGCCGGTGCGGTCGCGCAGCTCGAGGGCGAGGTACGGCGTGCCCGAGCGGGTGACGAGCCGGTCCTTGCGCGCGCACGCGAAGACGCCCACCACGTCCTGGCCCGGGCGCAGGGTCGCGACGGCGAGGGCGGGATCGGTCGCGGCAGAGGCCATGTGCCCATCTTGTACCGTGAACCGGATGCAGCCCCTGATCTGGGACCGACGGCCGGACGGTCTGCGCGCCCCCGCGCTCATCTGCGCGTTCACGGGCTGGAACGACGCGGGTGACGCCGCATCGGCGGCGCTGAGCATGATCGGCTCGTCGCTCGGCGCATCGCGGTTCGCGCGCGTCGATGCCGAGGACTTCTTCGACTTCCAGGCGCAGCGGCCGACCGTCGAGATCACCGAGAGCCGCACGCGCTCGATCATCTGGCCGGAGATCGAGATCTTCGAGGCGCGGGTGCCCCGGGCGCACCGCGACCTCGTGCTGCTGCAGGGCCCCGAGCCGTCGTTCCGCTGGCGCTCGTTCTGCGCGAGCGTGGTCGAGCTCGCCGAGGCGCTCGGGACCCAGATGGTCGTCACGCTCGGCGCGCTGCTGGCCGACGTCCCGCACACGCGCCCGGTGCCGATCAACGGCCTGGCCTCGGATGAGGGCCTCGTCGAACGGCTCGATCTGCGCCCGACCAACTACGAGGGGCCGACCGGGATCGTCGGCGTCCTGCAGGCCGCCTGCCAGGAGGCCGGGATACCGACCGCGAGCCTGTGGGCGAGCGTGCCGCACTACGTCGCCGCGGCGCCGAACCCGAAGGCCGCGCTGGCGCTTGTGCGCAAGCTCGAGGCGCTGCTCGGCGTCGCCGTCGACGCCACCGAGCTGGAGAGCGCATCGGTCGAGTACGAGCGCCAGGTCTCGCTCGCGGTGCAGAGCGACCCCGATGTCCAGGCGTTCGTCGAGCGCCTCGAGCAGGCTGCCGAGGAGGAGGACGCCGCCGACGAGCTGTCGGATCCGACGAACCTCCCGTCGGGCGACGTGCTCGCGCGCGAGTTCCAGCGCTTCCTGCGCCAGCGCGGGCCCGACGAGCCCAGCTAGCCGGCGCGCGTCGAAGCCGCGCGCAGCGAGCGCGCACGGATGGCGCCGCCGATCGCTCCGAGCACGATCGAGATCAGCGTCGTGGCGATCGGGAGGACGATGTGGGGGTCGGGCAGCTTCGTCTTGGCGTCCGTCCCGGCGACCGCGTGGGCGAGCAGGATGAACGTGCCGAACAGCGCGCCGCCCGCGACGCCGCGCAGCGCTCCCTCGCCCGGGGTGGCATGGTCGTAGCCCGCCGCGATGCCGCCCAGGATGCCGAGCAGCGTCAGCACGGTGTAGACGCCACCGTTGATGCCGAGCATCACGCCGCAGATGGCGCCGTAGAGCGACGGCAGCACCAGCACGATGAAGGCCTGCTCGAAGGGGCGCCGTTCCGCCAGCAGCGGCATGGGCGCGACCCTACCTCAGGCGGCGTCGGCGGCGCCCCAGATACCCGGGCCGCGCGTGTGTTCGTAGATGAGCGAGGTCTCGGCATGGGCGACGCTCGGATGCGTCGCGAGATGGTCGACGACGAACTCGCGCAGGTCCTGCGCATCCGTCGCGGCGACCCAGACGAGGTAGTCCGTCACGCCGGTGAGGTGGAAGACCATCAGCACCCCGGGCAGTGCACGGACCGCGTGCGTGAACGCCTCGATCTCCTCGCGCGCGTGGACTGCGAGGCGCACCGCGATCATGGCCTGCAGCGGGCGGCCGAGCGCGGCGAGATCGACCTCCGCGTGGAAGCCGCGGACGACCCCGCGCTCGCGCAGCGAGCGCAG
>CAWCEB010000209.1:0-36613 GCA_963794105.1 uncultured Actinomycetes bacterium | reverse complement strand
ACGGGTTCACCGCGTTCTCCTCGTCACGCGGAGCGCCCCTTGGCTCGGAAGGCGAGGCTAAGTCTGCGACACCGGCATCAGGATGTGCCACTAGGCCCCGGCTCCTCAGCGCTTCAGGGTGATAAGCATCGCCTGCCGCGCCGTCGCGCCCGAGGCGCCCGTGCAGACGATCGTCAGATTCGTCTTGAGCCGCTTGAGGCGCCGGAGCTTCGAGCGATAGGCCTTCTTCACCCTCAGCGATATGCGCACCGTCCCGGCCGGCACATCGCCGGCGAGGGAGGCGATCGTGAGCTTCGAGCGCCCGAGCTTGGTGCGCTGCGCCTCCGCCCCGCTGACGGCGAGCTTCAGCGTCCCCGAGCAGGGCTCGGAGAGGCTCGCGATGACGGCGAGAGCCCTGCCGGCAGCCAGCGCGAGCAGGCCGACGCGCTTGGGCTTGGCCAGCGCGACGGTCAGCGTCCCCGAGGATCCACCACCGCTGCCGCCTCCGGGCGCGGTGGTCGGCCGGTCGACCGTCTCGCAGTCCACGTCTTCCAAGTCACCCGCGTCGACCTCTGCCGAGTCGGCGCCCCAGCCGCACGTCACCTGGTCGATCTCGCCGTCGCGGGCCTTGATGGTGTCATTGCCGCCGATGGTTGTGCCGCTGTAATCGCCGTCGCCGTTGATCGAGTCACGGCCCGGCCCTCCGAAGATCGTGTCGTCGTCGGCTCCGCCATGGATCGTGTCGTCGCCGGGGCCACCATCGATCTGGTCGTTGCCGGCAATGCCGCGCAGGGTGTCGTTGCCGGCGCCGCCGCGCAGGAGGTCGTTGCCATAGGAGCCGTTGACGGTGTCGTTGCCGTCGCCGGCGTCGACGTCGGCGACCGGCCAGTCCGTCCGCGCGACGCGGTCGTCGTAGGTGTCGTCGCCTCCGCCGAGCACCACCGTGGCGGTCAGGCCGACGCCTCCCTGCCCGCAGTTGATGAGCGACGAGTTCTCCTGGAAGCAGCCGTCGCCGGCGACGATGTTCGGGCCGGATGGGTCCTTGTACATGATGAAGTTGCCGTTGCTGTCAACGGAGACGACGTTGGGCCCGTCGTCGCCGGTGATCGTGATGGCGTTGCCGACCCGCGTAGCGGTCGTGGTCGCCGACGCCGCGGCGGGCAGGGCAAGGAGGAGCGCAACGACGAGGCTGAGCGGCAGAAGGCGGGGCATGGCGGAAAACTACGCGTACCTGATCCGATCTCCTGCCCCGTCCACCCATACGGTCGACGAGACAGGACAGGCGCTTCTCGTCCGAAGCGTCTGCGGCGCTGGGTCGCGCTGCTGCTTATGCCTCGAAGGAGCGGTGATCGACGCCGGTCCGATCCAGTCGTCGCGCTGTCGGGATTCGCGCAAAGCAGACGGCGCTCGCCAACACAGGAAACGCGTATGGTTGCCCCGAGGGTCGATGCTTCGTCTTGCGTCAGTTGTCGCCGGTCTCGGCCTTGCGCTGGCGCTCGCCCCAGCGGCAAGCGCCGCCGACCTGCATTTCCAGTTGCGCATCCGCAACAGCGGCAGCCGCGCGGACTTCCGCGGCCGCATGATCGGCAACTGTCAGCTGCTCGAGTCGTCCGGATGGACGCTTCCCGAGACGACGACCCGGTACATGTACTCCGACGCCGCGGGCCCGGCGATCGGCACGCTGGACGTCAAGGCTCGTCGCGGCGCGGCCTACGTGCGCAGCGGCGGCCTGCAGATCGAGCAGCTGTTCCGGGAGAGCCACCCGAACGTCATCCGGTTCGCCGACCTCGGCGTCGAGCTCCAGGGCAGGACCGTGTACCTGGTCGGCCGGCTCACCCGCGGCGTCTCGCAGACCGCGGCGGTCAAACGCGTCCGGCTCGCGGTCGCGCGGCGCGTCACGTACGCGACCGGTCCGCTGCTCGACGCCAGGAACAAACCGGTCCCGAGCACCTTCTCGTTCATCGTCAAGGGCCGGATCAAGATGCTGCCGGCGATGGTCCGCGCGTTCGAGAAGACGCGCTGCAAGGGCCCTCGTCAGGCCGGATCGCGCCGCTGGAAGCCCGGCATGCTGATCGGGGACCTCGAGGTGAACGTGCGTCCCGACGCGGCCGTCGGCCTGAAGGGCACCGCCAAGGTGGCGGCGGACTTCATCGACAGCGGCTCGCGAGCTCCGGTCGCGGTGGAGCCGACGGGTGGCCTGACCGCCAACGGCGACGGCACGTTCGCGTTCGGGCTGACCGGGCCGATCCCGCTCGCGTGCCTGGCCGGGGCCGACTGCATCCCCGGGTCCGGCACCATCGCGGTGGGCGGCTTCGACCTGGTGTTCAACGGGCAGCGCGCCGCCGTCACGAACCTCGTCCTGTCGAGTGCGCGCACCGGCACGGACAACGTGACGCAAACGCTCACCGGCATCCTGGCCGGTGCGCCGGTCGACGTCATCTCCGCCTCTCGCCGGCTCACCTCGCGCGAGCAGGCGCCCCCCTCGGTCACCGAGGACTTCATGCAGCGCGCGAGCACGGCCCTCGGGACGCCGATCGACGGGGAGGTCGAGTTCGGGTTCTCCTTCACCGAGACCGGCCCAGGCTGAGCCCAGCGCTGCACGCGGGCGCGCCGCGCCCGCAGACAATCTCGTCTGCGGCGCGGTGAACCCGTCGTGCGGCCAAACCAGCAGCGCTCGCGTCTCGCCTTCGCGGGAACGACGAGGGCCCGCCGAAGCCCAGCAGCGCGAAGCCACGCACACCTGGACCATCCACACGACGAGCGTCGCCCTGCGCGGCTAACCCAGCACCTCGCGCGCGCCGCGAAGCCGGGTCGTGAGCAGCGCCCGGGCGCGCGAGGAGTCCAGGCGGCAGTCGCCGGGGCGTCCCGGTGGACGGGGGCCGCCGCGGACGGACGGACCGGCGATCAGGCGGGCGAAGTCCAGGCGGCTGAGACCGTCGGCGCCGGCGACGTTGAGCGGTCCGGCGATGTCGAGCGGCGCCAGCTCGAGGATCGCCGCGGCGAGGTCACCGACCTGGACCGGGGAGCGCAGCTCGTCGTCGTAGAACGACATCGCGGGGTCGCGGGCGAGCTGCTCGTGGCGGGTCGAGCCATCGCCGCGGTAGATCAGCGAGGTGCGGACCGCGAGCGAACCCGGCCGCAAGGCGAGCACAAGCTCCTCCGCGCGCGCCTTGAAGACGCCGTACTCGGTCACGGGGTCGGGCTCGTCGTCCTCGCGAATCGGGCGGCCCAGCACGCCCGAGAAGATCACGTCCGTGGAGAGGTGGATCAGCCGCGCCGGCGCGCAGCGCGCGACGACCTCCGCGCCGGCGACGGTCGCGGACTCCGAGTCCTGCCGGTAGGCCGTGTGCACGACGACGTCGGCTCCGTCGACCGCCGCGCGCACCGCCGGCTCGTCGCGCACGTCCAGCCGGACGGCCTCGATCCCCGGCGGCCCGGGCCGCTCGAACACGCCGCCCGCGACATCCCACCCGGCCGCGACGGCTCGCGTCGCCAGCTCGCCGCCGAGCAGCCCCGCCAGGCCGGTGATGAAGAGCCGCGCCATGGAGCAACTACCCTGCCACGGATGCTCGCGAGCGGTCGCG
Organism: uncultured Actinomycetes bacterium; assembly: GCA_963794105.1. Lineage (GTDB taxonomy): Bacteria > Actinomycetota > Thermoleophilia > Solirubrobacterales > Solirubrobacteraceae > AC-49. The sequence goes on along the minus strand of CAWCEB010000209.1, from coordinate 33,050 downwards.
TCACCGAACTGCATCGCTGGCCGGTCAAGTCGATGGCCGGTCAACCGGTCGATGCGCTGCGCATCGACGAGCGCGGCGCCGCGGGCGATCGCGCGCACGCCCTGTTCGACGAGCACAAAGGCGCTCCCAGGCGCCTGACCGCTCGCCAGGCGCCGCGCATGCTGCTCTGGCACGCCGCGTACGACGGCGAGATCGACCCCGACGAGGTGCCCAAGCCGCGCCTGACCGACCCGCACGGGCGCGTGTTCGGATGGGATGACGAGGACCTGCCGACGGCCCTCGAGGACGACCTCGGCCGTCCCGTCGCGCTCAAGCGCGACCTCGGCCTCATGCAGGACCTCGGGCACTCGCTGCTCATCACGACGCAGGCGACGCTCGAGGCCGTCGGCACGGCCCTCGAACAGCCGCTCGACCTGCGGCGCTTTCGCACCAACGTCCATGTCGTGCTCGACGATGCTCCGGCCTACGCCGAGGAGGGCTGGGAGGGCCGCGAGCTGACGATCGGCGAGGCGACCTTCCGGCTGCTGCATCCGTGCGAGCGCTGCGTGATCCCGACGCGCGACCCCGACAGCGCGGTGAAGTGGGCGGAACTGCTGCGCTGGCTCACGCGCGAGCGCAGCGGCCGCTTCGGCATGAACGCGCGCCCGCTGCATCCCGCGCGGATCGCGCTCGGCGATCCGGTCAGCGTCCGCTGACGATCCGCTCCGCGGCGAGCAGCACGCGGCGGCGGGCGATCGGCTCGTTCATGTCGAGCCCGCACAGGATCGCGATCGTGCTGGGCAGCTCGTCCTCCGCGCAGAACTCGTAGCGCGTGTGGTCGCCGACCAGACGCAACGTGTAGAGCTCCTCCTCGAGCTCGGCGTGAACGCGCACGCCGGGGGTCACTTCAACCTCCATAGACCGGAAGTCGGCAGTCTAGGGACCGAGGTTAAGCGGGGCCGGTCCCGGACCAGGACGCCAGCGCCAGCAGCCGCTCGCTCGGGACGCTCACGGGACCGCTCAGCACGCACGTGTGACCGCCGCGGCGCCAGGTCACGATCGTGCGCCCGTTGCGCTTGAGCACGACGTAGTGCTCGGCGCCCTGCTGCAGCGCGGGGCCCGATGGCTCGTCGAGCGGCTTGCCGTCGACGATCGTGTAGCCGATGCGGGCGTGGGCCGGGTTCTCGTAGAAGACGGTCACCGCGCGGCGGCCGTCGACCTTGTCGACCCGCGCGCCCGAGGCATGCCACGGGAACTCGTCCTGCCAGGACGGATACCTGACGCCTCCAACGCTGCGCTTGAGCAGGCTCGGGTGCGCGCCGTCGACCGCGGGCGCCGGCGCGGCGGGGCCCAGCTGGGCGAGCTCAGCCGCCTGGGCAACGCTGAGCCCCGCGCTGCCGCCGCCTGTCGCAAGGACGATGGCGGCCGCCGCGGCCGCCGCAACACCGGCGAACGAGCCGCCGAGCAGCCACGGCCGGCGCGCGGGCTTGGCGCGTACGCGGTCGGCCTCGATGCGCTCGCGCAGCGCCAGCGGGGCGCGCGTCTGTTCGACGGCAGCCTGAATAATGGCGCGCCCACGCTCGGCCTGCGCCTCGTTGATTGGATCAAGCTCGTGTTCCCGCATCAGCCCTTCTCCTCTACGACGCCAGAACGCCCCCGATCCATCCCGCTGGCCACCTGTCCACGCGCCCGGAACAATCGGCTGGTGATGGTGGCCTCCTTGGCCCCCAGAAGCTTGGCAGCTTCGCGATAGCTCAAACCCGCCACATCGACCGCGATCAGGGCATCGCGGAAGTCCGGCGCCAGGCCTGCGATGACCTCGAACACCTCTCGCGCGTCCAGCGCCTCCTCGGGGCGCATTCCCGTCCTGGGATCGGCCGGCTCGAAATCCTCGGGCATCGTCGTGGTCTGGGGACGGCGCATCGCGCTGCGATGGCTCGAGTAGAACGTGTTGCGCAGCACGCGCAGGAGGTACCCGAGGTCGTCGGTGTTGCGGACGAACCGCGGCTTGGCGAGCACCTTCGCGTAGGTCTCCTGGACGAGGTCCTCCGCGTCCTCGCGCGAGCCGCACAGGCCCCACGCCGCCCGGTACAGCCGGTCGACGTGGTCGCCCAGCGAATCCGGCTCGAGCAAACGCCCTTCGGTCACCCGTGAAGCATGACGCCTACATGCCTCGTTCGGCACGCCGAAGCCCACGCAATGCGTAGACAGCCATCAGCGCGGCCAGGGCGAGTCCGCACGCGAAGGCGAGCGCGCTCTTGGCGGGTTCGCCCGAGATGAACCCGCGCCCCGCCGTCAGCAGCGCCGTCACGGGGTTGTACGAGGCGACCGAGTGGATCCAGCCGGTCAGCAGGCTGAGCGGAACGTAGACCGGCGCCAGGAAGAGCCCGACGAAGATCGGGATCTGCATCAGCGGGCCGGCCTGCAGCGTCTTGGTCCGAAACGACACGCCCGCCCCGAAGAGCGTCGAGGCGATGTTGACGAGCAGCGCGACGCCCACCAGCCCGGTCAGCTCGATGCCGCTGCCGTGGACGTCCATCCCGGCGAGCACCGACGCGACCGTGACCAGCGCCGCGGTGACGCACCAGCGCACCATGCCGGCGGCCGCGTAGCCCAACAGCATGCCCGAGCGGTGCGGGGCGGCCAGCAGCATGCGCCGCGCGAAACCCGACTCGAAGTCCGCCGCGATCCCGAACCCGGTGAACACCCCGCCGAAGGCGGCCGCCTGCAGGAACACGAACACGAACTGAAACGCCGTGTAGTCGCCGTTGAAGTCGAAGCCCGGAACGTTCTGGACCGCCGACAGTCCGCCGGCGAATCCAACGAGGAAGACCAGCGGGAAGACGATCGACGGGACCAGCAGCGCAGGGTTCGTGAACGCGTGGATCAGGCTGCGCCGCGCCACCGCGCGGGCGACCGCCAGCGTTCCGCTCATGTGCGCGCCATCCGTGTCGCAGGGACGAGCTGGCGCCCAGGAACCCGAGCACGCTGAGCGCCACCGCGGTGACCAGACAGCGCCACAGCGCGGTCCCGTCCCAGCCGGTGATCACCAGGCTGCGCAGGCCCTCGACCAGGTAGGAGATCGGGTTCCACGACGCGACCGTGCGAAACCAATCGGCTTCGATGAGGTTGCGCGGCAGGTTCATCGAGGACAGGAAGAAGAAGACGAACAGCAGCGGGAACATGCCCTGCACCGCCTCGGCCGAGCCGGTCCGCGCGCCGATGATCGAGCCCAGCCCGCCGAACGCGAGCGCGACGAGCATCGCCAGCACGATCAGCAGCGCGGCGCCGCCGACGCCGGCCGCGACGTGTGCGCCGGCCAGCAGCCCGACGGCCAGGTAGACCAGCGACGAGAGGAACGCGACCGCCATCGCCCCGGCCAGTTGCCCGACGAGGATCGCGGGCGCGCGCAGCGGCGTGAGCTGCAGCCGGTTGAGGAAGCCCGTCTCGATGTCCGTCGCAAGCTCGGTGCCCGCGGTGGTCGCCGCGAACAGCGCCGCCCTGCATGAAGGTCACCACCAGCGCGAAGTCCAGGTAGGAGTCCGCGGGGAAGTTCGGGATGTTCTTCGTCGACGTCCAGCCCGCTGGCGTTGATCGCCAGCAGCAGGAGCGGGAACACGATCGTCGGGACGATCAGCGCGGGCTGGCGCAGCGTTCGCCGCACCGACCGGTTGGCGATGATCCCGATCTCCCGAACGGTCTCGAGGTCCATCACGCCGCTGCCTCCTCGCGTTCGTCGGCTTCCTCGTCGTCTCCCTCCAGCGAGCGGCCGGTCTTGGCGAGGAACACGTCGTCGAGCGATGGCGCGTGCAGCTGCAGGTGCGCGACCGCGAGGCCCTCGCCGTCGAGCGCGCGCACGACCTGCCCGAGCGACTCGCTGCCGCCCGCCAAGCGGACCGCGACGCCCTTGGGCGACGCCGCGGCGGGCTCGCCGAAGCGGCTGAGCACCGCCTCGATCGCGGCGCGGTCGTCCGGATTGGCCGGGATCGCCTCGACGCTCGACCGGCCGATCTGCTGCCTTCAGCTCCTGCGGCGAGCCCTCGGCCACGATGCGCCCGTGATCGATGATCCCGACGCGGTCGGCGAGCACGTCGGCCTCCTCGAGGTACTGCGTCGTGAGGAACACCGTGACGCCGTCGTCCTTCGCCAGCCGCGCCACCTCGGACCACAGCGCGCTGCGGCTCTGCGGGTCCAGGCCCGTCGTCGGCTCGTCGAGGAACAGGATCGACGGCCGGTGCACCAGCGCCAGCGCCAGGTCGAGCCTGCGCTTCATGCCGCCGGAGTAGCCGCCGACCTTGCGGTCGGCCGCATCGGTCAGCCCGACGCGGTCGAGCAGCTCGACCGCCCGCGCCGCGCGCTCGGCCTTCGGGAGGCCGTGCAGCCCGCCCTGGAGCTCGAAGTGCTCGCGGCCCGTGAGGAAGTTGTCGAGCGCAGCCTCCTGGAGCGCGGCGCCGATCCGCCGGCGCACCTCCGGGCCCTGGGTGGACACGTCGAACCCCGCCACCGTCGCGCTGCCGGCCGTCGGCGGGAGCAGCGTGGTGAGGACGTGGACCGTCGTGGACTTGCCCGCGCCGTTGGGCCCGAGGAAGCCGTAGATCTCCCCCGGCTGGACCTGCAGCTCGATGCCGTCGACCGCCCGGATGCCGCCCTTGAACTCGCGAACGAGGCCGTTGACCGTGATGCCGTCGTGGGACATGGGCGGGTACGTTACCATACTGATGGTTGAAGTTGCCAACTGTTGTGTCCAATAACTACCCTCCTGCTGAACGCCATGACGAACCTCGCGACCAGCTCCCCCGCCGCTGAGGCATGGGCGCTCATGCAGCGGCTCTTCGGACCGCAGCGCAAGCGGTTCATGGCGCTCGCCGCGGAATACGAGCTCTCGCCGCCGCAGCTCGGCGCCCTGAAGGCGCTCGACCCGCAGCGCCCCGTGGCGATGAGCGAGCTCGCCGGGATCCTCGGCTGCGACAACTCCAACGTGACCGGCATCGTCGACCGGCTCGAGTACCGCGGCCTCGTCGAGCGGCGTCCGGCCGACCACGACCGGCGCGTCAAGCTGCTCGCGCTCACCGAGGACGGCCGCGCCCTGCGCGCGTCGATCGGCGATCGCCTGCACGCCCCGCCACAGGAGCTGGCCGGCCTCAGCGCGGCCGACCAGCGCGCGCTGCGCGACATCCTCGCGCGGGCATTCGAGGACTGAGCTACTGCAGGTCCGACAGCGGCCGCGGCGCCGGGCCCGACGTACTTCGCGGTCGGGCCGGATGAGCCGCGCCTCGCGCTTCTGCTCGAGGATGTGCGCCGACCAGCCGGCGACGCGCGCGCAGGTGAACATCGACGTGAAGAGGTCCGCGGGCACATCGGCCGTGTCGAGCACGACCGCCGACCAGAACTCGACGTTCGTCGCCAGCACGCGGTCGGGCTTGCGCGCCTGGAGCTCGGCCAGCGCCGCCTTCTCCAGCGCCTCGGCGACCTCGAAGCGCTCGGAGCCGACCTCGCGCGCGGTGCGGCGCAGGACGCGGGCGCGCGGATCCTCGGCGCGGTAGACGCGGTGGCCGAAGCCCATCAGCCGCTCGCCGCGGTCGAGCAGGTCCTTGACGTAGCGCTCGGCATCGCCCTCGCGCTCGACGTCGTCGAGCATCTTGCAGCACGCGCGAGGGCGCGCCGCCGTGCAGCGGGCCGCTCAGCGCGCCGACCGCGCCGCTGAGCGCCGCGGCGCAGTCCGCGCCGGTCGAGGCGATGACGCGCGCCGTGAAGGTCGAGGCGTTCATGCCGTGCTCGGCCGCGGAGATCCAGTAGGCGTCGATCGCCTTGACGTGGTCGGGGTTCGCCTCGCCGCGCCAGCGGATCAGGAAGCGCTCGGGGATCGACCCTGCCTGGTCGACGATGCGCTGCGGCACGGGCGGCGCGCCCGTGCCGCGCGCCGACTGCGCGACGAAGCTCAGCGCCATGACCGATGCGCGGGCGAGGTCGCTGCGGGCCTGCTCGTCGTCGATGTCGATCAGCGCGTGCATCCCCCATTCGGGGCCGAGCATCGCCAGGCAGCTCTGCACGTCCACGCGCGGGTCGCCGCTGCGTACGGTCAGCGGCCAGGGCTCGGCAGGCGGAAGACCGGGCTGAAGCGTGCCGTCGACCAGCAGGCCCCAGACCTGTTCGAACGGGACGACGCCCACGAGGTCCTCGATGTCCACGCCGCGATAGCGCAGCGCGCCACCCGCCTTGTCGGGCTCGGCGATCTCGGTGGCGAATGCAACGACTCCCTCGAGCCCGGACTGAACGTCGGAGAGGTCGGGAGCGGCGGTGGCGTCCGTGGTCATGCGATTAAGCGTTGCAGAAGTAATCTGCGGGCATGTCCTCCGACGCCGCCGCCACCACCGACCTTCTGTTCCGCCCTGTCACGGAGCTCGCCGCGAGCGTCCGCAGCGGCGAGATCACCGCACGCGAGCTGGTCCAGGCCTCGCTCGACCGCATCGAGGAGGTCAACCCGAAGCTCAACGCGTTCGTGGACGTGTTCGGCGAGGAGGCGCTGGCCGAGGCCGACGGCATCGGCGCCGACGACCCGCGGCCGTTCGCCGGCGTCCCGATCGCGATCAAGAACAACCGCGCCATCGCCGGCAAGCGGCTGACGCTCGCCTCCGACTTCACCGGCGACTTCGCTGGCGCCGTACGACCACAACGTCGTCCAGAAGCTCAAGGCGGCCGGCTTCGTCATCGTCGGCTCGACGACGCTGCCGGAGTGGGGGATCCTGCCCGTCAGCCAGGCGCGCCGGTTCGGCCCGACGAACAACCCGTGGGACGTCGCGCGCACGCCGGGCGGCTCCAGCGGCGGCAGCGCGGCCGCGGTCGCCTCCGGCATGGTCCCGATCGCGCACGCCAACGACGGCGGCGGCTCGACCCGCATCCCCGCTGCCTGCACGGGCCTCGTGGGCCTCAAGCCCCAGCGCGGACGGATCTCGCTGGCTCCCGAGGTCGGGCGAGGCCTACCTCGTCCAGGACGGCGTCCTGACGCGCACCGTCGCGGAGACCGCGCAGCTGCTCGACATCCTCAGCGGCCACGTGCTCGGCGACGCGTCATGGGCGCCGCCGCCGTCCGAGCCGTTCGCCGCGCAGGCCGCGAGCGAGGTCGGCCGCAAGCGAATCGCCGTGACGACGCTGCCGCCGATCCCCGACATCGAGGTCGACCCGGTCTGCGCGAAGGCCGCGCACGACGCCGCGGCGCTGCTCGAATCGCTCGGCCATGAGGTCGTCGAGGCCGACCCGCCATGGCAGGACGCCTCGCTGCTCGAGACGTTCACGGCCAACTTCGGCCCCGCGCTCTCGACGCAGATCGCGTTCATCGGCCTGGTGAACGGCCGCGAGCCGACCGCCGAGGACATGGAGCCGCTGAGCTGGGCGATCTACCAGCTCTCCAAGGGCATCGACTCGGTGCAGGCGTCGCTCGCGACCTTCCAGCTGCAGGCCGTCGCCCGCGCGCTGATCACGTGGACCGCGCGACTACGACTTCGTGATCACGCCGGCGCTCGCCGAGGCGCCGGTGCTGCACGACACGATCAACCCGTGCTCGGACCGATCCCGATGGCGGACTTCACGCGCTCCGGGCACTTCACGCCGTTCACCGCGGCGATGAACATCACCGGCTCGCCGGCGATCTCGCTGCCGCTCTACCACCGTGACGACCTCGACCTGCCGCGTCGGCGTCCAGGTCATCGGCCAGCCCGCGGGCGAGGGCGACCTGCTCGCGCTCGCCACGCAGCTCGAGGCCGCGCTGCCCTGGCACGACCGGCGCGCGCAGATCTAGGGGTGCCGAGCGCCCGACGGCGCAGCCGTTGGTCGATGGCTGCGCGAGGCGGGCCCGAGGCCGTGCGTTCACGGAGCGTCCAGCACCGCGGCCATGTGCTGCGGCTGGACGCCGAGGCGCTCGGCGTCGGCGGTCCCGCGCTCGGTGAGCAGTGAGACCTCCATCAGCTCGGCCTCGTCCCAGGTGACCGGTGCCTTGGACTTCATCAGCGCCTCGACGACCCGCAGCGTCCGCGAGACGATCGGCGTCGGCACGTGCACGATGCGGCGATGGCGGTGCTGCGCGCGCAGCGCCAGCTCCACGATCTCCTGGTGCGACAGCGTCTCCGGGCCGGCGAGCTCGTAGCGCTCGTCGGCGTTCGCACCGGCCTCCAGCACCGCCATGAGGCACTCGGCGACGTCGTGGGCCCAGATCGGCTGGTACTGCGCGCGGCCCGCACCGCTGAGCGGCATCACCGGCAGCAGCGCAAGCCGGTCGAGCAGCGTCAGGTACGGGTCGCCGGGCGCGTAGATGATGCTCGGCGCGAACACGGTGTGGGCGATCGACGAGTCCCGCACCGCCTCCTCGGCGAGCGCCTTGGCGCGCAGGAAGCGCGTGCGGTTGTGCGCGCTCGCCGAGAGCGCCGAGAAGAACACGAAGCGCTCGACGCCCGCGCGCTCGGCGGCCTCGACCATCCGCCAGGTCGCGATGCCGTTGAGCTCCTCGATCGACCCGTGCGGCTGGTCGCGGATCGCGGCGGCGAGGTGCACCACGGTGCTGACGCCGCGCAGCGCGTTGCGGAACGACGGCGGGTCGGAGAGATCGCCGAGGGCGATCTGGACCCGAACGCGCTCGGGGCCGAGGCCGCGCGGGTCGCGCACGAGGCAGCGAACCGGCTCCCTGGCGGCGGTGAGGCGGGGCAGGAGGGCGGAGCCGACGACCCCGGTGGCGCCGGTGAGGAGCAGCACGGATGGCAGGTTTCCATAGAATCCGCCACTCCCGCACCCTGAACGAGGAAATCCGGACCAGACTCATGGCATATGTGATCGCAGAGCCCTGCATCGGCCAGAAGGACAACTCGTGCGTCGAGGTCTGCCCCGTCGACTGCATCCATCCGACGCCTGACGAGCCCGACTACGACAAGGTCGAGATGCTCTACATCGACCCGGAGGAGTGCATCGACTGCGACGCCTGCGTCGAGGCCTGCCCCGTCGACGCCTGCTTCGCCGAGGACCAGCTCCCCGACGAGTGGCAGAAGTTCTCGCAGATCAACGCCGACTACTTCAAGCAGTCGGCGTAGCTCGCTAGGCCTGCACGACCGGCAGCTGGAAGCCGGTCGGCGCCGGCGCCCCTCGGACTGCACCGGAGGCACGGCCTGGAGCATCGGCAGCTCGGCGGGGAACATCGCGACGAGCCCGCGAGCCGCATGGCGGATGGCCTGCGCGGCGGCGTCGTCGGGATCGGTGAAGACCAGCGGCAGGCCGGCGTCGGCCTGCTCGCGCAGCGGCATCGTCAGCGGGACCTTGCCGAGCAGCGGGACGTTGAGCTCGTCGGCGAGCTCCTGGCCGCCGCCCTCGCCGAACAGCTGGAAGCGCTCGCCCGAAGGCGTCGTGAAGCCCGACATGTTCTCGACCACGCCGGCGATCTCGAGGCTCACCTTGCCGGCCATCTCGGCGGCGCGCCGCGCGACCTTCTGCGCAGTCGGCTGCGGCGTCGTGACGAGCAGGAACTGCGCCTGCGGCAGCAGCTGAGCGAGCGTCATCGCGACGTCGCCGGTGCCCGGCGGCAGATCGATCAGCAGGAAGTCCAGCTCGCCCCACTCCACGTCCTCGAGGAACTGGGTGAGGGCCTTGTGCAGCATCGGGCCGCGCCAGACGACCGCGGAGTCCTCCTGCACGAAGAAGCCGATCGACATGACCTTGACGCCGCCAGGCCCTTCCAGCGGGACGATCTTGCGGGTCTCGTTGACCTTCGGGCGCGTGGCGCCCAGGCCGTACATGCGGGGGATCGAGTAGCCCCAGACGTCGGCGTCGAGGATGCCGACCTTCTTGCCGTCCTCGGACAGCGCGGCCGCGAGGTTCGCCGTGACCGTCGACTTGCCCACGCCGCCCTTGCCGGATCCGACGCAGATGATGTTCGACACCATCGCCAGCGCGCCCTCGGGCAGGCCGCCGCTGCGGCCGAGCTTCTGCTGCAGCGCGCCCTTCTCGCTGTCGGTCAGCACGTCGAAGGCGACGTCGACCTGCGTCACGCCCTCCAGCGCCGAGACGGCCTTGGCGACCGCCGTCTGGAAGTGGCTGCGGATCGGGCAGCCCGGCGTGGTCAGCGACACCATGACCGCGACGCGGCCATCGTCGTGGATGTCGATCGAGCGGACCATGCCCAGCTCGACGATCGAGCTGCGCAGCTCCGGGTCGATGACGGCCTCGAGCGCCTTGAGGATCTCCTCGCGTGACGGCATGTCTGACATTCTCGCAAACGTGCGTCCGTTCGCCGTCGTCCTCGTGCTCGCACTGACCGGCTGCGGGTCCGAGCACCACCGCGCCAAGCCGGTGGACTGGCGCAAAGGGGCCGACGCGGCGTGCTTCAAGGCGCGCAGCCTGCTTGCGCCGCTCGCGCCCCCGAGCAGCTTCCGCACGGCCGAGCTGGTCGCCGGCGCCGTCGCCCTGGCCCTGCGTCAGGAGCTCGACCGCACCGCGGCTTTGGGCGCGCCGCCCGCGTCCGCCGCGCGCGCTGCGGAGCGCCTGCGCCGCGCCCGCCGCGCGATGCTCGTCGAGCTCGTCGCCGAGATCCGCGCCGCTCGCGCCCGCGACCTGCGCGGCATCCAGCGCTCGATCCGCCGGCTGACGCCGCTCAGCCACGCGGCGACCGCCGCCGCGACCGCAGCGGGCCTGCGGATCTGCGGCCACGAGCTCGATCGCGGCCTGGCGGAGGCGCCTGCGTAGGATTTCGTTATGGCGACCGTCGAGCGCATCCTCATCCGGGCCACCGCAAACGGGCCCTCAGCGGAGCTCGAGCGCGCCACCGTCGCACCCGGTGCGGCGATCGCGGGCGACCGTTACGCCAGCGGCACCGGGACGTTCTACGAAGCGGGCAAGGACGGCCAGGACGTGACGCTGATCGAGGCCGAAGCGCTCGAGGCCACCGGGCTGAGCGCCGAGGACTCCGGGCGCAACGTCGTCACCCGCGGCATCGGGCTCAACGACCTCGTCGGCAAGCGCTTTCGCGTCGGCGCCGTCGAACTGCAGGGCAACCGCCTCTGCGAGCCGTGCGCCACGCTGCGCGACCGCACCGGCGTCTTCCGCGAGCTCGTCGGCCGCGGCGGCCTGCGCGCCGACGTCGTCGTCGGCGGAGAGTTCGCCCCGGGCGACGCGATCGAAGTGCTGTAGGTCCTTCCGGCTGTCGCTCTGCGGGCTTTGCGTCACTTCGGTGGCGCGCAGCGCGGTCGCGCGCCTGGCGCTGCGCGTGGGCTGCGGTCATTGAGGGAGGGGGTGACATTCGGGTCTGACCCTTTTGTCCCCGCGCGCCCGCTCATGCCACGGGCTCCGAACCCGGGCGCTCACGCAAACTCGGCCAAAGCCATGACGCCCTTAAAGACCTCCGACCACCCGAAGGTGGCCGAAGGCGAGGGAGGAGAGGTACTGCTGCTGCCGGCGGAGATATGAGGCCGGCAGTTCGACCGGCCGCGGCCCTCTCCGAGCCGCGGCCGGGGAAATCAGTCCGTGCTACGCGACGTTCTGGACGCGCTTCTGGAGCTCCGTCGCCACCTGCGTGCCGGTGGTCTGGATGCTCTGCACGAGGTTCTCGACGCGGGCGGAGGCGAGCTCGGCCTGGGACGTGACGTTCTTGCGCGTCGTCGTGGCCTGCTTGTCGAGGTCGCGGCGGAACGCCTTGATCTCGCGCTCGAGACGGTTGCGACGCTGGCGCATCGTGCGCTCGACGCGCGTGCGGGTCTTGCGGACCTCGCGCTCGAAGCGGTTGCGGGCAGTGGTGCCGCGGCGCTCGAACTTGCGCAGGTCCGTCTCGATCCGGCGCTGGCGGGCCTTCAGCTCGCGCTCGGCCTTCTCGCGGCTCGAGTACGTGTCGGCCAGGTCGCTGACGGCGTCGACGACGCGGTCACGAGCGACGAGGCTCGCGCCCAGCGGGACGAGGACGGCCTTCTCGGCGTACTCGGTCACGTAGTCGACCGGCGTGCGGGCGTTGTCGACGCGGGTCTGGGCGGCCTTCTTGGCGGCAGCCGAACGCTTGCGCGCAGCGGCGCTGCGGGTCTGCGCGGCCTTCTTGCCGGCCGTGGAGCGCTTGGTGGCGGTGGTCTTGGTCGTGGTGCTCTGGGTGGTGGCCATGTGGGCGGGTCTCCCTCGGAGTCGTTGGAGTCTCGAAAGTTGAGTGTCCGACGAAGTTACCATCGAACACATGTTTGTAAACCGCCCAAAGCGTGCGGTTACACCGGACTTTGCGGGCTTCCTAGGCCGATGTCACGGCGGGAACACGCGTTCGTTCCAGCCACTGCGAGGGATCCTTCAGCTCCACCGCGGAGGGCAGCAGCGAGGCCTCCGTCCAGGCGATGTTCAGGCGGTCGATTCCGCCCTCGGCGACCACCGCGTCGCAGAACGCCTTACCTGTCTCGTACTGCGCGAGCTTCATGTCGAGCCCGATCAGGCGCTCGATCACCCGCACCAGCGGCGAGCGGTCGGCACGGCGGCGGTTCATGGCCGATCGCAGCGCCGGCAGGTTGGGCAGCACCGCCTCGCCGACCGCATCCATCACGTGCTCGGCGTGGCCCTCGATCAATGCCATCACGGACTGGATGCGCTCGACGATCGCGCGCCGCTCCGGCCCCGCGACGGCGTTGACGATGCCGCCCTCGCGCAGGCTGTCGGCCAGGCCGCGCAGGTCGTCGAGCGAGGGCAGCTTCAGCGCCGCCTTCAGGTCCACCTGCAACTCCATCGAGTCGAGCAGCTCTCTGAGGAGCCCTGCCACGTGCGAGCGCAGCCACGGCACGCCGGCGAACTGGACCGCGTGGGTGACCTCGTGGAACGCGACCCACGACAGCAGCTCGTCGAGATCGGCGTCCAGCGCGCGTGCGGCGTCGGCGAGATTCGGCGCCACGAACAGCAGCCGCGGCGGGTAGTCCGGGTCGAGCAGCTGGAGCTCGTACTGGCCCAGCACGCGCCGCGCGAGGTAGCCGCTGAGCGCTCCCACCTCCGCGCCGACCACCGCGCCGCCGACCGCGCGGATCGGTCCGGCGGCCGCGCTGGTGCTCGTCAGCGCACGCTCGAGCACTGGGTCGAGCGTCGCCTGCATTCCGGCAAGGTTGAGCGCCAGCCACGTGCTCCGATCGACCGCCTCGGGCGCCGGCAGCGGCGTGGCGGGCCTCAGGCGCGTGTATGCAGCCACGCGTGTGGCCGCGTCGTCGCAGCGGGCCTGGAGGTCGCCCGGCAGCGCGGCGTCCGGGGGCGATCCGGCGACCTGGTCGGCGAGGCGGCGGGCGAGGTTCCAGTCGACCATCACGTTCAGGGGTGCCCGTTCACATCCTCGGCAACGCGGCGAGCTGCTCGAGCGCCTCGGGCGTGCGCGCGGCGACGACCGGCGAGTGCGGCTCGAGATCCAGTGGCGCGCCCAGCGGCGTGTCCATTCCGGGGAACTCGACGAGCCCTCCGGACTCGCGCACGATCAGCTGCGCGGCCGCGCAGTCGACCGCTCGTGACTTCCACAGCGTCGCCATGCCGTCCACGCGCGTCGGCGCGACCTGGCACAGCGAGATCGCAATCGAGCCCATGGCGCGCACGCGATGCGCGACGTCGCACAGCGCGTCCGACGACGCGGCCAGCCAGCGCGGATCCGCCGACTCGATGGCGACGAGCTCGAGCTTCCCGGCCGGCGTGCGCCGCTCCGGCTGCGGGCGCACCGGCTGGTCGTCGAGAAACGCGCCGCCGCCCTCCTCCGCGCGCCACTCCTCGCCCGGGCCGAGGTCGAACACGTAGCCGAAGCGGACGTCGGCCATCGTCGGCCCGTCGGCCACCGCGATCGAGAGGGCGTGGTGGGTGAGCCCGCGCTTGGCGTTCATCGACCCGTCGATCGGGTCGATCACGACCAGCGTGCCGTCGCCACCGAAGTCCACGACGCCGCGCTCCTCCGAGACCGCGGTGAAGCGTGCGCCCGCGTCATGCAGGCGCTCCAGCTGCGCGAACACGATGTCCTCGGCCAACTGGTCGATCACCAGCGTGCGGTCGCCCCCCTCGCCCAGCGTGCCCGTCTCGACGACCCGTTCGCGGCTCGTCGGATGCTCGCGCATGACCTCGCGCAGCCCTGCGACCGCAGCGCGGCAGGCACCGAGCCAGTCCGCCTGCGACAACGCCGGGGAGCTTGCCATGAGCGCCATATCCTAAGGAGGTGCCGCCGCTCACCCCGACCCAGCGCGCTGCCGTGGAGCACGACGGCGGCCGACTCGCCGTCGTCGGTGGCGCGGGGACCGGCAAGACGACCGTGCTCACCGAACGGTTCGCGTGGCTGTGCGCGGACCCACCGCCTTCGGCGGTGTGTGCCCCGCCGGAATCGATTCTGGTGCTGGCGCGGGATGCCGATCGCGTGCGCGCGCAGATCGAGGCGCGCCTCACCCGCGGCTTCGAAGAGCTGCACGTCGTCACGGTCCCCGGGTTCTGCGCGCGACTGCTGCACGACGAGGCGATCGAGGCCGGGCTCGGACCGTTCGTCGCCACGGCATCCGCAGCCGACCGGCTGGCGATGCTGCTCGACCGCATCGACGAGCTGAGCGTGCGACTGCACGACTTCCGTGGCAGCCCCGCCGCGATGCTCGCCGGAATCGTCGCCCGGATCGACCGCCTCAAGGAGCAGTCGATCACGGCGCAGGCGTACGGCGACTGGGCGAGCCGGCTGGCGGATGGGGAGCCGCAGACCGATCGCGAGCGCGAGTTCGCGCAGATCTACCTCGCCCACGACCGGATGCTGTCGGAGCAGTCGCTGCTCGACGAGGGCGAGCTGGTCCTCCGCGCCCAGTCGCTGCTCGAGGACAAGCCCCACGTGCGCGAGCGCACCAACGCCCGCTTCCGGCATGTGCTGGTGGACGACCTCGAGGACCTGACCCCGGCGCAGGTCAAGGTGCTGGGCCTGCTTGGCGACGAGGTGACCGCCACCATGGCCGATCCCGAGCGCGCGACCGGCACGGTGATCGAGCTCGAGCGTTCGCTGCGCTGCCGGGAGCGCATCCTGGTTGCGGCCGGCGCCGTCGCGGCGCCCGTGCCCGCAGGCGAGCCGGGCGGCGAGGTCCGCTTCTGGCGCTGCGCGAACGAGCGCGCCCAGGCGCAGTCCGTCGCCGCGGAGGTCGCGCGGCTGCTGCGCGAGGGCACCGCGCCCGGCCAGGTGGCCGTCCTGGTTCGCTCGGTGCGCAACGAGGGCCAGGCCGTCGCCGTGGCGCTCGAGGAGCGCGCGGTGCCGCACCGCCTCGTCGGGGACTCGGCCTTCTTCCAGCGCGCAGAGGTGCGCGACGTGCTCGCCTGGCTGCGCCTGCTCGTCGACCCGGCCGACGCAGGGGCGGTCGTGCGCGCGCTGGCGCGCCCGCCGGTCGAGCTGCGCTCGGTCGATCTTGCGCGCTGCATCCAGATCGCGCGGCGGCGAAAGCTCGACATGGTCAGCGCGCTCGTTGCCGCGACCGAGTCGCCCCAGCTGCCGCCCGAGGCGCGCGAGCGGATCCTCGCGTTCCTGAAGCTGCACCGCGCCGCCGCGCGCGCGCTCGACAGCACGCGCCCCGACCTCTTCGTCCACCGCCTGATCGAACGCCTCGGCCTGCGCCGGCAGCAGCTGTTCTCCGCCCAGGCCGACGTCGTCGAGCGGCTGCGCAACCTGTCGCGGCTCGGGGAGCTCGCCACCGGCTACGTGCGCCGGTCGCCGCAGGCCACCCCGCGCGAGTTCGCCCGCTACATCAGCGCCGTCGCCGACGCTGGGCTTCGCGACGACGAGCCGGCCGACAGCGACGCCCCACGTGACGCCGTGGCGGTGATGTCGATGCAGGCCGCGAAGGCGCGCGAGTTCGACCGCGTCTTCGTGCTCGGGCTGCAATCGGCGCGGATGCCGGGGGCGCGCAGCCGCCTGGTCGAGCCGATCCCCGCCGCGCTCGGACCCACCGCCCCCACGGCGCTCCCGACGACGGCTCGCGCGAGTCGCACGTGATCGAGATGCGGCGGCTGCTCCATGTCGCCATGACACGCGCGCGCGAGGGCCTCGTGCTCGCCTACGCGGCCCACACCGTCAGCGGCGCGCTGCAGCCTCCGTCGCCGTTCGCCGAGGAGGCACGGGCCGCGCTCGGCGCCGAATGGGAGGACCGCGAGGAGGAGCTCTTCGGGCCCGACGAGTCGCTGCACGCGACCTACCAGGCGCTGCGCGACGAGCTCGTCGCGGGCATCCCGCGGACCGGCAACCGGCTCGGCGAGCTGCGACTGGACACTGACCTCGACGTCGCCCACGGCACCGTGCGCTACCTCGAGCTGCTGAAGGTCTCCGCGCTGCTCGCGCGGCCGGAGGGCCAGTCCGTCGCCGAGGCGCTGCCGGGCATCAACGCGGCGATCCTGCAGGCCGCGACGGCGCAGCAGCGGGAGATCCTCGAGTCCTCGCCGCTGGACGACGCGCTGCTCGACGCCGAGCGCGACGCGCGGGCGCGGGCCGCAGCGGTTGCCGCTCGCGACGAGCCGTCGCTGGAGGCGTTCCTGCCGCGTCGCGGCGACGGGCTGCTGCTCAGCGCATCGGACATCGACACCTACCGGACGTGTCCGCTGAAGTACAAGTTCGCGCGCGTCTTCAGGATCCCGAGCGAGCCGACGCTCTACCAGCGCTTCGGGATCTTCGTCCACCAGGTCCTCGAGCGCTACCACCAGGCCGAGGTCCACAACGTCGACGAGCTGCTCGGCCTGATGGACGCCGGCTGGCGCCGGGGCGGGTTCGGCACCAGCGAGGAGGAGCGCCAGCTGCGTGGCAAGGCCGACGCAGCGCTGCGCCGCTACCACGAGCGCTTCGAGCAGGACGACGCCGAGCCCGTCTGGTTCGAGCGCGGCTTCCAGTTCCGCATGGGCCGCCACACGCTGCGCGGCCGCGTCGATCGCGTCGACCGCCTGCCCGACGGCGGGTACGAGCTGATCGACTACAAGACCGGCCGCCCCAAGACCGCGGCGCAGCTGCGCGAGGACGTGCAGCTCTCGCTCTACGCCGTCGGCGCGCGCGAGGCGTGGGACCTCGACGCCTCGCGCCAGAGCTACCTCTACGTGCTCGACGACGAGAAGGTCCCCGTCCCGCACGAGGACATCGACCGGGACTGGATCGCCGACACGGTCGGCGAGGTCGCCGACGGCATCTCCTCGCAGGGCTTCGAGCCGACCCCGTCCTACGCGGCCTGCTCGATCTGCGATTACCGGATCGTCTGCCCGGCGGCGGAGCGCTAGGCCGCGGCGCGGCAGTCGCGGCACAGGCCGCTGACGACGACCTCGGCGTGCTCGGCGGCGAAGCCCGCGCGGCGCGCGCGGCGCAGCACGCCGCCCAGCTCGACCGGGCCCTCGACGTCCTCGACCGCGCCGCAGCGCCGGCACGTCACGTGGTGGTGCGGGTCGGTGCGCGGGTCGAACACCATCGTCCCGCCACCCGTCTGGACGCGGCGGACGAGGCCTATGTCCTCGAACAGCTCGAGCGTCGCGTAGACGGTCGGCAGCGCGGTGCCTGGCAGGGCGTCCGCCACGCCTGCGAGAACCTGCTCCGCCGTCAGGTGCCCCTCGTGCTCGCGCAGGAACCGGTGGATGAGCAGCCGCTGCGACGTCACGCGCTGGCCGCGGTCGCGCAGGAGCTCGCTGAGGGCCTCGTCGGTCATGTGCCTCATTAGGGTACCCGAATTTCTATTGTAAGTCACTTTAGATAAGCTCGACCACGAATGCCGCCCGACGCCCATAGGACGTTCCTGCTCCAGAAGGTGCAGCCCGGACTGATCGGGCTGATCGACGGGACGATCTCGACCCTCGCGCCGATCTTCGCGACGGCCTACCTGGCGAGCACGCACGCGGCGCTCCTGGTCGGTCTCGCGAGCGCGCTCGGCGCCGCGATCTCGATGGGCCTGAGCGAGGGGCTGTCGGACGACGGCGAGCTCACCGGCCGTGGCTCGTCGCTGCAGCGCGGACTCATCACCGGCGGGGCGACGTTCATCGGCGGCACGTTGCACTCGCTGCCGTTCCTGATCGAAAACCGCGCGACGGCGCTGACCGTCGCCTACGTCGTTGTCGCGTGCGAGCTGCTCGCGATCGCGTTCGTGCGCAAGCGCTTCCTCCATGTCTCGCTCCCGCAGTCGCTGATCCAGGTCACGCTCGGCGGCGTGCTGGTCGCAGGCGTCGGCGTGGCCATCGGCCAGGGCTGAATTTCGGTCGTCCTGCAGGACGACCGAAAGATCGTCCGGACAGCCAGCCACGATGGTCCCCATGGCCGATGGCGTAAGTCCGCGCAGGGGCGAGAGTTGAACTCACGAACCTAGGAGAGATCGTGAGCCCCGCAATCACAGCCCCCCAGTCCTTCGCCTACGAGGCCACCGACATCCCCGCGGGCATGACGATTCGCGAGTACCGCGCACAGCGCGCCCGCAACCGCCGTGTCGGGCGGACCACCCGGCTGCGTCGTGCGCTGCGCGCGCGCCGCAACGCGCTGCGGTTCGCCTAGCCGCCCAGCGCCCGCGCGAGGTCCTCTGCGAGATCCTGCGGGTCCTCGATCCCGCAGGACAGCCGCACCAGGTCCGCCGGCACCGCAGCAGCGGAGCCCTCGACCGACTGGTGCGTCATCGCCTGCGGCACTTCGATCAGCGACTCGACGCCGCCGAGCGACTCGGCCAGCGTGAACAGTTCGGTGCGCTGGACGACGCCGACCGCGTCCTCGCAGCGGAAGCTCACCATCCCGGAGAAGCCCGGCCAGCGCACATCGCGCACGTCGTCGCGCCCCTGCAGCATCGCCACCACGGCGCGCGCGGATTCCGCATGCGCGGCCATCCGCAGGTGCAGGGTGCGCAGACCGCGGTGCACGAGGAAGCAATCGAACGGGGCCGGCACCGCACCGACCGCGTTCTGCACGAAGCGCAGAGCCTCGTGGTGCTCGGGAGTGCGCGCGATGGCGGCGCCACCCACGACGTCGGAGTGGCCGCCGAGGTACTTCGTCGTCGAGTGCACGACGAAGTCCGCGCCGAGCTCCAGCGGGCGCTGGTTGACCGGCGTGGCGAAGGTGTTGTCCACGGCCACGAACGCGTCGCCCTTGCGCGCGACCACACCGGCGACGTCGACCACGTTGAGCAACGGGTTCGTCGGCGTCTCCACCCAGATCAGCTTCGTCTCCGGACGCACCGCGCGATCGAGCGCCTCGAGGTCCGTCTGGTCGACGAGGTCGTACTCGAGGCCCCAGCGCGTGAGCACCTTGTCGACGAGCCGGAAGGTCCCGCCGTAGAGGTCGGCCGGGAGCACCACGTGCGCGCCCGCCTCGCAGGTCAGCGTGATCACCGCGTGCTCCGCGGCAAGGCCGGACGAGAACGCGACGCCGAGGCCACCCTCGAGCTCGCCCAGCGCCGTCTCCAGCGCCGCGCGCGTCGGGTTGGCCGAGCGCGAGTAGTCGTAGTCCTCGACGAACTCGCCGGGCGCGGGCTGCGCGTAGGTCGACGTCTGGTGGATCGCCGGGATCACGGACCCGTAGCTCGGATCCGGCGTCAGGCCGGCATGGACGGCGCGAGTGCCGAACTTCACGACGCCAATGCTTCCAGCAGGTCGGCGCGCGTGACGAGACCGGCCGCGCGACCGTCGACCGTGACGAGCAGCGCCTGCTGGTCGCCCACCAGCAGCTCGACCGCCTCGCGCACCGGGTCCGACGCCGCGACGGCGGGGAACGGCGCCTCCATCACGTCGACGATCTCGGCGCCGAGCAGTTCCGCGTCCTGCGCGGCGTGGCGCAGCAGTCCGCGCTCGCCGATCGAGCCCACGACGGTGTGCGGGTCCTGCGGGCTGACGACGGGCAGCTGCGAGACGCGGTGCTCGTGCAGCAGCGAGATCGCGTCGCGCACGCGCGAGTGGGTCTCGACGGTCACGAGCGGCGGAATTTCGCCGGCATCGGACTTCTGGCGCAGCACGTCACCGACCGTCAGGTCGACCGTGCGCTCGAGGAAGCCGTACTGGCGCATCCAGCTGTCGTTGAAGATCTTGCTCAGGTAGGAGCGCCCGCCGTCGGGCAGCACGACGACCATCAGCGCGTTCGGGTCGTCGATCGTCTTCGCCACCTCGAGCGCCGCGTGCACCGCGAGGCCGCCCGAGCCGCCGGCGAGGATGCCCTCGGCCTGCGCGAGGCGGCGCGTCGTCAGGAACGAGTCGCGGTCCGAGACGCGAACCCACTGGTCGACCACCGTCGGGTCGAACGTCTTGGGCCAGAAGTCCTCGCCGACGCCCTCGACCAGGTACGGCCGGACCTCGTCCTCCGGGCCCGAGTAGATCGAGCCCTCCGGATCCGCGCCGATCACGACGAGGTCCGGGTTGCGCTCCTTGAGGTAGCGCGCGGTGCCGGTGATCGTGCCGCCCGTCCCGACGCCGACCACCAGGTGCGTGATGCGCCCGCCGGTCTGCTCCCACAGCTCCGGCCCGGTGCGACTCGTAGTGCGCCTGCGGGTTGGCCATGTTGAAGTACTGGTTGGGCTGGAAGGCCCCGGGGATCTCCGCGGCCAGCCGGTCGGCGACGCGGTAGTAGGACTGCGGCGACTCGGGCGCGACGTCGGTCGGCGCGACGACGACCTCGGCGCCGTAGGCGCGCAGGAGGTCGATCTTCTCGCTGGACATCTTGTCGGGCATGACCGCGATCACGCGGTACCCCTTGAGGCGCGCCGCGATCGCGAGGCCGGTGCCCGTGTTGCCGGACGTCGGCTCGACGATGGTCCCGCCAGGGCGAAGGTGGCCGTCGCGCTCGGCGGCCTCGATCAGCGCGACCGCAACGCGGTCCTTGATGGACCCGCCGGGGTTGAGCGATTCGACCTTGGCGACGACCTGCGGGGTCAGGCCGGCTGCCATGCGTGAGAGGCGGACCAGCGGCGTGTGGCCGATCGCCTCGAGGATGGAGTCCTTGATCTCGGTCTGGCTGGCGGTGACGGACATGCACATAGGGTGAAGGATCAGGCGGGCAGATCACAAGGGCTCGCAGATTCTTCATCTGCCAAGGATCCTGATCGCTGTTTCTTCATCTTGGCGCGCTACAGTGCGGCTCGTGCCGAACGATCCACAGCCACCGCTGGATGCCACCGATCGGGCGATTGTCGAGGCCGTCGGCCAGGACGCCCGGATCACCAACCAGCGCCTCGCCGATCGGGTCGGCGTCGCGCCGTCGACCGCCCTCGCCCGGCTGCGCTCGCTGCGCGAGCGCGGGGTCGTCCGCGGCTTCCACGCGGAGGTCGATCTCGCCGCGCTCGGCCGCCCGCTGCAGGCGATGATCGCCGTGCGCCTCGCAGTCCACGCGCGCGAGGAGATCGACGCCTTCACGCACGCGGTCCGCGCACTGCCCGGCGTGCTGATGGTCTTCCACCTCACCGGCGTGACGGACTACCTCGTCTGGGTCGCCGCGACGGACGCGCAGGACCTGCGCGAGTTCGTCGTCGACCATCTCGCGACGCATCCGAGCGTCGCCCACGCCGAGACCTCGCTCATCTACGAACACACGCGCGGCCCGGGTATCTGGGGCGCCGCCGACGCCGCCTGAGGTAGGGTCGCGCCCATGCCGCTGCTGGCGGAACGGCGCCCCTTCGAGCAGGCCTTCATCGTGCTGGTGCTGCCGTCGCTCTACGGCGCCATCTGCGGCGTGATGCTCGGCATCAACGGTGGCGTCTACACCGTGCTGACGCTGCTCGGCGATCCTCGGCGGCATCGCCGGCCGGCTACGACCATGCCGACGCGCGCGAGGGCGCGCTGCGCGGCGTCGCGGGCGGCGCGCTGTTCGGCACGTTCATCCTGCTCGCCCACGCGGTCGTCGGGACGGCACGCCGAGGCGAAGCTGCCGCGACCCGCACATCGTCCTCGCCGATCGCGACGACGCTGATCTCGATCGTGCTCGGCAGCGATCGGCGGCGCCATGCGTGCGCGCTCGCTGCGCGCGGCTTCGACGCGCGCCGGCTAGCTGGGCGTCGTCGGGCCCGCGCTGGCGCAGGAAGCGCTGGAACTCGCGCGCGAGGACGTCGCCCGAGGGGAGGTTCGTCGGATCGACGTCGTCGGCGGCCTCCTCCTCGGCGGCCGCCTGCTCGAGGCGCTCGACGAACGCCTGGACGTCGGGGTCGCTCTGCACCGCGAGCGAGACCTGGCGCTCGTACTCGACCGACGCGCTCTCCAGCTCGGTGGCGTCGACGGCCACGCCGAGCAGCGCCTCGAGCTTGCGCACGAGCGCGAGCGCGGCCTTCGGGTTCGGCGCGGCGGCGACGTAGTGCGGCACGCTCGCCCACAGGCTCGCGCGTCGGTATCCCGGCCTCCTGGCAGGCGGCCTGCAGCACGCCGACGATCCCGGTCGGGCCCTCGTAGTTGGTCGGGCGAGGCCGAGGCCGCTCGACGAGGCCCTCGTCGGACGCCAGGCCGGTGATCGGCGACCGGGCGCGTGTGCGGGACGTCGGCCAGCAGCGCGCCGAGCGTCACGACCATCTGCGTCCCGAGCGCCTCGGCGAGCTCGACGACGGCTGCGCAGAACGTGCGCCAGCGGAACGACGGCTCCGGGCCCTGCAGCAGCACGAGGTCGCGCTGTGCGCGCGGCACGCGCGCCTCGAAGATCTCGATCTCCGGCCAGATGATCTCGCGCGTGCGGCCCTCGGTGATCTCGACGGTCGGCCGCTGCGCCTGGAAGTCGAAGAAGTCCTCGGGATCGACGCGCGCGAAGCGCGTCGCGCCGCAGCGACGAGCCGATCGATGCTGCAGCGCCGCCGACGCGGCGTCGCCCGCGTCGTTCCAGCCCGTGAACGCGCAGACGAGCGCGGGGGCGCGCAGGCCGTCGGGCCGTCGGTCCCAGATCAGGGGCTGCATCCGGTTCACGGTACATGATGGGCACATGGCCTCTGCCGCGACCGATCCCGCCCTCGCCGTCGCGACGCTGCGCCCGGGCCAGGACGTGGTGGGCGTCTTCGCGTGCGCGCGCAAGGACCGGCTGGTCAGCCGGCTCGGGCACGCCGTACCTCGCGCTCGAGCTGCGCGACCGCACCGGCGCGATCCCGGCGCGCGCGTTCCGCGACGCCGACGTGCTCGCCGGGCGCTTCGATCGCGGCGACCTCGTGCGCGTCGCCGGCCGGGTCGAGCGCTTCCGCGACGAGCTGCAGCTCGAGGTCCGCGCGATCACGCGCGTCGACCCCGCGACGACCGACCCGCCGCAGTTCCTGCCCGTCGCCTACCGCGACCTCGACGAGCTCGACGGCTTCCTCGAGCACCTTGCCCGCGAGGTCCACGATCCCGGCTACGCCGCGCTGCTCGCGCGGCTGCTCGCCGACGACGCGCTGCGCGCCGAATGGCGCCGGGCGCCCTGCACGCGCGGCGGCCACCACGCCTACCTCGGCGGCCTGCTCGAGCACACGGTCGCCGTGGGAACCCTCGCGCACGGAGGCGTGCATCCTGCACCCGCGGCTGAACAGCGACCTCCTCGTCTGCGCCGCGCTCGTCCACGACATCGGCAAGACGCGCGAGTTCACCTACGGCGCGGAGATCGGCCTGACCGACGACGGCCGGCTGCTGGGCCACGTCGAGCTCGGCGTGCGCCTGGTCGACGAGCATGCGCGCGCCAGCGGCCTCGACGCCGAGCGGCTCGCTCGCGCTGCTGCACTGCGTGCTGCTGCACCACGGCGCCGACCGCCGCCGGGCGGCGCTTCGCATCGGCGGAGGCGCTCGCACTGCACCGGCTCAACGCGCTCGACGCGAGCGTCAAGGGCGCGCTGGAACACGGCCTGCAGCAGCACGCCTAGCCGGCGCGCAACCATGTGGGTGTGCGCGCACCGCTCGCACACCCACCGCTGCGTCCCGCCCTTGCCGCCGCGGGGGGCGCCGCCCTGCTCACCGCGTCGGTCGTGCTCGTCCTCGACGCGGCGGCCGCGCCGTCGTTCCTGGTGCCCGGCGGCGTGCGCTCGTTCCCCCACTGGCTGTCCGGGCCCTTCACGGGTCTCGGCGAGCGCACGACCTGGACCGGGTTCGGCTGGCTGCTGGTCGTGCTGTTCGCCGCGTGGCTCGCGGTGCTCGCGGGCGTTCGCAGCCTGTCCCCGCGGATCGTCATCGGCGCGATCGTCGTGCTGCACGTCGTCTTCCTGCTGGCGCCTCCGTTGCTGTCTGCGGACGTCTTCGGCTACATCGGGCTGGGCCGCCTGTCGGAGATCCACCACCTCGACCCGTACGTGTTCGGCACCGGCTCCGCGCCGAACGACCCGATCCGCACCTACCTGCGCTGGCATGACGCGAAGTCGGCGTATGGCCCGCTGTTCACGGTGCTCTCGGACCTGCTCGTGCCACTCGGCATCGCCGGCGCCGTCTGGACGTTCAAGGGCATCGCGTTCGCCACAAGCCTCGCGACGGTGGCGCTCGTCTGGCGGTTGGCCGAGCGCCGCGGCCACGACCCGCGAATGGCCGCGGCGCTGGTCGGCCTGAACCCCGTGGTACTGGTGTTCGAGGTCGGCGGCGGCCACAACGACGCACTCGCCGTCGCACTGACGGTTGCGGGCATCGCCCTGGTGGAGCACCGCCGCGTGGCGGCCGGCGGTGCGTCCTTCGTCCTCGGCGCGGCGCTGAAGCTCGCGCCAGGCCTGCTGCTCCCGTTCGCGTTCGTCAGCCACCCCGGTCGGCGGCGCGGCGTCGTCGCCGGTGCGATCTTCGCCGGCATCGGCGCGGCCGCTGGTGGCATTCGCGGCGTTCGGGTCGCATGCGACTGGCTTCCTGACGACGGTGCCGGGCGCGCACGGCGGCGTCGCGCAGCACAGCGTCCCCAACGAGATCGCGCTGAGGCTCACGGGCTCGGGCCTCAGCGCGGCCGGCCGTCAGCTCGCCACCATGCTGACCGCGATCGCGATCGCCGCCTCGCTCTGGCGCGCCTGGCGCGGCGCGACTGGGTCACCTGCGCCGGCTGGGCGACGCTCGCCGTCCTGCTCGGGACCGCCTGGCTGCTGCCCTGGTACGTGACCTGGCTGATCCCACTTGCAGCACTGGGAACCAGCCGCCGCCTGCGCATTGCGACGGTGCTGTTCGTCGCCTACGTCCTGGCGACGCGCATCCCGTTCCTGCTCGCCTAGTGGCCGCCGTTCAGCGGACGATCGCCGTCATGTGCATCCCCGGCGCGTGGATCGCGCAGACGAAGTCATACGTGCCGGGCCTGGTCAGGCGCACCGAGTAACGACCAGATGCCTGCGCGGGGGACCGCAGCAAGCGAGCTGGGCTCGCGAGCATCACCTGGTGGGACTGCTGAGATCGCCACAGCCACGTGACCGCTGCCCGGCGCGCAGATGGATCGTCGGCCGGTCGCGGCCGTGGTGGAAGGCGTTGTCGACGATCGCGACCTGCCTGGCGCGCAGCCGGAACGTGTCGCCGGGAGCCCGGCCTGCCAGCGGCGGGCTTCGCGGCCGGGCCAGTCGCCGGCGGCACGGGCGCCGACACCAGCCGGGTCTTGCCGGTTCGATGTTGCGCACGAAGACGCCGCGCCGGTCGTCGGGCTTGCCCGGAGCGATGTTCGGCTCGGTCGAGGAGAACGCCACGAGGCGGCCGTCCGCGGAGATCGACGGGTCCTCCGTACCGACGATCTCCGCGACGGGGCCCGGCCGGCCCACTTCGCGCACCACGACGCTGCTGCGGCCCCGCGCGACCGACGTGTAGGCGACGTAGCGCCCGTTCGCGCTCACAGACGGGCCGAGCGCGACGCCGTCGCGCGGCAGGCTCACCGACCCGTCGCGCGCGCTTCAGGTCGCGCAGCAGGATCCGCGTCGCGTGCTGTCCCGGCGCCGGTGACGAACGCGACGTGCGCCCGTCGGCCGAGATCGCCGGGCTCGAGGCGTCGCCGCCGGCGTGGCTGACGAGCAGCGTCGTGCCGCGCCGCCGGTCGCGGACGAAGACCTGCGAGTGGCCGCCGCGTGCGCCGAGGTTCGGCGCCGCGCTGGTGAAGGCGACCCGCGTGCCGTCGCCGTCGATGCTCGGCTCGTACGTGTCAGCGTTCGCCGCAGGCCCGGAGCGGCCGCGGCGGCTCACCAGCGTCGTGCGCCTCGACGGACGCGCGTGACGAGCACCTGGCTGTGCCCGGCGCGGCGAACCGCCTGATAGGCGACCGCGCTGCCGTCGCTCGACGACGACGGGGTTGAACTCCGACTGGGAGAGCCTTCGCGCCTGGCCGCCCGACGGTGTGGCTCACGCCGGCGGCGACATCGCGGACCAGCACCCTGATCGAGCCGTAGCGCTTGGCGAAGTTGCGATTGCCCTCGGCGGACTCGAACGCGACCACGTGTCCCATCCGCAGAGACCGACGGGTTTAGGCCGACGCGGCCCCGCCGCTGGCCCGAGTTGGGCTGCGAGACCTCCGACCGGCGCCGAGCCGTCGAGGCCGCGGGTCTGCACGCTGATCTCGCCGCGGGCGAGCGCCAGCGGGAGCTTCTGCACGTACGCCTCGAAGACGACATGGCGCCCGTCGGCGGATAGCGCCGGGTTGGCGGCGAAGTCGCGTGGCACATTCACGAGCTGGCCCTGGTGGGTCGGCGGCGGCCCGTTGTAGCGGACCTGCTCGAGCCAGCGCGGCAACTGGGCGAGCTGCCTCGCGAGCAGCAGCCGGCCCTGCTGTGCGTCGTCGCGCCGGTGCGGATCCCGGCCCGCACCCGCTCGCGGAGCACCGCCGCCGCGAGCGCCTGGATCTCCGCCGGCGAGCGGCCGTGGACCCGCCCGATGTCGAGCGGGCTCTGCTCGCCGCGGCGCAGCGCGCGGAACTCGGCGTCCGTCACGCCGAAGATGTCCGGCGCCTCGCTCGGGATCGCGAACTGGTGCAGCGAATGGAAGAGCAGGTGCTGGGCGAGGTGGCCCTGGGTGATCGTCCGCAGCGCCCGCGCGCGCAGGACCGCGAGCATCTGCGCCGAGACGTCGCGCCGCGGCGCGGCTCGACCAGCGCGCGCGCCAGCTTCGCCGGTCCGGCCAGCCGTGCTTCGCGGCGAGCTCCGCGATCGTGTGGTGGTCGTCGCGCAGCTGGCGCCAGATGTCGCCGCGGGTGACGCCGCAGCAGGGCGTACAGGCGCCCCTCGTCGTAGGGCAGCCAGTGGTTGTAGACCCAGTCCTCGGGTGGCAGCCAATGCGCGGGCGCATGCGCCGGGGCCAGCGAGTCGAACGACGCCTTCTGGGCGGCGCCAGCCTCGCCGCTGTCGTCCCAGGGCCTCGTGGCGATCAGCAGCGCGCGCGACGAGCGCCAGCGCGACCGCCGCGGCCACCCCGAGCCGCAAACGCCCTCCGACAGGACCGGGCATGCCGCCATCAAACCACCGGGGCAGATGCCGCGTCTAGCCTTTCGCACGGAGCGGCAGGGCCCGGTGGCCCATCCGGTCTTCAAAACCGGCAGGGCGTCGCAACCCGGCGCTTGGAAGGTTCGACTCCTTCGCCGCTCCGCTCGATAAACACGGGGCTTCGCGGCCTGCCACCGGACAGGCAACCGGTGCGCCGTCCCGCTGGACGCCGCCGGACCCGCCGAAGACTGCCCCATCACTGCCCCACCGGGGGGGAGGCGAGAAATTGAGGGCTCCTGTTGGAGAGATTCCTCGCCCACGCGTGACAGTCCTCCGGGGGGACACCCATGTCGCCTCGGGGAAACACTCGCTTTGGACGAAAAGCGCTACTTCCGCTTGTCGTCCGAAGCGGTCGCGCCGGAACTGAGCGCGGCGCGCCTGCTTGCGTCTGAACGCCGTAGATCAACGAGTACAGTCGCGTGGCCGTGTGCGAATCGCCGCAGGGCGGCGGCCCTGTCCGAGCCCGCCGCCACCGACCTGGGTAATCAGCTGTAACAGTACGAGTCCGACGAAGCGTCGCCGCCCTGCAGTCGGATCTGGTGCACGCGCAGGCCGCGGAACTCCTCGCCGTGCGGGAAGAAGCGCTCGTCGATGCTCAGCCCGCCGTCGGGGTCGGCGTCGAGCTTGGCCATCCAGGCGCCGACGCCGTCGGGGTAGAACTGGTCGTCCCACGCCCCGTAGAGCGAGTTGGTGAAGTAGACCCGCCTGCCGTCGCGGCTGACCTCGACCATCTGCGGCCCGCCGGAGAGCGGCATGTCGGCCCTGGCCGGGTGCGGGGTGCGGTCGACGATGCCGCCGAGCCGCACGGATCCCACCTGCTTCGGGTTCGCCGGGTCCGACACGTCGAACTGCTTCATCTCGCCGGTGCCCCAGCAGGACACGTAGAGGAACCTGTCGTCGACCGAGAGGTCGATGTCGGTGATGAGCGGCGGCACCGCAGCGAAGGGCTTCAGGGCGGGAGGCAGCAGGTCCGGGTCGGCGGGCTCGGCGGGGATGGTGATGACCTTCTCGGCCTTCCACTCGTCGCCGTCGCGGAACCAGCGCCAGACCGAACCGGACAGGTCCTCGGTGGAGATCACGACGCCGACGAAGCCCCAGGTCGCCTCGGGGTCGTGAGACGGGCGGACCTCCAGCGCCATCTGGTGCTGGGCGCCGAGGTCGACGCGCTGCACGTGCTTGCCCGCGGCGAGGTCCCAGAAGTGGATGGCGTGGCCGTACTTCTGGCCCAGCAGCAGTTCCGGCACGATGCCGTCCTCGATCATCGAAGGGCTGCCCCACTCGCTGGAGATCAGCACGTTCTGGTTGAGGTGCCACCAGGCGTCGTAGTGGAAGTGCTGCGGCCCGCGGTCGGTCTCCCAGGCGCGCAGGACGTCGAAGCGTCTCGTGGTCGAGCAGCGCGATCCCGCCCGGTCCGTCGTCGTCGCCCTCGGCGCCGCCCAGGCAGGTGAGGAAGACCCCGTCGGGTCCGCAGTGCAGCGTGTGCGGGCGGGAGTAGCCGGCCTTTGCGGACAGCGCTTGCGCGTCGATCGTCTTGACCAGCGTCGGCTGGCGAGGGTCCGGCCCGGTGTCGAGCACGTAGATGTTCGACGAGCGCAGGCCCGGCACCAGGAGGTAGCGGCGGGCGAGGCCGTCCATGTTGTGGCCCTCGTGCTTGAGCGCGCTGCTGCAGGCGTTCCAGCCGAAGTGGTGCAGCTCGTCGCCGAGGCCCGGGACGTCGGTCCAACCGACCACCCGCCCATAGCTGTCGGAGGCCGGATTCACATCGATGACGGTCATTGCGTCGTTCTTCTGCGCGGCCCGGTCGAAGGCCACCACGTAGGCGAGCTGTTCGACCAGGAGCGGCCGCGGCCTCTGCTGCGGTCCGGTAGAAGGTGGGATCGATCGTCGGCTGCGCCATGCGAAACCTCCTCGTCTGGGACGCCGCTGCTCCGAGCACATGCCGCTGCCGGGTGCCGCCCCCGGTTGTCGGCCCAATCGTAGTCCCGGCCCACCCGGCGTCCACGGCGAATGCCTCCGCGATTCGTCCGCGCGCGAGCAGCCCATGACCCACGGACCGTCACGCTCGCCGACACCGGTCACGCCTACCGCAAATCCCGGCCATGCGATGCCCGTGCCGCCCGCGCTTCTGTTGCGCCCGTGCTCGGCGACGCGCGTTCGCACCGCCCCGGGCGGCGGCAACTTCCGGCTTGCTGCGGCGGCTGTCTGGAGTAGACCCCCTTCTTCGGACACCGTTGGGCTTGCGGCGCTAGCCGATGTTCTCGTGATTGTTGGTCATCGTCATGGCCTC
The DNA here is from genome assembly GCA_963794105.1 of uncultured Actinomycetes bacterium. Lineage (GTDB taxonomy): Bacteria > Actinomycetota > Thermoleophilia > Solirubrobacterales > Solirubrobacteraceae > AC-49. The sequence continues at coordinate 3,485 of CAWCEB010000209.1, read as the reverse complement.
AAACTGCGCCGGCGAGAGATAGCCCCGCGTCGAGTGTCGGCGGTGGTGTTCTGTCCAGGGCCTCGACGAACTCGAAGCTGCTGAAGTGAACCCGCCGGTGTGGCCGGAGGGGCGATGGACAAGTTTCTTCTTGAGCGTGGCGAAGAAGCTCTCGGGCACGGCGTTGTCGAAGCAGTCGCCGCGTGAGCCCATCGAGACGGCGATGCCGGCGTCGCGACGAAGGCGCCCGACATCCCCGACGGCGTCGCATGACGTTCTTCGCGCTCAACGTCCTCGGCGTCTCAACGACCGTCCACGTGCTGCGGCAGTACTTCGTGCGGCCAGCGCGACCGGGCGCTGGCCGATTCGGAGCGCTTGCTGGTGAACGTGTTGCCTGCGCCTGTGGCGGCGCGTCTCAAACAGTCCGAGGGCGTGTTTGCGGACGGATTCCCGCGGCGACTTGCTGTTCGCCGACATCGTGGGCTTCGCCGCTGCGGAGCGACTCGCTCCGGCGGACGTCGTCGCCTTGCTCGACAGGGTGTTCGCCTGGCTGGCACGATCTGCGCCGCCCGCCACGGCAAGATCAGGACGATCGGAGACGCCTTCATGGTGCGCGGCGGGCTCCCCGTCCCGCGCGAAGACCACGCCGAGGCGATCGCCGACATGGGGCTTGGCATGGGCCGGAGTCGCTCGGTGCGCGCCGCAGAGCGGCCAGGCGCTCGAGGTTCGCCATCCAAGTCACCGAGCATGCCTACGAGCGGCTGCGCGACCGCGATGAACTGCGCCGGCGACGACGATCGGTCAAGGGCAAGGGCAAGGGCAAGGGCAAGGGCAAGGGCAAGGGCCGATGACCACGTACGGCCTGATCGGACGGCGAGAATCGCCAAACGGCGGCTAGCGCCGTGGCTTCGCGGGCGCCCATCAGCGCCCCGACCCCTCGCCGCCTGACCGCGTGCGTGTCGTCGTACACGGACCGGGAGTTAGGGAGCGCGCCGTCAGCCGGCGGGCCGGAGTTCGTGGACGACGTAGGGGCTGTGGACGAGGAAGCCGCCGGGTTCTCGTTGGTCCCCCAGCACGCTGACATGGCCGTTCGCGCCTCGGCGACGGCGGTCGCGCGTCGAGCGCCGGCAGCATGGCGAGCGTCATCGGGTGCTCGCAGCCGGCGTCCACGTACGCCTCCGGCGACGCGGCCCGGATCGCCAGCTCGGCGCGCTCGGTCGCCGCGAGCACGAGCCCGGCGGGCAGCGCGACCGGCGCCGAGCACCGCCGGGTCGGACCACGCGAAACGCGGCGGCGGGCGCCGGCGCGACCCGGCCATCACGCGTCCCGCGGCGGTGAGCATGGCGTCGATCGGCCCGGCCGGGACCCACGCGGTGACGAACGCCCGGCCGGCCGGGCCGCAGATCGGGCGAGCTCGCGCAGCGCGGCGACGGGGTCGCGCGCGAAGATCACGCCGAAGACGGAGAGGACGGCGTCGGCGAGCGTCGGCCACCGGCAGCGCGAGCAGGTCGCCCTCGCGCCAACTCGAGCTCGAGGCCCTGCGCGTCGCGCGCCCGCGCCGCGACGGCGAGCAGCCGCGGCGCGCCGTCGACGCCGACGACCCGGGCGCCCGCGCGGCGGCGAGCAGCGCGGCGTTGCCGGTTCCGCACGCCACGTCGACGACGTCCGTCGCCGGCACGCCGGCCGAACGCTCGACGACGACTTCGGCGACGGGCGCCAGCTCGGCCGCCGTGGACTCATACCTTGCCCGCGCCCCAATCCAGCACCAGACGGATCATGACGCCCCGCAACGCCCTCGGTGCGTCGCCGACCCAGCCGCCGACGCTCCAGCCTCTCGGCCTGGCGCTCTGCGGAGATGCGACGGACGTTCCAGACCAGCCCGGCGCGCTCGAGGCCGCGGATCAGCCAGCCGCCGGGATCGATCTCCACCACCGCTGAGCCCCGGATGCACGGCGCGACCTGCCGGACGTCCCGCGGCGCCTTCGACCTGCGCGTGGTGCGCTGCCGCCGTCCCGGCCCCGGCAGGCCGGGCGTCGCCTTCGTCTCGCGGCCCTGCCCCGCACACGCAAGGCGCGGCGCTTCGCGCGCCGGGTCTCGGCCCAGGCTGAACGTCATCGCGCCGTGGTCGAGCGGGCGACGCCGCGCTGGCCGCCATCCCGAGCGACAAACGACGCACGCAGGGTTGTTCCGGAAGGGCCGTAGATCTCGGCGCCACCCTTCGGTCGAGACGACGTAGGCCCTCCGGCCGCCCCCATACCCGCTGGGATGGGCAGCGACGTAAAGCCGTGGCCTTCCGGGATCGTCCGCGACACGCATTACGGCCTGCTCGCATCCAACGTCACGGTGGAGCTCGCTCACGGCGCCGGGCGCATCCGCGTCCCCGCCCGCGACGTACGCGCACCCCGGCGGCCACTGAACGCGGCTTCCAAGTCGCCGCCGACACCGCACCGCGCAAAGCTTCTTCTCTGGCTTTCTGCTCGCGATCCGGTGCAGCATAGCTCGCAGCTACCACTGTCGCGAACAAACACTCCTGTCGGGCAGCCGCGCGTCGCACAGCGGCTCAGGCCTCGTCCACGCGCGGCCCAGCAGCGCCGGGGGTCCCGCTGGAGTATCGCATGACGCAGCTCCGCGACGCCCTCGAACCGCACGCTCGTGGGCTCCACCCGCCCCCGCCGCTCGACCCACACCGCCCCCGGCCCGTTGACCATCACCTCGTCCACCGTCGGATCGCGCAGCAGCGGCTCCAAGGGGACCCAGCCCGAACGACCGTTCCGCCACCAGCTCCACCAACCGCTCACGCGCCGGGAGGTCCAGCAGCGCCGCCTCCGCCCTCCCCGCCCCCGGATCCGCTCCAGTGCAGACCCCCGCCCTCCCCGCCGCCGCACGACGGATCAGCTGCTCACGCAGGCGGTCGCCGGGCTTCGGGCGTGTCCATGGCCACACTGCGGCCGGCCGCCGGGATGTTTGCCGCCGTCAGGGGCTCTCAGGCCAGGGGGCTGCGCCGAGCTCCTGACCGCGGATCGGCCGGCGCACGTCGGACGGGGGCGGGCCGCACGCTAGTTGCGAATGGCCACCGCCTTGAGGCCGAGCGCAAGCTGCTCCTGACCGCGCGGCGACAGCGGATCGTGCCCCGTCGCCTCTGCGATGCGCTCGAGGTGCGAGGCGACGGTGTGACGGTGCAGATAGAGCGCCTGAGCGGTGGCGGTCATGCTCGCGCCCTGGTCGAGATACGCGTTCAGCGTGTCGACCGGCGCGAGGTACGGTGCGGGCTCAGAGCGCCGGACCCACCGTCGTGTCGATCAGTGCGTCGAGCTGGCGCGGATCCGTCGCAGCGGTGCGCACGAGCAGGCGCCAGCTTCCGACCAGCAGCTCCTCGAGCTCGACGCCTGCCTGCTCGGCGAGCAGCAACCCGATCTCGGCGGCGTCGAGGGCGATGTCCAGGTCGCCCGGATCGCCCTCGAACGGCGCCAGGGCCGCGGCCCCCCGTTCGCGCAACCGCCGAGCGA
>CAWCEB010000208.1:0-8681 GCA_963794105.1 uncultured Actinomycetes bacterium | reverse complement strand
GGCCGAGAACCTCCGTGAAGGCAGCGCACGCGCGTCACGGAGGCCAGGTACGCGTCGTGCGGGCGTAGAGTGCCCAAGCGGATGCGATCCGCTTAAGTGCCTTGTTGGTGGGCGTCTTGGGGGGTTTGTGGGCGGCCGCCCCGGCGTCTGCCCAGCAGCGGCACGGCGGGGGGACAGGCCTGTTCGTGACGATCGCCGCTCGCGAGTGCTCGTCCTACGACGACATCATGGCCAACCGGGCGCGCAACGACTTCCAGGAGAGCTTGCGCGACCTCGGGAAGAGATCGGTCTATAGGGCGTATCAGCCGGTCGACCCGGGTGTGGAGGCGACCAACAATCCGAACTGCAGCCCGCTTCCCGGCTGGCGCTTCACGCTCGGCAGGGGTTACGAGGGGCGGGCGGTGTCGGGGCCGTGGGGGTCGCTGTCGATCGTCAGCAGCCCTTACGACACCGACATCGTGACCGAAGCCCGCGTCCGCTTGCGCGACTACGCGGGCAGGCCGACCCACCAGTTCTTGGAGGGCGCGACGACGATCGAGCTCACTAGGGCTCAGGCGAGACGCGCCGCGATCGCGAACTCACTGTGGATACAGGGCGGGACGCCGTCCGATCCGATCTTGAACGGCACGTATCCGGGACAGTTCGGGTTCGGCGTGCTGCGGTGCTCGGTCGACAACCTGTACGGCAACAACATCGAGTGGATCGCGTACCCGCAGGGCACCGAGCACGTCTTCTGTTACGCGTACTACGTCCGGCCGCCGCCAACGAGCGGGACGATCGTGATCCGCAAGGAGGTGCGCGACCCCCCGGGGGCCACTCACACGTTCACCTTCGACGGCAACCTCAGCTTCAACGAGGGGAACGTCTTCAATCTGCGCGTGAGCGACGGCCAGCCCGCGAGTGAGACCTTCTACCGCGCTGCGACCGGCGCCGCCGACGCGCCCTGGACGGTGCACGAGCGGGTGCCAGGGGGCTGGAGGCTGGCTCAACTGTCCTGCCAGTCCCCGGGGGCAGCGTCGTGACGACCGACCTTGCCGGCGCCCGTGTGGAGATCCGGCTCGCCGCCGAGGACACGGTCACCTGCACCTACGTGAACGAGGTCCATTCACCTGCCGGGGAGCTATTCATCCGCAAGCTCACACGCGGCGGGATCGGTAGCTTCGACTTCGACGTCATGCCCGTTGGCGGGGGGGCTGGCGCAGAGGCACACGCGGAGACCCAGCAGGAGAGGGTGCCCGTCGATGCCCAGCCCAGCCCGCTGACGCTCTCACCCGGCACCTATCGAATCGAGGAGCATCTGCCCGAGGAGAGCCGCGCAGGACAGTGGCTCCTGGACCATGTCATCTGCGGTGGGCACCTGGTGGCGGCGTCAGAATCGACCGAGGTGCCGATCACCGACGGCGGCGGCGCGACCTGCACCTTCGAGAACCGCTTCATCCCTTCGGGCAGGATCGCGATCGACAAGGTCACTCTGGGAGGCGTCACCACGACCGGGTTCGTGATCTCCCCCGTCGGAGATCCAGACACCCAGTACTGGAAGAGGGCCACGACCAGCGAGCCCGGCGTGGCAGTACGGGCGCGCGGCTCGAACACGAACGCCCTTCCGCTGGGCACGTATGTCATCCAGGAACTGGAGCCGGCTTCCGACGCGGATAGCGACTGGTCGCTCATCCAGGTGGTCTGCGATGGACGCCTCCTTCCCGCCGTGGAGGGACGCGTGATCGTCCCACTCACCAGTAACCATCCGCACCGGCACTGCCGTTTCACCAACACCAAGCGCGCCACCCCGATCCCGCCGGAGCCCGCCCGCCCGGCCCCAGCCCGGGACCCGGCCCCGGCCCGGGACCCGGCCCCAGCCCGCTCCCTGTCCCTGGTGGCCCGACCCCGGAACTCGTCGTCACCAAGCGCGCTGACCGCTTGACGGCGACCAAGGGCGAGATCGTCACGTACCGCCTGATCGTCACGAACAAGGGCGAAGCCACGGCCGAGGAGATAATCGCGGGCGACCTGCCCGGCCGCGGCGCCCGCGTCCTCTCGACCAGCGCCCACGGGCCACGCTGCCACAAGGGGCGCATCCTCTACTGCCGCATCAAGGCTCTGCGGCCCGGCCAGAGCGCTACCGCCAAGCTGCGACTGCGCATTCTCCAAACGGGGCTCTTCACCAATACGGCGGCGGCCATCTCAAGCACCCCTGAGCCCACGTACCGAAACAACCGCGCCGCGGCGCGCGTGCGCGTACGCCGCGTCCCGCCCTTCTGCCTTCCGCTGGCCGCGCCCTCTTCCGAGCCCCACGCACGAGCAGCCTGCTAGCGACAGGGGCTCGTCCCCGTGGAGGTCGAGCTCTTAGACTCCTGCCGCCTCGTCGGCGCCGTAAATGATGATGCCGTGGACGACCCACACGCTGAGGAAGAAGATGGCCAGCGACCACCACGGGTCGTTGCCGCCGATTGAGAAGAGGGCGGCGATGGCGCCTAGGCTGCCCGCGACGATGCCGATGACGCGGCCGTAGGCATTGCCGGCGAGCAGCGAGAATCCGCCGGTGAGCTGGATGATTCCGAGGATCAGCATGATCCAGCCCATCGTGTGGAGGTTGGTGAAGATGTACCGCTTCTCGCCGACGAAGATGTTCGCGTCGTCGAGAGCTCCGATGCCATAGACGACGTTCAGGGTGCCAACGATCAGCAGCAGCACCCCACCGAATGTCACTCGACCCACTCCGCGCATCTCGTTCCTCCTTGGTTGATCCGACCGCTTGCCTCCCGACTGGCTTCGACACGTGGACCGGAACCCCTGGCTACCGGGAGACTGCGGGTGATGTCGCAGGAGAACGTCGATGCCCCACGGCTGCTTCGAGGTCCGCTCCCCAGGCCGAGACTTGGCTCAGGAATCAGCGCGAGCGACGGGACTCGAACCCGCGACCTCCGGCGTGACAGGCCGCGGAGCCCGGCTGGTCCGGCCCGGCCCGCCCGTCAGCGGTGAGTTGATGCACGGACAGCCGGGCCGGGTCCTCGCCGTTCGCTGACGCCGCGTCCTCCGGTGCCCGAGGGTTTCTGCAGGGTCGGAGAGCGTCGCGCGGGCGCGTTGCCCACTCTTCCGCGCTTGCGGATTCGCGTGACGGTTTAGCTGCTTCGGCCACCGAGAAGGGGTGCTGCTCCATGCGCGTTGAGTTCAAGCCGCTAGTGCTCGTCACCGGGGGCGCCGGGTTAGCTCTCGGGCAATACCGGCGGTCGCCGCCAAGTCGAGCGGCGGCAGCAGTGGCGACAAGAAGCAGATGTCCTGCGATGAGGCGCTTGACCAAGCGAGCATCGCGATCGGAGTGGGCGCCCTTTTCCTGACTATGCGGCAGGCGTCTTTGGCGTCCATGTGCTTCGGCTACGCGACGGGACTCATGAACGCGTCGTGCAAAAAGGAACAGTCCAAGTAGACCCCCCTCTTCTTTCTCCCAGTTCCGGCCCGCACGTCGGTCCCGCCGATGCCCATGGGTGGTAGCTTCGCGCCGTGCGGTTCTCCCTCGTCCACAGAGACCGCGTTTTCTTCGACCTGTTCGCGGAGGCGGGTGAGAACTCGCTCCGAGCGGCGAAGCTGCTCCAGGACATGATCGAGGGCTGGCCCGATAGCGCCGATCTCGCACGCGAAATCCTGCTTGCCGAGCAGGAGGGAGACCGGATCACGCACGACATCTCCCAGCGGACGAGCTCGACCTTCGTGACGCCGATCGACGCCGAGGACATCTACAACCTGGCGAGCAAGGTCGACGATGTCGTCGACCACATCGAGGAGACCGCCGACTTCATGGTGCTCTACAGGATCGAGGCGCCGATGGACCAGGCGCTGGCGATGGCCGACGTCCTCGTCAAGGCCTGCGAGCGGCTCTCCATGCTGCTCGATCACCTGCGCGAGTTCAAGGGCCTTGACAAGCACTGGATCGAAATCCACCGGCTCGAGAACGACGGCGACCGGCTCTTCCGCGAAGCCTTCGCCTCCTTGTTCGCTGGCGGAATCGACCCGATGGTGGTAATCCGCTGGAGGGACATCTTTCTCAGGCTGGAGCGGGCGATCGACGCAACCGAGGACGCCGCAACCGTCGTCCAGACCATCGCGACGAAGTACGGCTGAGGGCCGTCACCGTCCGACCTCCACCTGCAGGGGCGGGATCGGGATGCCCGCTCGAAAGTGCGACGTTGAGGAACGTGTATAGGCGCTTGCGGCTCGCGTGTGATCTTCGAGCTGTCGAGGATGATGGGCTCGTCCGTGCGCGAAATCGACCGTACCTACGGCCACTTGGCGCGCGACTCCGAGGCGTCGATCAGGGACCGGCTCGCCGCGCGCCGCCGCGAATCTGGCGTATATCTGGCGTCGGGCCCCGACGCCTGAGCGCCGGTTTCCGCACCACGACTAGCGCGAGCGACGGGACTCGAACCCGCGACCTCCGGCGTGACAGGCCGGCGCTCTAACCAACTGAGCTACGCCCGCGTGCGCGACCGCCGAGCATAGCGGCAGGTCGTAGTCGGATAGCGTCTCACCGATGCGGCTCGATGGCTCCACAGTGCTCCTCACCGGCGCCAGCGGTGGCATCGGTCAGGCGATCGCGCGCGCCCTCGACGAGCGGGGCGCGAGGCTGTGATCAGCGGCCGGCGTGGCGAACAGCTCGAGCGGATCGCGGCCGACCTCGGTGGCCGGCCGACGCGCCCTCGCGGCCGATCTGACGCTCGCCGCCGACGCCACCGCTCTCGCCGAGCGCGCCGGTGCCGTCGACGTTCTGGTCGCCAACGCCGCTCTTCCCGCCAGCGGCCCGATCGTCGACTTCACCCCCGAGGAGATCGACCGCGCGCTCGACGTCAACCTGCGGGCGCCGATCCAGCTCACCCGCGCGCTGCTCCCGGGCATGGTCGAGCGTGGCAACGGCCACGTCGTCTTGGTGTCCTCGCTGGCGGGCAAGGTCGCCTCCGTGGGCTCCTCGCTCTACTCGGCGACCAAGTTCGGACTGCGCGGCTTTGCGGCGGGCCTGCGCGAGGACCTGCACGGGACCGGAGTCGGCGTCACGGTCGTCTTCCCGGGCTTCGTCTCCGGCGCCGGCATGTTCGCCGACTCCGGGGTGCGGCTCCCGCGCGGAGTGGGCACGCGTAGCCCCGACCAGGTCGCCGCCGCCGTCGTGCGCGGCATCGAGGACGACCGCGCCGAGATCGACGTCGCCCCGCTGGGCATGCGCGCCGGAGCGCTGCTGTCGGGCCTCGCGCCGGTGACCGCCGCGCGGATTCAGCGGCGCCTCGGCTCCGCGCAGCTCTCGCACGCGATCGCCGAGGGCCAGCGCCCCAAGCGCTGATGCTCTTCCGCCAGATCACCCACGACGACCTCGGCTGCGCCTCCTACCTGGTCGGCGACGAGGACGCCGGCGTCGCGGCCGTCGTCGACCCCCGGCTCGACATCGACGACTACCTGCGACTCGCGCGCTACACCGGCGTGCACATCGAGCACATCCTCGAGACCCACAACCACGCCGACCACGTCTCCGGCCACGGCCGGCTGGCCGCGGCGACCGGAGCGACGATCCACATCCACCGCGAGCGCCGCTCCCGACTACGACCACGAGCCGTTCGACGACGGCTGGGAGCTCGAGCTCGGCAGCGTCAAGGTGCGCGCGCTGCACACGCCCGGCCACCGCCCCGAGCACACGGCCTTCGCGCTGATCGACCCCGAGCGCGGCGACGAGCCGTGGGCGGTGCTCACCGGCGACTCGCTGTTCGTCGGCGACATCGCCCGGCCCGACCTCGCCGTCGACAAGGACGAGGGCGCGCGCGGCATCTTCCACTCGCTGCACGAGCGGCTGCTCGACGCTGCCGGACACCTGCGAGGTCTGGCCCGGGCACCTGGGCGGCTCGCTCTGCGGCGGGCCCGGGCATGGACATGAAGGTCTCGTCGACGATCGGCTACGAGCGCGAGCACTCCGAGCTGCTCGCGATCGACGACGAGGACGAGTTCGCCGCCGCGCGACCGCCGACGCTCGGCCCGCAGCCGCCGAACTTCCAGGCCATCGTCGCGCTCAACCGCGGCCCGCTGGACGCGCGACAGCGTCGACGTCCACCCGCTCACCCCGCGCCAGGTCGACCAGGCCGCGACGCGACGGCGCGCTGGTCGTCGACGTGCGCACCGAGCTCCAGTTCGACGAGGCGCACATCCCCGGCTCGGTCAGCATCACCGCGCTGCGCGCCGGCTTCGGCTCGAAGCTCGCCTGGCTCGTCGAGCCCGGCCAGGCGTCGTCCTCGTCGGCCGCGACGACGAGGACGCCCGCGCCGCCGCCGCGCTCGCCGAGCCGGTCGGCATCACCAGGCTGGCCGGCTTCCTGCACGGCGGCATGACGAGCTGGCGCGAGGAGCGCCGGCCGGTCGAGCGCTTCGAGCGCGTCACCGTGCGCCGAGCTGCGCGAGCGCGACGCGACGAGCTGCAGATCCTCGACGTGCGCGAGCAGGACGAGTGGGACGCCGGCCACATCCCGGGCTCGGTCCACGTGCCCTACCACGACATCCACGGCGTGCCCGACGGCCTCGACCCGGAGCGCCCGGTCGCGGTGATCTGCAGCTCGGGCCAGCGCGCGGCCCCGGCGGCGAGCCTGCTGCGCCGCCACGGGGCGAGCGAGGTGCTGCACGTGGTGGACGGCGGCGTCCCTGCTTACATCGTCGGCCGCTGAGCCGAACTGTCCGGCTCCAGGCGCTCTTGCTCGAAGCCGAGCGCCACCCGCACGATCCGGGCCTGCTCGCGCTTGTGGGCCGCGGCGTAGCCCTCGCCGGGCGCCGCGCGCAGCTGGCGGCCGACGTAGTCGTAGGAGAGCCGCTCGGGCAGGATCTTCGCCATCCGGCGGCGCATGAACGCGCGGGCGCCCATGTTGCGCGGCTCCTCCTGCACCAGACCACCTCTCGAGGTTCGGATAGCTGTCCATCAGCTCCGCCAGCTCGTCCTGCGGGGAACGGGTACAGCTCCTCCACGCGCGCGACCGCCACGTGCGGCGCGCGTTCGCGCGCTCGCTCGTGCAGCGCGAGGTCGTATAGACCTTGCCGCGTGCACAGCACCAGCCGGTGCACCTGCTCGCGGCTGCGCGCGGCAGCGCGGGTCGTCGATCACGCGCTGGAAGCGGCCCGTCGGCGAGGTCGGCGAGCGACGAGCCGGCGCGCGGAGCCGCAGCAGGCTCTTGGGCGTCATCACGATCAGCGGGCGCGGCCTTCGAGCGCAGCGCCTGGCGGCGCAGCAGGTGGAAGTACTGCGCCGGCGTGGTGCAGTTGGCGACGCGGATGTTGTCCTCGGCGGCCAGCTGCAGGAAGCGCTCCAGCCGCGCGCTGGAGTGCTCGGGCCCGGCCCTCGTAGCCGTGCGGCAGCAGCAGCACGAGCCGCGAGGTCTGGCCCCACTTGGCCGGCCGGAGACGATGAACTGGTCGACGATGACCTGGGCGCCGTTGACGAAGTCGCCGAACTGGGCCTCCCAGAGCACCAGCGCGTCCGGCGCCTGGGACGCTGTAGCCGTACTCGAAGCCGAGGCAGGCGCTCTCGGAGAGCGGGCTGTTGTAGAGCTCGAACGAGCGCGTTGGCGCCGCGGCAGGGCCTGCAGCGGCGCGTAGCGCGCGCCGTTCTCGGCGTCGTGCAGCACCGCGTGGCGCTGGCTGAAGGTGCCGCGCTCGGTGTCCTGGCCGGTGAGCCGGATCGGCGCGCCGTCGCGCCAGCAGCGACGCGAACGCGAGCGTCTCGGCGTGGCGCCCAGTCGATCGGCCGTCGGCGCTCGAGCGCGCCGCGCGCGGCGCTCGAGGCGCGGCTCGAGCTTGCGGGTGCACGTGAAGCCCTCGGGCACGCGCAGCAGCTGCTGTTGAGCGCGCGCAGCTCGTCGGCCGGCACGCGTCGTGCGCGGCTCGCCGGCTCCGGTGCGGCCGAGCTCCGTGCTGTCGGTCTCCGGCGGACTCGGCCATCGCGCCTTCAGCGGCCGTGCGCCTCGCGCGAGCGCTCGTAGGCCTCGCTGCGCGATCGCTGCTCGGCCTCCTCGGCGAGACCACGCCTTCGCCGCGAGCTTCTCGGCGTAGAGCTCGCGCACGGGCGGGTGCTGCTTGATCGCGCTCGTACATCGGGGCTGCGTGTAGGCGGGCTCGTCGCCCTCGTTGTGGCCGCAGCGGCGGTAGCCGACCAGGTCGATCAGCGCGTCGCGTGCCGAACGTCCGCCGGTAGGCGTGGGCCAGGCGCACGGCGGCGATGCAGGCCTCCGGGTCGTCGGCGTTGACGTGGATGATCGGGATCTCGAAGCCCTTGGCGAGGTCGGACGCGTAGCGCGTGGAGCGCGCCTCGCCCGGGTCGGTGGTGAAGCCGAGCTGGTTGTTGGCGATGAGGTGCAGGTGCCGCCGGTGCTGTAGCCCGTCGAGCGCCTGCAGGTTGAGCGTCTCGGCGACGACGCCCTGGCCGGGGAACGCGGCGTCGCCATGGATCAGGAACGGCAGCGACCGCGCTCGGTCATGCACGAGCTCGCGCGCCGGTGCGGCTGGTCTGGTCGGCGCGCGAGCGGCCCTCGATGACGGGGTTGACGAACTCCAGGTGGCTGGGGTTGGGCGACAGCGTCACGGTCACGCCGCGCCCCGCTGCGTGCGGTAGGTGCCGGACGCCCCGTAGTGGTACTTCACGTCACCGGTGCCGCCCTCGGGCTTGGCGGTGTC
>CAWCEB010000207.1:0-57822 GCA_963794105.1 uncultured Actinomycetes bacterium | reverse complement strand
GACAGGTCCGCGCCCACGGTGGCGCGGGCCACGGTGCGGTTGTCCCAGGTCGACACGAACGCCACCTTCTTGCCCGCCGAGCCCGCTGGCGCGACGCCGAGCAGCCGCGTCTTGCCGCCCTTCGGGTAGACGTCGGTGAGGATCAGCTTGTTGGGGCTGCAGCCGACGGGGACGCCCGGGCCCTGACCCCCGCTCGGCGGGTTGCCACCACCAGGATTGGGCGGCGGCTGCTGCCCGCCGCCACCCGGCGCGTCCTGCCCAGTCGTGATCGCGCCGACCTTGTTGCCGTTGAACTCGGTGAACCACATCCGCTTGTCCGGGCCGGCGACGATCGCCTGCGGGCTCGCGTTGTCCGTGGGGATCGTGAACTCGTCGGCCGCGGTCATCACGCCGTCTGTCGTCATGACGCCGATGTAGTGCGTCGTGCCGCCGACCTCGGTGAACCAGATCCGCCCGTCCGGATCCGGCTGCGATCGCCGTGGGCAGACGATCGGGGTGCACGGTCGGGAACTCCGTCACCGTTCCGCTCGGCGTGATGCGGGTGATCGTGCTCGCACCCGACCCGGCGGCCCACAGGTTGCCGTCAGGCCCGACCGTGATCCCGTACGGGCCCGACGTCACCGGGATCAGGTCGGTGTCGGGGACATCTGCGCCCGGCGGCGCGATGTGGCCGATCTGGCTGGTGCCGTTGGTGGTGAACCACAGCTTCCCGTCGGGCCCGCTGACGATTCCGGCAGGGTGCGGGTTCGATCCCGGCTGGACCGTGAACTCTTGGATGTCGCTCGACTGGGTCGCGTTCGTGGCGAGTACGCCGATGTGCCCGGTGCTCCCTCCGTACTCCGTGAACCAGAGCCGGCCGTCGGGGCCGGCGGCGATGGTCTCCGGGCCGCGGCCGATGAACGGAAGGGCGATCTCGACGGCTTCGGAGCCTGACGTGGCGGTCGCGGGAATCCGCCCGATCAAGCCGCCATTTCCGATGTCGGTGAACCAGAGGTTCCCGTCCGGGCCGGTCGTCATGCCCACAGGCTGAGCGAACGCGGTGGAGAGCGTGAGCTCGTCGATCACGCCGGAGGTGGTGATCCGCCCGATCTTGCCGCTGTAGTACTCCGCGAACCACAGCCGGCCGTCGGCACCAGCGGTGATACCGCGCGGCTCGGAGGTGGCAGTCGGGATCGTGTACTCGGTGATCGTCCCGACGTCGGCGCTCGCGTCGATGGGATCGCCGCCCAGCGCGGTCAGCGCGAGCGCAGCGGCCGCGGTGAGAGTGGCGCACCTCAAGGCGGTGCGACGCTATCCGACCTTGCCACTCCTGCGGGAAAAGTTGTGACGGGGCAGCCGCGGACGATCAGATGCCGGACGGGTCGTACGCGGTCTCGCGGAAGCTGCGGGGTGAGCGCGTCGGCGTGGGCCAGCGGTGGGCCAACCGTGCTCTCTCTGGCGGTACTGCCTGAGGCCCGATTCTGTCGGGCCTTTCGCGTTCTCAGCGCGCCGGTGGGAAAAGCCGCGTCCAAGCGTTCAGGACCCACGCACCCCCAGCGGGGTCATCCCACTGCCACCGAGGCTGAGCGTGGCGCGCCGTCATGCAGCCAGGACACTGTGGTCCCGTCGACCTTGAGATCGGACAGCCCGTTGCCCGGCGAGCTGTCGAGCGTGACGATCTGGCCGTCGAGGCGCCGCGCGAGAATCGTTGCGGGAGCGTTGTCGTCCCAGGACGGTCGCTGGATGCAGGCGAGGACGCCGGCGGAGGACACGGCGGCTACGGAGGCCCGGATCTGGGGCGTGATCGTGCCGATCTTCTTCGCGCTTGCAAGGTTGATCGCGGTGAGCTTCGAGACCGAGGTGCCAGAACGCGTCTCGTGATAGAGCCCCGCGGCGATGACATCGCCGGAGAGGGCGAACGGGCCCGCAACGACGTGCGCCCCGGCAAAGTCGGATACCAGCCGGGTTGGCCGCGCGTCGCCGACTCGGCACGCTCGCAGTGCGATGCCCCCGCGGTTCGCGAACATGATGCCCACATCGCCGATCGACAACAGCGTGGACTCGTAGCGCCCGGCGCGACAACCGGCAGGCTTGCCCGACCGCAGCCGCATCCCGGCCTGGCGTCGCCGGCTCGGCGAAGCGGGGTCTTCATCGGCGCGCGTGATGAAGCACAGCGAGACGCGCGACGAGATGTCCCGCGCGAACCGGACACGCAGCTTCAACGAGCCGCGATGGGACCGGATGGCCGCCTTGACGACATCACCGAAGATCAGCCCCGTATGTCCGGCACGCGGCGGCGTCAGGCCGGCGAGATCCGCGCAACGGACCGTCGCTTTACCGATGGGCGCCCGGACGTGCACGACAAGACGCGTGCCGGCGAGTCGGTAGCTCGTGCCGTCGGCTGCCTTACCTACGACCGCAGCAGCGCTCGCAAGGTCCGCACCAGCGAGCACTGCCAACGCCGACGCGAAGGCGACGACACCGCTCAACAAGCACCGACGGCGACCCATGAGGGCGGGATCGTAGAAGAGCAACCGTTGCGCTCCGGTTGAGACGGTCCTCCGCCGAACTGCGCCCTACGGCAAACCAAGCGATCGGTGCGGTGCTCACTCCTGCCGGGGAGCGTCGGACGGCGCCTCTACGCTCCCGGCGTGGCGGTCGCCGCCAAAGCACGGGGCCTCCTCTTCTTCCGCGGCACCCGCGACACGCTGCTGGGCGTGGCCGTCGGGGTGATCGCGTTCGCGCTGCTGTTCGGAGCTCGCTCGCTGTTTCACCAGGATGCCTGGCTGGCGCTCGTCGCCGGCCGCGAGATCTGGCACTCGGGGATCCCGCATCACGACACGCTGACGACCCTGACCGAAGGGCGCAGGTGGATCGACCAGCAGTGGCTGTCGCAGCTCGCCGTGTACGCGCTGTACCGCGTGGGCGGGTTGAGCCTCGTCTCGGTGGTGCACGTCGGCCTCGTCGTCGGCTCGGTTGCGGCGGCGATCGCGATCGGGCGCAGGCGCGGATCCACGCTGTCAACGCAGCTGCTCATCCTCTTCGTCGGCATCCTGCTCGTGCTGCTCCCGTCGCTGGCGGTGCGCACGCAGCCCTACGCCTATCCGCTGTTCGTCGCGACCGTCTACCTGCTGTCGTCGGACAGCCGCTCCCGTCGCGGGCCGTGTACTGGACCCTGCCGCTGCTCGTGCTCTGGGCCAACGTGCACGGGTCAGCCGCGCTGGGCGCGGGGATGGTGTCGCTGCGGGGCATCACGATCCTCCTGGAGGGGAGGGGACGCAACGGGCGGGCCGGTCACGGCCGGCTGGCCGGTGGCTTCCTCACGGTCGCCGGGCCGCTGTGCCTGCTCGCGACGCCCTATGGCGCCGGCGCGGTCAGCTACTACCGCGACACACTCCTGAACCCGGATTTCACGCGGCTCGTGGCGGAGTGGAGGCCGGTCACCGACAACCGGCCCGCCGCTGTCGCGTTCTTCGCCCTCGCGGGGCTGGCCGTGTGGTCTGTGGGCCGGTGGCCCGGCCGTCTGACGCTGTGGGAGCGCGTCGTCCTGCTGGTGCTGTTCGCCGGTGGGGCCATGGCGCTGCGCAACGTGGTCTGGGCGGAGCTCGCGCTGTTGATGCTGCCCGTCATCGTCGTCGGCACCGACAGCGACAGCGCCGGGGTGCAGCCGCGGCTGAACCAGGCGCTGGCGGTCGTGATGGCCGTCGCACTCGTCGCGATCCTCGCTGTTGCACTCGCCCGATCCGACCGGGACTTCGAATCGGGCTATCCGCCGGGCGTGCTCGACGCCGTCGCTCGGACGACGGACAACGACGCCGCGATCGCCGTGTTCGGAGACGTGGCGTTCTCCGACTGGTTGCTCGGCACCTGCCGCAGCTGCGTGGCCGCGTTGCGTTCGACGCCCGGCTCGAGCTTCAGCCGTCCGGTGGACTCGAGCGCCTGGCGCGAACGCTGACGGCGACCGGCACGGATTGGAAACGGTCGGCGCGCGGATTTCGCCTTGTCGTCCTGAACCCGAGCCACTTCAAGGACGCCGCTCGCGGATTCCGAGCCGAACCCGGCCGCCGCATCCTGTTCGCCGACGATGACGCGCTCGTGGTCCTGCGCGCGCCGGCTGCCGCCGCCGCGTCAGGTTGACGCGGCGCGCTCGCGGATGCGCGGGATCGCCGCCAGCACCAGGAGCGCGTTTGCGCTGAAGAACGGCATCGCCAACATCATCGCCACCGGAAGCAGCCATGGGCGGTTGCGGCGCGCGGCATAGGCGGTGATCGCGACGGCCACCGGCAGGTCGACTGCCTGGACCGTTGTTGCCGCCATGCGTCAGTGACTGGGCCGCCCGGGGAGGAGGACAACGACGCGCCTGCCGTCATTGAGCAGGATGCGCCGCCCGGGCGTGGCCTCGAGCTGGCGCAGCGTTGCACCCGCCGTGCGGGGGTCGAGCGCGAAGATGCGTGAGGCGGACGTCGATGACGTCCTGGGATGTCCCCGCAGGAGCGAGGCGATGTCGTGGATCCCGGACGCCGACAGCAGCTCGAGGCGCGCGTCGAATGCGATCCGCCCCCGCAATGCCGGCGCGCGCCACAACAGCCAGTCGGCGTCGCCGACGTCCGCCACGATCTGCGATCGGGGATCGATCGCCGCCGCACGCTGCACCGCGGCGAGGTAGCGCTGCGGGTAGTCGCGCTCGAACGCATCGGTCGGCCTGGCGAGCGTTATGCCCAGGGCGAGGACGAGTGCCCCTACCGCGACGATGGCGAGCCCGCGGTTGACGTGCGCGCTGACCGCCGTCGGCGGCGGATCGGCCGGGACAATCCGGTCCGCGGCGACCGCAAGGACCGGCAGCGCGCCGAGCGTGAGCCAGACCATGTTGCGCGCGGCGCTCGCCGCCGCCAGCAGCAGGACGAGGAGCGCCAGGCGCTCCCACAGGCTCGTCGCATGGCGGGCGCGAAGCCATGTCCACACCGACATCGACAGCAGCGCCGCGTAGGGAAGGATCTCCACCGGGTCGTGCCACACCGGCTGCCACTCGGTTGCCAGTTGCTTGAACGCCCCGTTCAGAAGCGTGTCGCCGTAATAGCGCGCCGTGTCGATGCCGTAGGGCGTGAGGAGCAGGAGCAGCGGCGGCAGTGCGGTGAGCGCGATCGCCAGGCGCCGCAGCCGCTGCCCGCGACCCTCCCAGAGCAGCACCAGCCCGTGGAGCGAGATCAGCGCGGCGCCGAGCGCAGCCGACCCGTGCAGGTTGGCCCAGAGGACGAGGAGCGGCAGAACCAGCCACACCCGCTCCGTCCTGTGCCGCGCATTGCGCGCGAGGAGCAGGAACACCGCCGCGAACAGCGGGTAGGCGAACATCTGCGTCCGCGGTTGCCAGGACTGGGCGAAGAACGGGAACGCGGTGACCGGCATGAGCGCCAGCAGCGTCCGGGCGCGCGCGCCCCACAACCGGGCGGCCACCGTGACCGCCGCGAACGACGCCGCGGCGAGGACCACCGAGAAGGCGCCGATCAGCCCGAACCCGCCAAGCCGGTACAGGGCGTAGGTGAGCAGGTGCGCAAGCCATTGCTGGTCGACCCATTGCGTCCCGCCTGCGAGCGCGGTGAGCGACTCATGGTGCGGGATGCCGGAGTTCCAGACGTCGCGGCCTGCGGTCAGCGCGAGCCAGGTGTCGGCGCGGAAGTACTGCGGGACGACCCAGAGGCGCGCGGCCGCCATCAGCCCGAGCAGTGCGCCCAGCAGCAGCTCGTACCCGCCCAGGCCGTGCGCGGCGGCGAGCAGCCTGCGGCGGTCGGTCACTCGCGCGGGGACGCTGCGCTCAGCGATCACGCTGCCGCTCATGGTCACAAACGTAGGTCAGGCCCGGCCTGGCGAGAACGCGCGGAGGTCTAGTTGTGGCCTGAACCTTTGGTTGCCCGGCCGGGCGCGTTGAACGAGCGCCAACGCGCCAGGATTGTGAGGGTGAGGCGTGGCTCGTGTTCCAAGTCACATGAAACGACTGCTCATCCTGCTGAGCTCGCTTGCGCTCTTCGGCGCGCTCGCGTTCGGCTCCACCATCGTCCGCGCCGACGACAGCAGCGGCGACAACGCCCAGTGCCAGTCCAGCGCCCAGGGCGACGACCACGGCGGCGATCGCGCGATCGTCGCGGCGGACCGCAACGGCACCGAGGGCGACGACAACGAGCAGGGCACGTCGGGCGACGACAACGTCTCCGGCCGCGCCGGTGACGACGAGCTCGATGGCAACCAGGGCGACGACGACCTCTGCGGCGACGAGGGTGACGATCACCTGCAGGGCGGTCCGGGCAACGACGACCTCGAGGGCGGTCCCGGGAACGACGATCTCGAGGGTCAGTCAGGCAACGACCTGCTCGTCGGTGGCAGGGGCCACGACACGCTCGAGGGTGGCCGCGGACGGGATCGCATCCGCGCGCGCGACGGCGTTCGCGATCGCATCAACTGCGGCGCCGGCACCGACACAGTGCGCGCCGACCGCGCCGACGTGGTCGCGAGCAACTGCGAGCACGTGTCGCGCTGACGAGGCCCGACCGAGGGGCTGCGCCGCGCACGCGGCGCGGCCCCGGCACGGCAGGCTAGTCGAGTGCGTTGCCGATCCGCTCGGCCTGCTCGCCGGCCTTGCGCAGCTCGCGCGTGAACTCGCCGAACTGCTTGCTCGCGCGACCGACCTGCTTGCGGGTCTTGTTGATGTCGAGCTTGTCGATGTCGAGCCCGCTGATGCTCGGCAGCTGGAAGCGGTGCCGCTTGCGGGGCAGCGCCTTGGCGCCCAGCGCGACGCCACCGAGGATCCCGGCGATCGCGGCGCCGCCCGCAAGCGCCGGGCCGCGGAGCTTGGAAGCGATGCTGCGCGGCGGCTCGGGAGCGGGCGCGCTGGCGCGCGGGGTTGGCTTCGCGGATGCCGCCCGCGACCTTCCGTTGCCGCTCGATGCCTTGCGGCTCGCGGGCTTGGGGGTCGCCTTGGATCCTGATCTCGGGGTGGTTGCCATAGGGGACGCGTACCCGCTGTGGCCCAGCCAACTATCCGGGGTGACGGCGGGAGTCCGCGCGGTGATCAGGCCGCGTCGGCGAGGCGGGCGCCGTAGACCGCGGCGCAGCCCGAACCTCGATCGACGCGAACGCCGTAGTGGCGGGCGAGCCGCACCAGGAGCTCGCCGCACACGACGCCGGGCGGGGTCGCGATCGCGGGCGCCGCATCGATCAGCTCGCGGTCGTGCGCAACGACGACGCGGTCGCTCCAGCTGAGCGCGCCGTCGGTCGGGACGAGTGCGAGGCGCTCCCGCAGGTCGACCAGCAGCCAGGCGGCTCGGGAGCTCGCCTCGTCGTAATAGACGTCGCAGACCGAGCCGACGGCTCGCCCCACGCGGTCGCCGACCTGTGTCCCGATCCAGGAGGGGATGGCGCTCATGGCACCGGGGTTCGACGCCCGGTGCCCAAGCCCTCGAATGGTCAGCGAACCGTCAGCTTGACGCGGCTGCTCGTGCCGGCGTCGTGCGCGCCGTCGCCCTCGACGCGAACGCGGTAGGTCCCGGTGCTCCGCACGCGCACGCGCGCGGAGTAGGCCGAGCTCGTGGCGGTCGACGCGGCGAGTGTCGCGTTCTTGACGGTCTTCCAGACGCCGCCGGTGCGGCGCTGGATCGCGGCGGTCCCGCCGACGTGCGCGGGGGAGACGAGGCCGGAGAACAGCACCCGCGAGCCGCGCTTGGGGCGCTTGGTGGACACGCTGCGGGTCACCTTCCAGCGCACGGCCAGCGCCGCGACCGCGCTCTGTGCCTTCTTGACCTCCGCGCGGTAGTGCGTCGAGGTGTCTGGCTTCACGGTGAAGCTGTACGCACCGGCCGCATTCGACGTCGTCGTGGCGACCCGGCCGAACGCGTTGTTGAACGGATACCCATCGGCGCGCAGCGTGACCGCAGTGTTCGCGGTCGTCGTGCCCGAGATCGTCGCGGCCTTGCCGAACGTGACTGCCGGGGCCGAGGCCGCGATGGTCGGCGCCGCCGGCTGCGGCTTGGGAGCTGCGATCGCGGCCGCAGGGATGGCAAGGGCGGCCACCGCCGTGGCGAGTACACGTGTGCTTGGCATATCCCTGCAACGGCCCAGAAACCCTCAGGTTGGGCCTTGAGGCCGCGTTGATCGAACCTCGTACGCTGACGGACACATGGTTCGCCGGCCTCGCACAGCGCTGCTCGCCGCCCTCGCCTGCCTCGCCGGCCTGGGCGTCACGCTCGTGCTCGCGTACTTCGCGCCGCCCTTCGGCGGCCGCGACGCCGCGACGCTGCAGGGGTTCATCGACCTCAACCGGCCGCGCCTGACACCGCTGCTCTCGGACGTCGCGCACCTCGCCGACCCGGCGCCGTACGGGCTGATCGGGCTTGCGCTGGTCTTGATCGCGCTCGCGCGCCACCGCGGGCGCGTCGCGCTTGCGATCGCAGTCGTCCTCATCTGCTCCGTTGTGACCTCAGAGTCGCTCAAGCCGCTGCTCTCGCATCCGCGCCCGCAGGAATGGCTGGGCAAGGGGCAGATCGCCGCGGCGTCGTGGCCGTCGGGCCACGCGACGGCCGCGATGGCGCTTGCGCTGTGCGCCGTGCTCGCCGTGCCGGCGCGCTGGCGCCCCGCCGCGGCCGCGGCCGGCGGCCTGTTCTCGCTCGCGGTCGCCTACGCGATCCTCACGCTCGGGCTGGCACTTCCCGTCGGACGTCATCGGCGGCTTTCTCGTTGCCGCGCTCTGGACTGTCGCTTGCGGTCGCGGCCGTGTCGCGGCTGGACGAGCTCAGCCCGCCGCGCGCCGAGCCCCTCACGCAGTCGGCGCTGGCCGCCGGCGCTCCCCGCGTCCTCGTGGGCGCCGCCGTCGCCGGTGCGCTGCTGATCGCCGCCGACCGCCCGCGCGCCGTTGCCGACTACGCCCAGGAGCACCCGGCCTTCCTGCTCGGCGCCGCGACGATCGCCGCGCTGGCGGCGCTCCTGACCGCAGCGGTGTCGGTGGTTACGATGGCTCGGCGGTAGCGCCGGGTTGCCACAGCGGCTCGTCGCCGGCGTTGCACGCGCGGGCGAGGATGAACAACAGATCCGAGAGGCGGTTGAGGTAGCGCACGATCTCCGGATTGGCGTCCTCGACGAGCAGCGCGCGGCGCTCGGCGCGGCGGCACACGGTCCGGCAGACGTGCAGCTGAGCGGCCGCCGGCGTACCGCCGGGCAGCACGAAGCTCTTGAGCGGCTTGAGCCCGGCGTTGATCTCGTCGCAGGCCTGCTCGAGCCACTCGACCTGCGATGCGGCGACGCGCAGGCGCTCGGTGCCGGGCAGGCTCAGGTCCGCGCCGACGTCGAACAGCTCGTTCTGGATCCGCCGCAGCCAGGCCGCGTGCTGCTCGGGCACGTCGGGCAGCGTGAGCGTCACGCCGATGTGGCTGTTGAGCTCGTCGACGTCGCCGTAGGCCTCGATGCGCGGGTGCGTCTTGGGGACGCGGCTCATGTCGCCGAGGTGCGTTTCGCCACCGTCGCCGAGCTTCGTGTATATGCGCGTCAGGTTGACCGTCATGGCACGTCGAAGATATAGACTGCCCCTCGTTCAGGGTCGGTGGTGAGGGAAGCCGGTGCGAATCCGGCGCGGACCCGCCACTGTGACCGGGGACGCCGACCGCAGGCGCGCAGCGCGCACGCCACTGGCACGCCACACGGCGGCCGGGAAGGCGCGGGACGGTAGGCCCGGGAGCCAGGAGACCTCCTCCGACCGACAGGCCCATACGCCCTCGTGGAAAGGGGTGGCTCCATGCCCAAGATCCTCCTGGCGGCCGCTGTGCTCGCCATCAGCGCCTCGTCGGCAGCAGCGACGACCGTGTCCGTGCGCGTGAGCGCGGTCGGCCCCACCTCGCTGTCGCGCACCACCGTGACGATGCCGGCGACCGCGCCGCAGAAGGACGGCCACGACTGCGCCGCGACGACGGCCGGGGCCGCGCTCGATGCGGCCGTCGGCAGCCCGAACTGGGCCGCCCACTGGAACTCGAGCTTCAACGAGCTCGTCCTCGACTCGATCTACGGAGAGGCGCACCCGTTCGGCTCGCACCTGTTCTGGGCGGTCTACATCGACGGCAAGTCCGCCCTGGACGGGCTGTGCAACGTGGACGTCGCGCCGGGCGACTACGCGCAGTTGGTCGCGCTCTGCGATCCGTATGACCCGCCGACCGACGGGAGCCCGTGCTTCGGCGAACCGCTGCAGCTCCAGGCGCCCGCGACCGCGGCCCCTGGGGACGCTGTCGGCGTCACCGTCACGGAGTCGCAGACCGACATCAACACCGGCGTCACGACGATCGTCCCGTCGGACGGGGCCACGGTGACCGCGGGCGCGCAGCACGCGACCACCGACAGCGCAGGGCACGCCGCGCTGACCCTGGGCGACCGCGGCCCGACGACGATCACGGCGACGAAGGGCGCGCGCGTCGACGACAGCGCCGTCACGTGCGTCAGCGACGGGAGCGACGGGTTCTGCGGCACGGCGAAGCCCGGCGAGCCGGCGCCGCCCTGCGTCCACGACGGCGACGACGGACGGTGCGGCACGGCCGACCACAAGCCGACCTACGGGTTCATCAAGTCGATCCGCGAGCACGAGCACTTCCGCAAGGGCCACGGGCCGCGGGATCTCAAAGGGACGAGCGATCCGGACCCCTCGGGCCTGAAGGACGTGCAGCTGCGCCTCACGCGCAACGACCGCGGCGGCTGTTCGACGTTCAGCGGCGTGAAGCTGCGGTTCGCCCCGATGAGACACTGCGGCGCGCGGCGCGGCACGTGGTTCTCGGTCGGCTCGAAGGCCGACTGGTCCTACCTGCTGCCCAAGGCGCTCGGCCGCGGCCGCTACGTGCTCGACCTGCGCACGGTCGACGGCGCGGGCAACGCCGACACGACGCTCGCCCGAACGCGCAACCGGGTCGTGTTCTTCGTTGCGTAAGCACGCCGCCATCCTGGCCGCGCTGACCGTCACGCTGGCGGGCTGCGGCCTGGGCGCGGGAACGTCCTCGTCGGGCGTCTCGCTGACCGTGAGCGACGGCTTCGGCAAGAAGGTCGTCGTGCTGAAGGACGACGCCAAGACGCACGGTGAGGACACGGTGATGCGGCTCCTGCAGCGCAACGCGAAGGTGACGACGCGCTTCGGCGGCGGTTTCGTGCAGTCGGTCGACGGCCTGTCGGGCCAGACCGGCTCGAGCCCGGTGGACTGGTTCTACTTCGTCAACGGCAGCGAGGGCTCCAAGGGCGCCGCGTCCGTCCGCGTCCGCGAGGGCGACAGTGTCTGGTGGGACCGCCACGAATGGGGGGCGGCGATGGACGTCCCTGCAGTCGTCGGCTCGTTCCCCGAGCCGTTCCTGCACGGCCTGGGCGGCAAGCGGCTGCCGGTGCGCATCGAGTGCTCGCCCGCCGACGCGCCCGGATGCAAGCAGGTGAGCGACCTGCTCGGGAAGGCGGGCGTCGTCGCGGCGCGCGGCGGCCTGGCCGCGAGCTTCACCAAGGAGACACTGCGGATCCTCGTCGGGCTGTGGCCCGCGATCCATGAGGATCCGGCGGCCAGGCAGCTCGAGCAGGGCCCGCAGACGAGCGGCGTGTTCGCGCGGATGGCGCGCGATGGTCGCTCGCTCGCGCTGCTCGACGGGCAGGGTCATGTCGCGCGAACGCTGGGGCCCGGCGCGGGTCTGGTCGCCGCCACGAGCCTGGACCACGGCCGCCCCGTGTGGGTGGTCACCGGGACGGATGTCCGCGGGCTCACGGATTCCGCCGAGGCGCTGCAGTCCGGCGTGCTGCGCAACCGCTTCGCGCTCGTGACCGACCAGGGCCGTCCGCTCAGCGCCCCGGAGCGCTGATGTACCGCCGCCGCGCGAGCCCGTTGCACGCCGCACGCGCGACGGCCGGCGCGCTGTTCTGCATCGCCGGGGCGACGCTCGGCGGGATCGTGTCGAACCCCTACATCACCATCGCCGTGGCGCTCGCGGCATTCGCCGTCGCCGCCGCGTGCGATGTCGGGCGCGACGTCGCGGGGTCACTGCGGCTGAGCATCCCGCTGTCGATCGTGCTCGTCGTGATCAACGTGCTGATCGTCCGCCGCGGGCTGACCGTGTTCGCACGGCTCGGCGAGATCCCGCCGTTCGGGCAGGTCGACCTCACGGTGGAGGCGCTTGTCGCCGGCGGGCTCGTCGCGCTGCACGTCATCGCCGTGATGGCCTGGGCGAGCGTCTTCGCGCACTGCGTGAACCCCGACGGCCTGCTCGACGCCTTCCGGCGACTGTCGTTTCGCTCGGCGCTGAGCGCGACGCTTGCAACACGCCTGATCCCCGTGCTGTCGCGGGACGCCGAGCGCTTCGCGGAGGCGCAGCGCTGCCGGCCCGAGGGCCGGACCGGGACGCGCGCCCGCGCGGCCGTCGTGCGTGCCGTCGCCACCGGTGCGCTGGACCGCGCGCTCGACGTGGCCGCGACGCTGGAGGTGCGCGGCTACGCGATCGCCGGAAGGCCGCCGCGCCGGCGGACCGTGCGCTCGCGTCACGACCTCGCGCTGCTCGCCGCCGCCGCAGGCCTCGTCGCGCTGACGGTCTACGCCGTGGCCGTGGGGCCGGGCTACGACCCATATGACGACCTGAGCCTTCCGGCGGCGGGCCCGTCGCTCGCGCTCAGCGCGGCGGTGATCGCGGTCGCGTTCGCGCCGATGCTCGACCGCAGGGGGATCGACCCGTGACGCCTGCGGTGCTCTCGCTGCAGCGGGTCAGCTACCGGTATCCCGGCACCGGCGCCGACGCCCTGCGCGATGTCTCGCTCGATGTCGCCCCCGGGGAGTTCGTGGTCCTTGCGGGCCTGTCCGCGTCGGGTAAGTCGACGGTGCTGCGCGCCGCGTCGGGCCTCGTCCCGCACTTCCACGGCGGCACGTTTGCCGGCCGCGCGGTCGTCGGCGGGATGGACACGCGTGAGCACGGCCCGGGCGATCTCGCCGCAGTCGCCGGCACGCTCTTCCAGGACCCCGAGACGCAATCCGTGATGGCGACCGTGCGCGCCGAGCTGGCGTTCCCGCTCGAGAACCGCGGCTGGCCGGCCGGCGCGGTGGCGCGGGGGGTGGAGGAGGTCGCGCTGGCGCTCGGCGTCGAGGCGCTGCTTGACCGGCCGACGCCCGAGCTCTCCGGCGGTGAGCTGCAGCGCGTCGCGCTCGGCGCTGCGCTCGCGGGCCGGCCGCGGGTCGTGCTGCTCGACGAGCCGACCTCGCAGCTGGATCCCGTCGCGGGCGACGAGCTCGTGTGGCTGTTGCGGCGGCTGAACGAGGAGTGGGGGACGGCGGTCGTGCTCGCCGAGCACCGGCTCGAGCGCTGCCTCGCCCACGCCGATCGCGTCGTGATCCTCGACGACGGCGCCATCGTGTGCGATGCCGCGCCGTCCGACGCCCTCGCGTGGGCGGCAGAACGAGCGCCGGCGTTGCAGACGCCCGTCGCGCGGCTGTTCGCCCGTGCGGGCCTGCGCCCGCCGCCTGCATCGGTGCGCGATGCGCGCGCAACGCTGCGCGGCCATGGGCTCATCGACGACGAGGCGGTCGCGGTCCCGCCGGCGGCCCCGGCGCCCAAGCGGCCCGGGCGCGCGCAGCGACGCGACGCGGCGCTCGCGTTCGAGAACGCCTGGCACGAGCTGCGTGGCGGCCGCTCGATCCTGCGTGGCGTCGACCTCGTCGTCGAGCCGGGTGAGCGCGTGGCGCTGATGGGCCGCAACGGCGCCGGCAAGTCGACGCTGCTGCGCCACGCCGCGGGCCTGCTCACTCCTACACGCGGGCGCGTGCGCGCGGGGGGGCGCGTCGGGCTCCTGCTCCAATCGCCGGGGGACTACCTCGTCCACGAGCGCGTCGGCGACGAGGCGAGCGCGGCCGCACTCGAGGTCGTGGGTCTGACCGACGTGGTCGATCGCCACCCGCGCGATCTCTCTGGCGGCCAGCGCCAGCGCCTGGCGCTCGCGATCGTGATGGACGGGGCGCAGCCGCCGGCGTGCCTGTGCCTGGACGAGCCGACCCGCGGCATGGACCGCGCCGCGAAGGGCGACCTGGCCGATCGCCTGCACGGGCTCGACGCGGCCGTCGTCGTCGCCACGCACGACCCGGAGTTCGCCGTTGCCGTGGCCGAGCGCGTGGTCCTGCTCGCCGACGGACGCGTCATCGCCGACGGGCCCGCGCGCGAGGTCCTCGCCGGCGGTTGGTACTTCGCCACCGAGACGGCGCGCGTGCTCGGCGGGCTCGGCGGCGCGCTGACACCCGAGGAGGGCGCGGAGCTGTTGCGCGGGCGACTCGTCACGGGGGTCGCGCCGTGACGTGGGCGGGTGCCACCTTCGCGCTCCTGTTCATCTCGCTGGCCGCCGGCTACGCCTGGTACGAGCGCGCCAAGCCGACCGCTCGGCTCGCCGCGATGGTCGCCACGATGGCGGGCCTGGCGGCGCTCGGGCGGATCGCCTTTGCACCGGTGCCCAACGTCAAGCCGACGACGGACATCGTGGTCCTCACGGGGTACGTGCTTGGCGGCGCGCCCGGGTTCGCCGTCGGCGCCACCGGTGCGCTGGCCTCCAACGTCGTCTTCGGTCAGGGCCCGTGGACGCCGTGGCAGATGGCGGCCTGGGGCCTGTCGGGGCTGCTCGGCGCCGCACTCGGCGCCGCGACCGGACGGCGGGTGGGGCGCGTCCCGCTGGCGCTGTTCTGCGGCGCGATGGGCCTGCTGTTCGGCGCGATCATGGACCTCTCGACGTTCACCACCTTCTCCGGCGAGCGCACGCTGGAGCAGTACCTCGCGATCAGCAGCACCTCGCTGCCGTTCAACGTCGCCCACGCCGTGGGGAACGTCGCCTTCTGCCTGGCCTTCGGGCCGGCGCTCGTGCGCGCGCTGGAGCGCTTCCGCGCGCGCTTGAACATCACCTGGATCTCGTTGGAGGCCACCCGACCGTGAAACGCGTGCTGCCCCTGCTCATCGCGATGCTGGCGCTCGGCTCGCTCCCCGCATCCGCCTCGAACCGCTCGAGCGCGCGTGCGGGAGCGCGCTGGCTGGCCGCCCACGTCCATGCCGGCGGCGACGGCTTCGCGGCCGACAC
Organism: uncultured Actinomycetes bacterium; assembly: GCA_963794105.1. Lineage (GTDB taxonomy): Bacteria > Actinomycetota > Thermoleophilia > Solirubrobacterales > Solirubrobacteraceae > AC-49. Next base: position 42,759 of record CAWCEB010000207.1, on the reverse strand, counting down.
CCTCGTCGCGCTGCGCGCCTCCGGCAGCCTGTCGGCCGCGGGCGCGCGCGCCCGCGCGGCCGCACTGCGGCGCGGTGCGCGCTCGTACGTCAGCGGCGCGGGCCAGGCGGCAAAGGTGATCCTCGGGCTCGCTGCCGCCAACAGCGGCAGCGCGCGCTGCGCGGGCGGCGTCGACCTTCGGATCGCCATGGGCCGCGATTACACGCGCGGGCGCTACGGGCGCAACGCGTTCGACGACGCGCTCGCGCTGCTGGCGCTGCGCGCGCTGCGCGAGCGCGTGCCCACCGCGGCGATCGGGTTCCTGCGCGCGGCGCGCGGCGCCGGCGGCTGGAACGTCCTGCTGCGCCGCAGCGGCGGCCCGGTCGACGACGTGTCCTCGACGGCCATCGCGATCCTCGCGCTGCGGGCCGCCGGCGTCTCGCGCCGCGATCGCGGCCTGCGCGCCGGCCTGTCCTGGATGGCGCGTCAGCGCACCCGCTCGGGCGGCTTCGCGCTGGGCCGCCACGATCGCAACGAGGCGAACTCGACCGCGCTGGCGATCGAGGCCGAGCGCGCGATGGGCCGGGCGGATCGCCGCGCCGCCCGCGTCCTGCGCGGGCTGCAGCGCCGCGACGGCGCATTCCAATTCACGGCCGACGACGCGGGCAGCCGGGTGATCGCCTCGACGGAGTCGGTGGTCGCGCTGTCTGGCCGAATCCCACCGGTCGCACGGGTCCACCGGCATCCTTCGCGCTGCCGTTGAGCGCCTCCGTGTCCAACGTCACGACGATGCGAACGCCTGATCGGATAGCTTGCCCCGCCTCGCTATGAGGATCGGCGTCCCCAAGGAGACCGCGGCGGACGAGCGGCGTGTTGCGCTCGTGCCCGAGGTCGTGCGGAAACTGACCGGTGGCGGCCACCAGGTGGTGGTCGAGGCCGGCGCGGGCGAGCAGGCGCTGCTGCCCGACGCGCTGTACACGGATGCGGGCGCCACGATCGGCGATCCCTACGGGGCTGACATCGTCGTCCGTGTCGCTGTGCCGTCCGAGGACGAGGTCTCCAAGCTCAAGAGCGGGCAGATCCTGATCGGGTTCCTGGCGCCGCTGACGCGCCCCGAGCTCAAGGACACGCTGAGGGCGGCGGGCGTCCAGGCGCTGGCGATGGAGTCGATCCCGCGCATCAGCCGGGCGCAGTCGATGGACGCGTTGAGCTCGCAGGCGAACGTCGGCGGCTACAAGGCGGCGCTGCTGGGCGCCGAGCACTCGACGCGCTTCTACCCGATGCTGATGACCGCGGCGGGGACGATCCCGCCGGCGAAGGTGCTGGTGCTGGGCGCCGGCGTCGCCGGTCTGCAGGCGCTGGCCACCGCCAGGCGCCTGGGCGCGCAGACGACCGGCTACGACGTGCGCCCCGAGGTCGCCGAACAGGTGCAGTCGCTGGGCGCCAAGTGGCTCGACCTCGGTATCGAGGCCGCGGGCGAGGGCGGCTACGCGCGCGAGCTGACCGACGCGGAGAAGGCCCAGCAGCAGCAGGCGCTGACCGACGCGATCAAGACGTTTGACGTCGTCATCACCACGGCGCTGGTCCCGGGGCGCACGGCGCCGACGCTCGTCACGGCCGAGGCGGTCGAGGGCATGAAGCCCGGCAGCGTGATCGTCGACCTCGCGGGCGAGGCGGGCGGCAACTGCGAGCTGACGAAGCCCGGCGAGGTCATCGTCGCCCACGACGTCACGATCGTCTCGCCGCTGAACCTGCCGGCCACGATGCCCGAGCACGCCAGCGCGCTGTACGCCCGCAACGTCCAGTCGCTGCTCGAGCTGATCGCCGGCGAGGACGGCGCGGCGAACCTGAACTTCGACGACGAGATCATCGCCGGCGCCTGCATCACGAAGGAGACCTCCTAGTGCTCGTCACCAATCTCGCGATCCTGGTGCTGGCGGGCTTTGTCGGCTACGCCGTGATCTCCAAGGTCCCGAACACGCTGCATACGCCGCTGATGTCGGGAACGAACGCGATTCACGGGATCGTGGTGCTGGGCGCGATCATCGTGCTCGGCTCGGGCGTCAGCGGCTGGTTCACCAAGTTGCTGCTGGTGATCGCGGTCGCCTTCGGCACGATCAACGTTGTCGGCGGGTTCCTGGTGACCGACCGGATGCTGGGGATGTTCAAGGGCCCGCCCTCCCGCAAGAAGGAACGTCCCGAGCTGGAGGGCGGCGAGTGATCGTCGCCACGTTCCTGCAGGACCCCGATTTCATCGCGGTCCTCTACATCGTCGCCTTCAGCCTGTTCATCTACGGGCTGAGCGGGCTGACGGGCCCGCGCACGGCGGTGCGCGGCAACCTGATCGCTGCAGTCGGCATGGGCATCGCGTTGATCGCGACGCTGCTGTTGCCCGAGCTGGGCTCCAACTGGGGGCTGATCGCCGTTGGGGTCGTGATCGGCACGGCCGTGGGCGTCCCGGCGGCCAGGAACGTGAAGATGACGCAGATGCCGCAGATGGTCGCGCTGTTCAACGGCGTGGGCGGCGGGGCGGTTGCGCTGATCGCGTGGGCGGAGTTTCGCGAGAGCGGCGGCTATGACGGTGTCGCGACCTACATCACGATCTTCAGCCTGTTCGCGGCGATCGTCGGCAGCGTCTCGTTCTGGGGCTCGAACATCGCGTTTGGCAAGTTGCAGGAGATCATCCCGGGCCGGCCGATCTCGCTTGGGCCCGCGCAGCAGTTCGTGAACATCGCGCTGCTCGGGGGCGCCGTCGGCGTGCGGCGTCGCGATCGCCGGCGGCTCGCATGGCGAGATCCTGATGATCGGGCTGCTGGTGCTCGCCGCGCTGCTCGGCAACGCGGTCGTGCTGCCGATCGGCGGCGCCGACATGCCGGTCGTGATCTCGCCTGCTGAACGCGTTCACCGGCCTGAGCGCCGCGGCCACCGGCATCGCGCTGAACAACACCGCGCTGATCGTCGCGGGCATGATCGTCGGCGCGTCGGGCACGATCCTGACGAACCTGATGGCCGAGGCGATGAACCGCTCGATCCCCGCGATCGTGCGCGGCGGCTTCGGCGGCGTCATCACGACCGGCGGCACCGGCGATGACGGCGTCGAGAAGACCGTGCGCTCGACCAGCGCTGCCGACGCCGCGATCCAGATGAGCTACGCCAACCGCGTGGTGATCGTGCCGGGCTACGGCATGGCGGTCGCCCAGGCCCAGCACGCCGTGCGCGAGATGACCAAGCTGCTGGAGTCCAAGGGCGTCGAGGTCGCGTTCGCGATCCACCCGGTCGCGGGCCGCATGCCCGGCCACATGAACGTGCTGCTCGCCGAGGCCGACGTGCCCTACGAGCAGCTGAGCGAGATGGACGACGCCAACGGCGACTTCGCCCGCACCGACGTCTCGCTCGTGATCGGCGCCAACGACGTGACGAACCCCGACGCGCGCAACAAGGCCGACAGCCCGATCTACGGGATGCCGATCCTCAACGTGGACGAGTCCGCGTCCGTGATCGTGCTCAAGCGGTCGATGAACTCCGGCTTCGCCGGCATCGACAACCCGCTCTTCTACAACGAGAAGACCGCGATGCTGTTCGGCGACGCCAAGGCCTCGGTGAGTGAGATCACCGAGGAGCTCAAGCAGCTCTGATCGCCATCGCATAGGCTCGCCCCGGATGGCGGCCCTGCGCAGTGCGCTGGCGAACCGCGATCTGGCCCGCCTACTCGGGGCGTTCGCGGCGTCGGCTCTCGGCACCTGGGCGACGATGATCGCGCTCTCGCTGTACGCGTATGCGCACGGCGGGGCGAGCGCCGTCGGCGTGGCGGTGCTCGCCCGAATGGCGCCTTCAGCGCTCGTGGCCCCCTATGGCGCGCTGCTCGCCGACCGCCACTCGCGCCGGAGCGTCCTTGTCGCCGGCGGCGTGATTCGCACGGTGTTCGCCGCGGCGGTCGCGATGGCCGTCGCGACGGGTGCTCCGTTCGCGGCCGTGCTGGTCCTCGCGGCGGTGACGAACATCGCCGGCGTCGCACACAAACCCGCGCAGGCCGCGCTGATCCCGCAGCTCGCGCGGACGCCGCTGGAGCTCGCGGCGGCCAACGTGTGCTGGAGCACGATCGACAGCATCGCGTTCCTCGGAGGGGCGCTGCTGGTCGGGGCGCTCGTCGCCGTGGCGGGCCTCGAGGTCACGTTCGGCGCTCTGGGCCTGGCGTTCCTGGCGACGGCGCTCCTGGCGCGCGCGCTGCCCCCCGATGCCCCTCCGCCGCCTCTCGGTGCGCAGCCGCGAGTCGTCACGGAGCTGATGCAGGGATTCCGGTTGGTGTCGCTGCACCCGGAGCTGCGCCTCCTGGTCGGCGTGTTCACGGCCGGCGCGTTCGTGCAGAGCATGATGGACGTCCTGATCGTCGTTGCGGCGCTCGATCTGCTCGACATCGGACAGTCCGGGGCCAGCCTGCTCAACGCGTGCTGGGGAGCGGGGGGCATCGCCGGCGCAGCCGTCGCGACCGCGCTGTTGGGGCGCGGCCGCCTCGCGTGGGGGCTGTTCGCGGGCTGCGTCCTTGCCGGGCTGCCGTTCGCCCTGATCGGCGTCACCGTGACCGCGTCGGCGGCGGTCGTCCTGATGCTCGTGCTCGGCGTCGGCTTCGCCCTGTGCGAGATCGCGACCCTGACGCTCACCCAGCGGCTCGCGGCCGGCGACGTGCTCGGCCGCGTGTATGGCGTCGAGGAGACGCTGTACGTCGGCGCGATGGCGCTCGGTGGCCTTGCGGGCGCGCTGCTCGTCGCTCCGCTCGGCGCGCGCTGGGCGATCGTGCTGACCGGGTTGGCCCTGCCGGTGCTGGCGCGTCGTGTTGCGCGCGCCGCTGGGGGCGTTCGAAGCGGGCGAGAAGGTGCGCGAGCAGTCGTTCGGGTTGCTGCGCAGCCTGCCGCTCTTCGCCACGTTGCCGGTCGCCACCGTCGAGACGCTGGCGGTCCGTTCGCAGGTCGGGCGCTTCTCCGCGGGCACCGACATCATCACCCAGGACGACGAGGCCGAGGCGTTCTACGCGATCGAGCAGGGCACGGTCGAGGTGTTCGTCGACGGCGTCCTGCGCCGCACGGAGAGCGCGGGCGAGTACTTCGGCGAGATCGCGCTGCTGCGCGGTGGCCCGCGGACCGCGACGGTGCGGGCCGCGAGCCCGGTGTCGGTGGTGGCGCTGACGCGCGACGATTTCCTCGAGGGCATCGGTTCCCACGCGCGCAGCACGCACGCGGCGGAGGTCGTCGTACTCGAGCGCCTGGCTCCCGCCGAGGCGTAGGCTCGCCGCCGATGGCGGCACTGCGCAGCGCGCTCGCAAATCGCGACCTGGCCCGGCTGCTGGGGGCCTTTGCCGCGTCCGCGCTCGGGACGTGGGCGCTCATGATCGTGCTGTCGCTCTATGCGTACGCGCAGGGCGGGGCGAGCGCGGTCGGTCTCGCGGTGCTCGTGCGCATGGCTCCCTCGGCGCTGGCGGCGCCCTATGGCTCGATGCTCGCCGACCGCCACTCGCGACGGGCCATGCTGGTTGCCGGTGGCCTCGCCCGCGCGCTGCTCGCGGGTGGCGCAGCGCTCTGCGTCGCGGCGGATGCTCCGTTCGCGGTCGTCCTGGCGCTCGCCGCGCTGACGAACATCGCGGGCACGGCACACAAGCCCGCGCAGGCGGCGCTGATCCCGCAGCTCGCGCGCAGCCCGCTCGAGCTCGGTGCGGCCAACGTCTGCTGGAGCACGATCGACAGCCTGGCGTTCGTCGGGGGCTCGCTGCTCGTCGGCGTGCTGGTGGCCGTCGCGAGCCTGGAGGTCGCGTTCGGCGCGCTGGCGGTGGCGTTCCTGCTGGCGGCGGTGCTGGCCCAGGGGCTTCCGCGCGACCATCCGCCGCCGGCGCTCGAGACCCATGCGAAGGCCGAGCTGCTGCTCGGCTTCAGGACGGTGCGGCTGCACCCGGAGCTGCGCCTGCTCGTCGGCGTGTTCACCGCCGACGCGTTCGTGCAGAGCATGATGGACGTGCTGATCGTGATCGCCGCGCTCGATCTGCTGGACATCGGCCAGTCGGGCGCGGGCTGGCTCAACGCCTGCTGGGGCATCGGCGGGATCGCGGGCGCAGCCGTCGCGACCGCGATGCTCGGGCGGGGCCGGCTCGCATGGGGGCTGTTCGCCGGCTGCGTCCTCGCCGGGCTGCCGTTCGCACTGATGGGCGTGGTGGTCGGGACGGCTCCCGCGATCGCGTTCATGCTCGTCGTCGGGGTGGGGTACGCGCTGAGCGAGATCGCCAGCCTCACGCTGACGCAGCGGCTCGCGGCCGGTGATGTGCTCGGCCGCGTCTACGGCGTCGAGGAGACGACGTACGTCGCCGCCACGGCGCTCGGCGGCCTTGCCGGCGCGCTGCTGGTCGATCCGCTCGGCGTGCGTTGGGCGATTGTCCTGACCGGCATCGTGCTTCCGGTGCTCGCCGTTGCACTGCGGGCACGGCTGAGCGAGTTCGAGGCGGGGGCCGAGGTGAGCGAGGAGTCGTTCGGGCTGCTCCGTGGTCTGGCGCTGTTCGCGCCACTGCCCGTGGCGATGATCGAGAACCTGGCGCTGCGGGCGCAGCACGGCGACTTCGCCGCCGGGACGGACATCATCGTGCAGGGCGACGAGGCGATCGGCTTCTACGTGATCGAGGACGGCACGGTGGAGGTCTACGTCGACGGGGAGCTGCGCCGCGAGGAGGGCGTGGGGGAGCACTTCGGCGAGATCGCGCTCCTGCGCGGCGGCCCGCGAACGGCCACCGTCCGGGCAGTGACACCGGTGCGCGCGCTGGCGCTGGAGCGCGAGGACTTCCTCGACGGCATCGGGGCGCACGCCCGGAGCGCGCGCGCGGCGGAGGCTGTCGTGGTTGAACGCCTGGCGGCGGTCTAGGATCACCGCCGTGTCCAGGGTGTCCGCTTCGTGAGCGCTTACCGTTCCGCGCTCCGGCGGCGCGACCTGCGCCTGCTCTTCGCCGGGCTGACGATTTCCGCGACAGGCAACTGGGCCTACAACGTCGCGCTGCTCGCCTACGTCTTCGAGCACACCCATTCGCTGGGCTGGGTCGGCGCCGCGGGCCTTGCGCGATTCGTGCCGTCGCTGCTGCTGGGTGCCTACGCCGGCGTCGTGGCCGAGCGCTTCGAGCGCGTCCGCGTGATGGTGTCCTCGGACCTGGCGTGTGCGCTGTTGCAGGGCGGCCTGGCCGCGGCGGCGTTCGCGGACGGGCCTCCTGGGGTCATCGTCGTTCTCGCATCGCTCACCTCGATCGCGAACCTTCCGTACAACCCGGCTGTCGCCGCGATGATCCCGCAGGTCGCCGACGAGGATGAGCTCGCCGCGGCGAACGCCCTCAACGGCACGATCGAGAACCTCACCGTCATCACCGGCCCGGCGATCGGGGCCGGCCTGCTGGCGGCCGGCTCGCCCGCATCGGTGTTTGCCATCAACGCCGCGAGCTTCGCCGCGTCCGCGATCATCGTCGCGCGGATGCGCGTCCGCAGCCGGCCCGTCGACGTGACGGAGGGGGGCCAGGCGGGCGCCCTGGAGCAGATGCTGGTCGGCGTGCGCGCGATCGTCGCGAACCCAGCCGCGCGCGTGCCCGTCGCGTTCTGCGGGCTGGTGAGCTTCGTGTACGGCACCGACACCGTGCTCTTCGTCGGCGTGTCGCAGGATCGGCTCGGAACAGGCTCGGAAGGCTTCGGGTACCTGCTGACGGGACTCGGCGTGGGTGGTGTGCTCGCCGCGGTCTTCGTGAACCGCCTTGCGTCGTCGCGCAAGCTGGCGCTCGCCATTACCGCCGGCGCCGTCCTGTACTGCCTGCCGACCGCGCTGCTGACGGTGATCGATTCACCGACCGTGGCCTTCGCACTGCAGATCGTGAGGGGCGGGGCCACGCTGATCGTCGACGTCCTGGCGGTGACGGCGCTGCAGCGCGCCGTGCCGGGCGACGCGCTCGCGCGGGTCTTCGGCGTGTTCTTCGCGTTCTTCCTGGGCGCGATCTCCCTGGGAACGCTGGTCACGCCGCCGATCGTCCACAACCTCGGCCTCGACGCCGCGCTCCTCATCATGGCGTTCGTGCCGGCTGCGCTCGCGCTCGCCGGCTATCCCGCGCTGGTCGGCCTCGACCGCGCCTCCGCGGCGCATCTGGCCGAGCTCGCGCCGCGGATCCGGGTGCTCGAGCGCCTGGGCATCTTCGCCGCTGCCCCGCAGTCCGTGCTCGAGCGACTCGCGGCGGCGTGCACGCCGGTCGAGTTCGCGACGGGTCAGGCGATCGTGCGGGAGGGCGAGGCCGCCGACGCGCTGTACGTGATCCTGGAGGGCTCGGTCGGCGTGACGGCGCGCGGCGAGACGGGCGCCGAACAGCGCCTGCGCACCATGGGCGCCGACACGTACTTCGGCGAGATCGGCCTGCTCGAGCGCATTCCGCGCACGGCGACGGTCACCGCCGAAGCGCCCACGCGCTGCTACCGGATCGACGGCGACGCGTTCCTGGACGCGCTGACCACGACGGCGCCGGCCACGTCGCTCCTGGAGGGCGCGCGCACCCGCCTGGCCGCGACCCACCCGTCGCGCCGCCTGACCTACGAGACCGAAGCAGTCTAGGTACTCAGCGGCACGACCCAGCCGGCGATGGCGACGAAGTGGACCACTGCCGCGGTCGTGACGAGGGTGTGGAAGATCTCGTGGAAGCCGAAGGTGGCGGGCCACGGGTCGGGGCGCCGGAGCGCGTAGACCGTCGCCCCGAGGCTGTACAGCAGCCCGCCGACCGCGATCAGCACGGTCGGCGCCACCCCGGCATGGTCGATCAGCTGCGGCATCACGATCACCGCCACCCAGCCGAGCGCGAGGTACGTCGCCGCCACGAGCACGCGCGGCGCCGTGATCCACGCGAGGCTGAAGACGATGCCGGCGATGGCGCCCGCCCAGACCGCGATCAGCACCGCGGTCGCGAGGCTGCCCTTCAGGACCAGCAGCGCGACCGGGGTGTAGCTCGCCGCGATGAAGATGAAGATCGTGCTGTGGTCGATCCGCCGCAGCAGCGGCCGCCAGCGCGGATCCCAGCGCCAGCGGTGGTACGCGGCGCTGCCGGCGAACAGCGCGCACAGCCCGAGGGCGTAGACGCTCGCGCCGGTGCGCGCCCGTGCGCCGTGGGCGACGGCGATGAGCACGGCTCCGGCGCCGAGCGCGACCCAGAACGCGTACGCGTGGATGACGCCGCGAAGCCGCGGCCGCAGTTCCTCGTCGACGATGCGCTCGAGCGTCTCCCGCACCCGGGGAAGGCTAGCCCCGGGCGCGGTGTGAGACGTTAAGCCGCGATCGCAGCCGGCGCTTCGCCACGCGCAGCGGCCTCGACCGCCTCGCGCGAGTCGCGGCTGTCGATCAGCACGGAGGCGAGGATCGCGCCGACCAGCGCGAAGCCCGCGCCGACGAGGAACGCGATGCGGAAGCCGTCGTTCAGCGCGACGATGTGACTGGCGGCAGTGGAGTTGTCGGTGGCCGAGTTGGCGACCGCCGCGAGGATCGCGAGGCCGAGCGCGCCGCCGACCTGCTGGCTCGTGTTGATCAGGCCCGACGCAAGCCCGGCGTCCTGCTCACGCGTCCCGGTGACCGCGCCGATCGTGACCGAGACGAAGCTCAGCCCGAGTCCGACGGCCGCGAGCAGCGACGGGAACAGCACGTCGCCGACGTAGCTGCCGCCCACGGCGCTGACCTGCGAGAACCAGATCAGCCCGGCCGTGACGAACAGCATGCCGGTGATCAGCGTCGGCTTGAAGCCGATCCGCGTGACCATCTGCGACGCGACCCCCGCGCTCACGATGATCGTCAGTGCGAGCGGCAGGTACGCGAAGCCGGCCTTGAGCGCGTCGTAGTGGAGGATCTGCTGCAGGTACAGCGAGATGAAGAAGAACATCGAGAACAGCGACATGCCGATCAGCAGCGACACGATGTTCGAGCCCCGCAGGGTCTGCAGCCGGAAGATCGAGAAGGGCACCAGCGGCTCGGCACTGCGGCGCTCGATCACGACGAAGGCTGCGAGCAGCGCCACAGCGAGGGTCACCCAGCGCGATCGTCTCAGCCGAGGTCCACCCGGCCTGGTTGGCGTTCACGAGCGTGTAGACGAGCAGCGCAAGCCCGGCCGTGACCGACACGGCGCCGGCGACGTCGAACGTCTTGGAGGAGTGATCGCGGCTCTCGCGCAGCAGGCGCGGCGCGATGAACGCGGCGGCGAGCCCGATCGGGGTGTTGACGAACAGCACCCACTCCCAGCCCGCGTACTTGGTCAGCACGCCGCCGAGCAGCACGCCGGCGGCGCCGCCCGAGCCTGCGACCGCACCCCAGACGCCAAGCGCCCTGTTGCGCTCGGCGCCCTCGGTGAACGTCGTCGTGACGATCGACAGCGCGGCGGGGGAGACCAGCGCCGCGCCGAGCCCCTGCACGGAGCGCGCGATGATCAGCCACAGCTCGCTCTGCGCCAGACCGCCGGCCAGTGACGCGAGCGCGAACAGGACCATGCCGGCGATGAACATCCGGCGCCGGCCGAGGCGGTCGGCGAGGCGGCCGCCGAGCAGCAGGAAGCCCCCGAAGAAGAGCGTGTAGGCGTTGACGACCCAGGACAGGTTGTCCTGGGAGAAGTTCAGGTCGCTGCCGATCGAGGGCAGTGCGACGTTCACGATCGAGGCATCGAGGACGACGACGAACTGGGCGGTGGCCAGCAGCGCGAGGGCGAGCCATTTTGAGCGTTGAGTGTCGGCGATGGCCATGTGCAGGACTCCTGGACTGAAAGCGGAAAGTGAGCTACGGTTCCGGTTGACACGAACAAGATACGGAACTCCGGTTCCGCTTGTCAAGGACGATTCTCCACATGGCAACGAGCGCTGACACGACCATCACCACCGAGCGCCCGCTGCGCGCCGATGCGCGCCGCAACCGCGAGAAGATCGTCAACGCCGCTCGCGTGATCGTGGCCGAGCAGGGCGAGGCAGCCCAGATCGACGACGTCGCGCACAAGGCCGGCGTGGGGGTCGGGACGGTCTACCGCCACTTCCCCAACAAGGACGCGCTGATGGGCGAGCTCGTGCGGATGTGCGCGCTGGAGTGCACGGCGATCGCGCGGTCGCTCGAAGACCGCGAGGACGCGTGGGAGGCGTTCGCGGGCATGGTGCGCGCCAGCTGCGAGCGGGCCGCCGAGGACGCCGGTTTCCGGCGCACCTGGCAGGCGGCCGGCGACGAGGCGGTGGCCTACGCGGCCGACGTGAAGGCCGAGCTGCACGCAGCCGGCGGCCGGCTGATCGACCGCGCCCATGCGCAGGGCACGCTGCGCGAGGACTTCACCGTCGACGACATGCCGGCGCTGATGTGCGGTCTCGGCGCCGCGATCGACGCGATGCCCGAGCCCGAGCGCTGGCGGCGCCTCGTCGAGTTCGCGCTCGACGGGCTCAGGGCCCGCTGAGCCGCTAGATCGCCCGCTCGTTGGCTCTGAAGAACCGCACGATGTTCGCGGCGTAGTCGCCGAACACCGGTGCCTCCAGCCCCGCCCGGCGCCGCAACGCGTCCGCGTTGGTCGTGTCGAACGACACCGGGTGGTTGAGGTAGACGATCGACTGCCGAGGCGTGCCCCCGAGCAGCGACCGCACCGGCTTGAAGCGCAGCGACTGCTCGACCAGCCCCGGCGGGATCCGGTAGCTCGGTTCGCGCCCTGCGTACTCGCGTGCGAGCAGCCGCATCAGCTGGGCGGAGGACATGGGGTCGGGGTCGACCAGGTGCAGGGTGCGGCCGACGACATCCCTGTCGCCGCGCGCCGCGGCGATCGCGTCCACGACGAAGTCGACCGGGACGACGTTGAACGGCGCGTCGCCGCGGCCGATCTGCGGCAGCGGTCGCCCGCGCAGGCGCGAGATCGCGCGCAGCAGGTAGTACGGGCCGTCGAACTTCTGCGTCTCGCCCGTGCGCGAGTCGCCGACCACGATCGCGGGGCGGTAGATCGTCGTGGGCACCTCGTCGAGCGTGTTGCGCACGAGCACCTCCGCGGCGAACTTCGTCGACTCGTAGTGGTTCTTGAACGTCTGGCCGGCCGCGAGCTCGCTCTCGTAGATGCGACCCGAGCGCCAGCCGGCGGTGTACGCCGTGGACACGTAGTGATGGCGCTCGAGCCGGTCGGCGCGGCGGGCGAGATCGAGCACGTGCTGCGTCCCCGCCACGTTCACGCGCTCCGCGATGCCATTCGGCACCGCGAGGTCGTAGATCGCCGCCAGGTGGTGGATCTCCGTGGTGTCCGCGGCCAGTCGCTCGTAGGTCGCATCGTCGACGCCGAGCAGCGGGTCGGCGATGTCGCCCGGCTGCACGGTCACCCGCTCGCCGCCCGGCAGCGTCGCCGCCACCTCACGCGCGCGCTCGGCCATTCGCGGCTCGACGAGCGCGACCACGCGCGCCTCGGGGGCGTCCGCGAGCAGCCGCGCCACGAGCCGCGTTCCGATGAAGCCGGGGAAACCGGTGACCAGCAGTGATGCCACGCGGCGCCGGAACCTACTGCTATCGTCTCGCCCGTGAGTGTTCCGAACACTTTGGTGTCGGATCGGGTCTTCGTGACGCTGCTCGAGGCACTGCTGAGCGGGCGCTACGCGCCAGGCGAGAAGCTGCCGACCCAGCGCGCGCTGGCGGCCGACCTCGGCGTGACGATGAGCTCGGTGCGCGAGGCGCTCAAGCGCCTGGAGCAGATGGGGCTCGTCGACGTGCGTCACGGCTCGGCGATGCGCGTGCGTGATTGGCGCGAGCACGGCGGCCTGGACGTGCTGACGCATCTGCTGTTCCGCGGCGGCTCGCTCGACGCGGGCGTCCTCGCCGCGATCCTCGAGGCCCGCGCGCTGATGCTGCGCGAGCTGGCCGGCCTGGCCGCCGAGCGCCGCAGTGGCGCGCAGGCTCAGCTCCTCCACGAGCTCGCGGCGCGCTTCGCCGCCACGGACGACCCGCACGAGGCGGCGCGCGTGGACTTCGCGTTCTTCACCGAGGTCGCCCAGGCCGCCGGCAACCTCGTCTTCGAGCTGATCCTCAACGCGATCCGGGAGCTGTACTTCGCGCACCTCGACGCCGTCCCGGTCACGGCGCGGCCCGCCGAACTGGCCCCGATCTATGCGCGAATCGCGCGCGCGATCGACCGGGGCGACGGCGGACGCGCGCGCGCCGCCGCCTTCGAGCTCGCCATCCGGCAGGCCGAGCAGGTGGGCGGATGACCGGCCGTGAGCTGAGCATCTTCGCCTGCGTCACCGACACGGTGGTCGCACCGCTCGCGCCGTTGCCGCCGGTCCACGAGACCGACGCGGCGCCGGCGTTCGCCCACTCTCTCGAAGCCGGCCCTGCGCTCAACGCGTTCGCGCTGCGAGCCGCGCTGCTCGCGCTCGAGCTCGCGCCGCTGGCGCTCGGGTTCGGGGCACGCCTGCGGCGCCTTTCGCCCGCCGACCGCGAGCGGGCGCTCGCGAAGCTCGACCGCGGGGCGCTGGCACCGCTGCTCAAGGCGATCCGGTCGCTCGCGCATCTGCACTACTACGGCGACGCTCGGGTCATGCGGCTCCTCGGGTACGACGCCGACGCGATCGTCGCCCGCGCAGCCGAGGTGCGCGGGTGAGCGCCACCGTCGAATCCGGCGCGCGGATCGCCGGCGAGCGCTCCGTGACCGCCGATGCCTGCGTGATCGGCACCGGCGCGGGCGGCGCGCCCGTGGCGGCGCTGCTCGCCGAGGCCGGCATGCGCGTCGCCATCCTCGAGGAGGGCTCCCTGCACGAGCCCGCGAGCATGACCGCGCGCCCGCGCGACATGATGGCCCGCCTGTACCGCGACGGCGGCCAGATCGCGACGGTCGGCGATCCGCCGATCGTGCTGCCGCTCGGCCGGGGCATCGGCGGCACGACGCTCGTCAACTCGGGCACCTGCTTCCGCACGCCGCAGCGCGTGCTGGACCGCTGGCGCGCCGACCACGGGCTGGACCTGGACCTCGCCGCCGAGTTCGAGCTGGTCGAGGAGGCGATCGGCGTCCGGGAGGTTCCACCGGAGCTGGCCGGGCGCAACGCGAACCTCGTCAAGGCTGGCGCCGACCTGCTCGGCGTCAGCGCCGGATACCTGCAGCGCAACGCGCGTGGCTGCATCGGCTCCGGTGTCTGCGCGTTCGGCTGCCCGACCGGCGCCAAGCAGCACGCCGGCCAGGTCTGGGTCCCGCGCGCGCAGCAGGCCGGAGCGACGACGTTCACGAACACGCGCGCGCGGCGGATCGTCGTCGAAGGCGGCCGCGTGCGCGAGGTGCTCGCCGGCACCGACGGCGGCGGGAGCGTGCGCGTTCGCTCCGACCTCGTGATCGTCGCCGCCGGTGCGCTGCTCACCCCGCTGCTGCTGCGCCGCAACGGCTTGGGGACAGCGTCCGGGCACCTCGGCCGCAACCTGTCCATCCATCCCGCCAGCGCGGCGCGCGCCGTCTACGACGAGATCATCGACCCATGGGCGGGCGTCCCGCAGAGCGTCTACGTCGACGAGCTCGCCGGCGACGGGATCATGCTCGAGGGGATCGCGGGGCCGCCCGACCAGGGCGCGATGAGCACCCCGCGGACGGGCGCCGAGCATCGCGAGCTGATGCTCGCGGCGCGGCGAACGGGCTCGTTCGGCGTCATGGTCTCCGACACCGCCCGCGGCAGCGTCCGGTCGCTCGCGGGCCGCATGGTCGTCCGCTACGACCTGCACCCCGACGATGCCGAGCGCTTCCGGCGCGGCTTCGAGCTGCTGGCGCGGATCTTCTTCGCGGCGGGCGCTCGCGAGGTGATCGTGCCGCTCGAGGGCGTGCCGACGCTGCGTGACGGCGACGTCGAGCCGCTGCGCCGCGCCCGCGTGCGCCCGCGGCAGGTCGGTGCGATGGCGTTTCACCCGCTGGGCACGGCGCGGGCCGGGGCGGATCCGGCGGCGTCGGTCGTCGACCCGCGCCTGCAGGTCCACGGCGTGGGCGGGCTCTACGTGGCGGACGGCAGCGTCGTGCCCTCGTCGCTGGGGGTGAACCCCCAGATCACGATCATGGCGCTGGCCGCGCGCCTCGCGCGCGACCTCAGTGCTTGACGACGCGGTTGAGCTTGCGCGTGACCTGGTTGCGGGCCACGTCGACCGCGACCAGCGTCAGCTTGACGCTCGAGTTGTAGCTGTGGCGGATGTTGCGCTGAGCCGCGCTGGAGAACTGGATCGTCAGCCGTAGCGCGCCGGCCTTGCGGTAGGCCAGCACGACCTTCGGGATCTTGATCGCCCTGCGCGAGTGGAGCCTCTTGGCCCGGCCGTGCAGCTTCCACGCCCGGCCCGGGCGCACGGTTCCCACGAGTGCGACGACGCTCGGCTCGTCGCTGGAGATCTGCAGGCCCAGCTTGCCGTTGCGCCCGACCGTCCGGTTGCGGTTGAGCACGGTCACCTTCGTGAGCGGAGCCGCGTGAGTCGACCACGACGGTCCCGTTCGGCAGGACCGTGACGCCCGGCTGGCCGTTGGCGCCGTTGGCCCCGTTGAGGCCCGCGAGGCCGGCGGCGCCGAGGAGGTCGTCGATCGTCCCGGTCGGGAGCTGGGGCAGGCTGCCGCCGAGCACGTCGTCGACGGTCTGGCCGATCGTGTCCGTGATGCCGCCCGTCGCGCCCCCGGTCGTCGTGTTCACCGTGTCCACGACGCCGCCGACGGTCCCGGTCACGCTGTCGATAACGCCACTGACGGGGTCAGGGAGGGGGTCGGTGACCTGGCCGGTCGTATCCGTGATCGTCTGGGTCGGGTCCGGCGGTGGTGGGAGCGGAAGGCCGAGCTGGGCGCTCGCCGCGGCCGGGATGGCCAGGGCGGCTGCCACGGCGGCAAGCAAGGGGGCACGCATGGAGGGACTATCGGCCGCCCCATCCCCAAACTTGAGTAGCCAGGTTTGTGTCGGACGTGGCTCTGACAGACTCCGCCGCCGATGATCGCTCGCGCTGACGCCCTCGCCGCCCTGGATCGCGACAGCTTCGACATCGTCGTCGTCGGCGGCGGGATCACCGGTGCCGGTGTCGCCTTCGACGCTGCGACGCGCGGCTACAGCGTGGCGCTTGTGGAGAAGGCGGATTTCGCCTCGGGCACCTCCAGCCGGTCGTCGAAGCTGGTCCACGGCGGTCTGCGCTACCTGCAGAACTTCGACCTCGGGCTCGTACGCGAAGCGCTGCTCGAGCGTCAGCTGCTCGTCGCGCTCGCTCCGCACCTCGTCAAGCCGCTGCCGCTCGTCGTACCCGCCTTCGAAGGGGCCCGGCTGGATCGGCTGATCGGCGTCGGGCTGAACCTCTACGACGTCATGTCCGTCGACAAGATCCGCCGCCGCCGCGGCCGCGACAACGGCGGCGAATCGACGTCGTGGAGCCCTGATCGCCACCGCATCATCCCCGGCGACGAGGTGGTCGAGCTGCTGCCCGCGCTCGCCGGTCGCGAGCCGACGTCCGGCTACCTCTTCTACGACTGCCAGACCGACGACGCACGCCTGGTCATGACCGTGCTGGCCGAGGCGGAGCGCTTCGGCGCGGTCTGCGCCAACGGCTGCGAGGTGACCGACCTGGTGGAGGAGAACGGCCGCGCCTGCGGGGTCCGCGTCCGCGACAGCCTCGGCGGCGGCGAGTTCGTCGTACGCGCCGACACGGTCGTCAACGCGACCGGCGTATGGGCCGACCGCCTGCGCCCCGGCGAGCTGCACGACGAGGCCGAGGTGCCGCGCATCCGCCCGAGCCGCGGCACGCACATCACGCTGCGCCACGAGGACCTCCCGCTGATCGGCGGCGCGATCGTCCCGGCCGGCGGCGGGCGCTCGATCTTCGCCTTGCCGTGGCTCGGATCGACGCTGATCGGCACGACCGACAACGACTACGACACCGACGATCTCGACCACATCCGGCCCGCCGAGGAGGACGTCGAGTACCTGCTGGAGGCGACGAACAGGTTCTTCGGCGCCTCGCTGCAGGCCTCGGACCTGACCGGCGCCTACGCGGGTGTGCGGCCGCTCATCTCGACCGGCGACCCCAAGAAGTCGGTCGACATCTCGCGCAAGGCGGAGCTCTACGAGACCTCCAGCGGGATGGTCACGATCACCGGCGGCAAGCTGACCACCTGGCGGCGAATGGCGAAGATGACCGTCGACGCGATCGTCGAACGGGAGGCTCGCGACGCGCCCTGCCGCACGCACGAGATCCCGCTCGGGGAGGCGGTCGAGCCCGACGCGCTTCCGCGGGTCGAGGGCGTGCGCGACGACGCCTACGCGATGCTCGCCGGCCGCTACGGGCATCAGGCCAACGACGTGCTCGCGGTCGCGGCGGAGCGGGGCGAGCTCGCACAGCCGATCGTCGCCGACGGCCCGCCCGACCTGCTCGCCGAGGTCGTCCACGCCGCGCGCTCCGAGCAGGCGCGAAACGTCGGTGACGCGCTCCTCCGCCGCACGCGGCTGGGGTTGCTCGCGGCGGGCGCGCTCACGCGCGACGACGCCGCCGCCCGGCGCGTCGCCCAGGCGATGGCGCCGGACCTGGGCTGGGACGATCGCCGCGTCGACGCCGAGGTGGAAGCCTGGCTCGCCGAGGCCCGCGCGGAAGGCATCGACGCCGCGGGTCCGTAACTTTGTCGGCGAGGCCCTGTTGCAACCTCGGTCCATGCGTATTCGACACCTCCTCACCCTGCTCCTGATCGCCCTGCCGGCCGCCCCGGCCAGCGGCGCGTACTTCCCTGCCGACGCGATCGATGGTCCGAGCGCAGACATCGTCAGCGTGGGGGAGGTCGACTTCACGCGCGACGGCGGCGGCGCGGTGGTCTATGTCAAGCGTGACGGCGGGGTGGACCACGTCTTCGCCGTGCGGATGTCGGGCGGCGCCTGGCAGCCCCCGGAGCGCATCGACCCTGGGATCGCGACCGCCTCGTCGCAGCCGGTCATGGGCGTGGCCGACAGCGGCCGCGTCGTCGTGGCGTTCATCTCCGGCGGACAGCTGTACGGCACCTCGCGCGTGCCGGGTGCGACGGGCTGGAGCGCGCCCGTGGCGATTGCGGCGTCCGCGACGGACCCCGCCCTGGACGTCTCGATCAACGGCGTGGCCTATGTGACGTACACGTCGGCGGGCGATGTCCTCGCCGCCCGCCTGGCGCGCGACGCGACCGAGTGGGCGCCGCTCGAGCAGTCGCTGGACATCACGCCCGCGGACGTGTCCGCGAACTCCGACGTGGCGGTCAGCGCCGACGGGGTGGCGCTGAGCACGTTCGAGGAGGGCAACCGCGTCATCGCCCGCAAGCTCTTCGGGACGAAGGCGTCGCAGGTTCCCCAGGTGCTCAACGTCGACCAGGTGGAGGGTCACGCCGGCGGGTCCGCCGATAGCCCGGACGTCGACAGCGAGGACGATTCCTCGTTCGCCTGGGTGGTGTTCCGCCAGACCTTCGACGACCACCAACGCGTGCTCGCGCGTCGCCTGCTCGGCTCGACCTTCGACCCGCCCGTCGTCATCGACGCCGGGCAGTCGGGCTCGGTGCCGCGGATCGACCTCAGCGAGCGCGGCGAGGGCACGACGGCGGTTGCCACGCCGGACAACGGCGTCGTGGCGGACATGCTGCATCTCGACGCGTTCGGGCCTCCGGTCCGCCTCGACACGCCGGCGAATGCACTCAGCCCCGCGCCGGTGCCGACGATCGGCGAGAACGGCGCAGCCACGGTGAGCTGGGTGCAGGCTCCCACGGCAGCCGACGCACCCGTCGTCCATGCCCGCCACTGGATCATCGACCAGACGCGGCGCGGCTATCCGGCTCCCGAACCGGACACGGTCATCTCGAATCCCGTGCTCGGCCCCGTCGATCCCGGGGCCGGCATGGATGCGGCGGCCGATCGGCTCGGGGACTCCGTCACGGCGTTCGTGCAGGGCACCGGGGCGGACCGGCGGCTCGTCGCCGCCGAGTTCGACCGCGTGCCCGGCAAGTTCTTCGGCTACGTCGGGACCACGTACCGTTCGCTCAAGTTCCGGCCGCTGAAGTGGGCCGCCGCCTCCGAGATCTGGGGCCCGATCACCTACACGGTGCTCATCGACGGCAAGCCGGTCGGCACCACGACCGACACGCGGTTCATCCCGCCCGTGCGTGTGCGCGACGGCAGGCACCGCTGGCAGATCGTCGCCACCGACCAGCGCGGCCAGACGTCGACGACGAAGTCCACCGTGCTGAACGTCGACGACACCCCGCCGTCGCTGACGGTCAGGATCGTTCGCTCCGGCAACACCGTGACCGTGTTGTCGGCGGCGCGCGACAAGCGCTCGGGGCTGAAGTCGATCGTGACGTCGTTCGGCGACGGCAGCAGCAGCCGGCCGGGCGCCCGGGTGACCCACCGCTACCGGCGGTCGGGGGCGTTCAAGCTGGTGGTCAGGGCCACGGATCAGGCGGGCGCACGGCGTCTTTCGGCGCGGACGATCCGCGTCAAGAAACGATGACCCGATGCGCGTACCATCGCACGCATGTCGGGCGCTCCCGCTGACGAGGTACGCCTCGCCCGCGCCGCCGCGGCTGGCGACGGGGCGGCATTCGCGACGCTCTACGACGCCTACGAGAGCCGCATCTTCACGTTCTGCGCGCGGCTCGTCGGCAATGAGCAGGACGCCGCCGATGCCACCCAGGACGCGTTCCTCAAGGTCCTGCAGCGGCTCCCAAAGCTCCCGCCGGACCGCGAGCTCAACTTTGGCGCATACCTCTTCACGGCGGCGCGCAACGCGTCCTACGACATCATCGGGCGGCGCAAGCGCGCCGAGCCGGTCGAGGACATCGGCGACGCCAGCGGTCGCCCGATGAGCGGCGACGAGAGGGGGGACCTGTTCACCGACCCCGAGCGCGCGGCGATGCTCGGAACGCTGCAGGAACAGGTCCGCTCGGCGAACGAGCGGCTGCCCGAGCGCCAGCGCGAGGTGCTCGCGCTGCGCGAGCTCGAGGAGCTGTCCTACGACGAGATCGCCGGGATCATGGACATGAACCGCAACTCGGTCGCCCAGCTGATCTCGCGCGCCCGGATCAACCTGCGCGACGAGCTGCGCGGCAGCGCGCTGGCATCGGTCGCGATCTCCTCGCCCGACTGCGAGCGCGCGCTGCCGCTGATCTCGATGCGCCAGGACGGACAGCTGCCCGACGAGGCCGACCGTGCCTGGCTGGCCGAGCACCTCGCCGGCTGCGACACCTGCAAGGTCAGCGTGGAGGCGATCGAGGAAGCCGGCGTCAGCTACCGCGTGTGGGCGCCGGTCGTCGTGTTCGCCTGGCTGCGGCGCGACACGATCGCCAAGGCGGCCGAGCTGGTCGGCGCCGACTGGAGCAACGTGCCGGATCGCGACGGCGGCGCCACCGGCGACGGCGGGGGAGATGACGACACAGGCGCGGGGCACGGCGGCGCCGGGCCCGGAGCGGCCTCGCCGCGCCGCCGGCGGATCCGCCGCGCCGCGGCCGCGCTGCTCGGCATCGCTCTCCTGACGACCCTGTTCGTGACGCTCGTCATCGGGTCAGACGAGCCGCAGAAGGCGCGCGCCAAGACCACGACGGCGCCGCCGGCGGCCTCGACCGAATCGACCACGACCGCGGCGACGACCGCCGCGAAGCCCGGCCACCACCACGCCAAGCACCGCGCTCACCACGCCGCCACGTCGCCCGCGGCGACGACGACCACGACCGCGACCGACGCTACGACGACCGAGGCGTCGGCGACCACGCCGGCCAAGCCCACCCACCGCACGTCCGGCGTGACCGGCGGTGGCGGCGCCGGCAACACGGGGTCGACCGGCCATGGGCGCCCGCCGCTGACCGGTACCGACACGACCCCTGCACCCCCTCCGCCCACGACGAGCACGACCCCGCCACCGACGACCACGACGACGACCACGCCGCCGTCCACCATCCCGACGGGCTGCCGGGGCGATCCGGTCTGCTGCCGCACGCACCCCAGCGATCCGAGCTGCATCCGGCGGCCGTCCACGTTTGCCGCGGCGGCCACCACGACGACGCGCCGCCGCCGCTGACCATGAGGCTGCGGCTGCGCGACACCACGATCGAGCTCGTGGGCGGCGAACCGCTGCTCATGGGCATCGTCAACGCCAATCCGGACTCGTTCTCCGACGCCGTGCGGCTCGACACGATCGACAAGCAGGTCGCGCATGCGCTGGCGCTCGTCGCCGACGGCGCCGCCATGGTCGACGTCGGGGGCGAGAGCGGCGTCACCTACACCGATGCCAGCGTCGACGAGGTCGAGGCCGACCGCGTGGTTCCGCTCGTCCGTGCGCTCGCCGCCGAGGGCGTGACGGTCTCCGTCGACACGTGGAAGGCCGGCGTCGCCGAGCGCGCGCTTGACGCCGGCGCCCACGTCATCAACGACACGAGCGGCCTCGCCGACCCGCGCATCGCGGAGCTCTGCGCGTCGAGCGGCGCGGCACTCGTCGTCATGCACACGCGCGCCGCGCCCAAGCAGATGGGGTTCCCCGACTACGCGGGTGACGTCCGCGGCGACGTCGTGCGCTTCCTCGACGAGCGCTGCGGGCTCGCGCGCGACCACGGCGTCGGCGAGGACCAGCTGATCGTGGACCCGGGGCCCGACTTCGCCAAGAGCCCTGCCGAGTCGGTGGAGGTGATGGCGGACCTGGCGGCGCTGCGGGCGCTCGGCCGGCCGATCCTCGCGGCGATCTCGCGCAAGTACTTCGTCGGCGCGATCACCGGCCGCCCGCCGCAGGAACGCCTCGCCGGGACGCTGGCGGCGCTTGCCGAGGCCGTCGACGCGGGCGCAGCGATCGCGCGCGTGCACGACGTCCGCGACGCCGCCGACTTCCTGGCCGTGCGCGCCGTGCTGCGCGGCGACCGCACGATGCCGGCGTTCGACGCCGAGGACGAGCGACTCAAGTGGATTCGCTACCGTCCGTGACAGTCGCCGGCCGCTGACAGCAACGCGGCCGGGCTGCCAACCGACCTCCCAAGGAGAGCTTCATGCCCGTCCTCACCCGTTCCTCGCTCGAGGCCTCGCCGCTCGCCGACCTCCATGAGCTGGCCTCCGAGCTCGAGCTCGACGGCTTCCGCCGCCTGCGCAAGGCCGACCTCGTCGACCGCATCCTCGACGTGCACGGTGGCGAGGACGAAGCGCCCGCCGCCGAGGAGAAGCCTGCGGCCGAGGAGAAGCCCAAGCCCAGGCGCACGCGTTCGCGCCGGACGCGCGACGCCGACACCGACACCGACTCGGACAGCGACACGGACACCGCGCAGGCCGAGGAGCCCGAGCGCGAGCCCGAACGGGCGAAGGCTCCGGACCGCACCGCCGACACCGTCGAAGGTGTCGTCGAGCTGCTGGGCAACGGCTCCGGCTTCGTGCGCGTCAACGCGCCGGAGACCTCCGATGACGACGTGTACATCTCCGCTGCGCAGATCCGCCGCTGCGAGCTCGTCGCCGGCGATCGCGTCTCGGGCCCGATCCGCCGGCCGCGCCGCTCGGAGCGCTACCCGTCGCTGGTCCGCGTCGACACGATCAACGGCCAGTCGGCTGACGAGGTCGCCGAGGGCACGCACTTCGACGACCTGCCGTGCGCGTTCCCGACCGAGCGCTTCGCGCTGGGCGGGGACGATCCCACGCTCAAGGCGATCGAGTTCCTGACGCCGATCGGCCGCGGCAGCCGCGTGACGATCACCGGCCCGAGCCGCTCGGGCAAGAGCGAGGCGCTGCGCCGCATCGCCGGCGCCCTCGCCGGAACCGACGGACTCGACGTGAGCGTCGTGCTCGCCGGCGCGCGGCCCGAGGAGGTCGCCGCCTGGAAGGCCGACGACTCGCCGGCGCCCAGCGCTGTCGCCGGCCTCGCGTCGTCCTCGGACGCGCAGGCTCAGACGATCGAGCGCTGCGTCGACACCGCCAAGCGGATCGCCGCGCGCGGCGGCCACGCGGTGGTCCTGATCGACTCGCTCGACGGCGTCCCGGCGCCCGCAGCCCGCCGTGCGCTGGCCGCGGCCCGCGCGATCGTCGACGGTGGCTCGCTGACGATGATCGCCACGTCCTCCCAGCCGGTCGGAGGGGAGACCACCGTCGTCGCGCTCGATCGCGCGCTGGCCTCGACGAACCGCTTCCCGGCGCTCGACGTCGTCGCCAGCGGCTCGCTCAAGCCCGAGCTGCTCGTCGGCGACAAGGGCGCCGAGGCGATCGCCAAGGCGCGCGCGGACGCGCTGGGCGCCTAGCGCTTGTAGGCGACCCGGCCCCAGGAGGGCTCGGGCGCCAGCTCGACCGGCTCACCGTCACGGTCGGGCTGGATGTAGGCGAAGGTGTGCTCGTCGGCGTCGAAGCGCACGTCGAGCTCACCCTCCTTCACGCGCTGGTCCAGCCAGGCCGAGCGGAACACGAGCCGCCGCAGCCAGTGGACCAGCGAGCGGTCGCTGGGCCCGACCAGCTCGGGCCAGCAGTCGTTGACGTGCTCGCCAAGCGCGCTCGCCGGGTCCTGGATCTCGCCGTTGACGGCGAGGTTCACCAGGTCCTCGAGCTCCGGGTCGTCCAGCCTGCCCCCGACGAAGCCGAGCTTCAGGGCCGCCTGCTCGCAGCGCTCGCCGAAATCACGCTCGTTGAACGTGAATCGAAGCTCTCCGTATTCCAGGACGAAGTCGTCCCCGGAGTCGTAGTTTCCGCGGCGGGTGGTCTCCATTGGCAGGCCGTCGCCATCCTAAGGGCGAAACCTCCTCCGCCGGACGGCATGAAATGGGACTTGCACGGATAGGGTCGTGGGCATGATCAAGGACAAGGTCGTGGCCATCACCGGAGCGTCGTCGGGCATCGGTGAGGCGACCGCGCTCGCCTGCGCGCAGGCCGGTGCGAAGGTGGCGCTCGCGGCCCGCCGCGCCGACCGGATCGAGGAGCTGGCCGCCCGGATCCAGGCCGACGGCGGCCAGGCCGTCGCGATCGAGACCGACGTCGCCGACGAGGCCAGCGCGCGGGCCTTCATCGAGGGAGCGCGCGAGCAGCTGGGCGGCTTGCACGGCCTCGTGAACAACGCCGGCGTGATGCTGCTCGGCCCCGTCGAGGGGGCCGACACGGACCAGTGGCGCCAGATGATCGACGTCAACTGCCTCGGCCTCCTGTACTGCACGCACGCCGCGATCCCGATCATGCGCGAGGAGGGCGCGGGCCACATCGTCAACCTCTCGTCGGTCGCCGGGCGCATGGCGTCGCTGGGGAGCGCGGTCTACAACATGACCAAGTGGGGCGTGGGCGGGTTCTCCGAGGGCCTGCGTCAGGAGGTCCTGCACGCGAACATCCGCGTCACGATCATCGAGCCGGGCTACGTCGAGACCGAGCTCCAGGGCCACAACGAGGGCAATCCCATCGTCATGCAGGCGATGGAGAAGATGCGCGAGCAGATCGACCCGCTCCAGGCGTCCGACATCGCCGACGTGATCACGCATGCCCTCACGCGGCCCCAGCACGTCGACATCAACGAAGTGCTCATCCGTCCTACGAAGTCCACGCGGTAGGGCTCAATGTTCTGCATGGCGCCCTAGTGGTGGCATGCACTACGACGACACCGCAACCATCCTCGTCGTCGAGGACGACGACGCGACGAGGACGTTCCTTGCAGACAACCTCACCGCGGACGGCTTCGAGCTTCTCGTCGCCGACTGCGCGAAGGACGGGATCCGTCTCATGGAGACGAAGTTCCCCGACCTGGCGCTCATCGACGTCGGGCTGCCCGACGGCTCGGGGCTCGAGCTCGTGCGCCGCGTGCGCGACGCCGACGGCCTGGCATCGCGCGTGGACCCGCGCACCCCGCTCCTGCTGCTGAGCGGTCGCGACGGCGAGCTGGACCGCATCCGCGGATTCGAGCGCGGCGCGGACGACTACGTCTGCAAGCCGTTCTCCTATCCGGAGCTGCGCGGCCGGGTCGGCGCGCTGCTGCGCCGCGCGGGCCAGCGCCCGCGATCGGGGCGCATGCGCGTCGGAGACCTCACGATCGACCCGGCCTCGCGCGAGGTCACGATGCGCGAGACGCGGATCGAGCTCTCGGCCAAGGAGTTCGCGCTGCTGCGGACGCTGGCGTCCGAGCCGACGCGGGTCTTCACCAAGGAGGAGCTGCTGCGCGGCGTCTGGGGCTTTCGCTCGCTGGGCACCACGCGCACGCTCGACTCGCACGCCTGCCGCCTGCGCAAGAAGCTCGGCGTGCACGGCGACCGGTTCGTGATGAACGTCTGGGGCGTCGGCTACCGGTTGGTCGACGGGGTGACGCCATGACGGTCGCCGGCTGGCTGGTCGCGACGGCCCTCCTGGTCCTCGCGGCGCGGCTCGATCGCCGCGCGCGTCGCCGGGGTGAGCTCGTCGCACGCGCGTGCCACGAGCTGCGCGGCCCGCTGACGGCGGCGGGGCTCGCGCTGTATGCCGCGGGCCGTCGCAGCGAGGCGCCGCCGCGCCGGATCGCTGCGGTCGACCTGCAACTGCGCCGTGCCGAGCTCGCCCTGACCGACCTCTCGCTGGCGCCGGCGGGCGGCCGTGCGCGCGATCGCGTCGAAGCGATCCCGGTCGCGACGCTGCTCGAGGCGCAGGCCGCATCCTGGCGCGACGTCGCGTGGGCGCACGGATGCGAGCTGGTGCTGTCCCATCCGGTCCCGGACGTCGTCGTGCGGGCCGACGGGCGCCGCCTCTCGCAGGCGGCCGGGAACCTGATCGCCAACGCGCTGGAGCACGGCGCCGGGACGGTGCGGCTCGGCGCGCGCGTCGACGATGGCCGCGTGCGCATCGAGGTGCGCGACGACGGGCCCGGCCTCGCCGCGCCGATCCGGGCGCTCAGTCAGCCGCGCGGCGGTCGTGGTCGCGGGCTCGCGATCGTCGCGGAGATCGCCCGCCGCTCGGGTGGAGCCCTGCGCTCGGCTCCGTCGGCCCGCGGCGCGCGGCTCGTGATCGACCTGCCTGCGGCGTCGTGAGCCGACGCCGCCGCGCCTTCGCGCTCGCCGGCCTCGCGTTGCTGCTCGGCGCCCTGGCCGCCTCGGACGTCGCGGGGCGCGAGGCGGCGCTGGATCGCAGGCTCGGGCCGGCCGTCCCGGTCGTGGTCGCCCGTGCGGACATCGCCGCAGGCCGGGTCGTGCGCACGTCGGACCTCGCGGTCCGTCACGTCCCGGCGCGCTACGCGCCCGCCGCCGCGTTCGCGGATCCCGCACAGGCAGCCGGCCTGCGGACCACGGCGGCCGTCGTGCACGGCACCGACCTGTTGCCGGCGCTGCTCGTCGACGGCGACGCAGCCGGCGGCGCGTCGCTGCGCGCGGGGGAGCGTGTCGCAGACCTGGTCGCGGCCGGTCCCGCGAAGCTGGTCCGGCCCGGCGTCCGCGTCGACGTGCTCGTGACGCGCGCGGGCCGCGACGGTGAGACGGGTTCGACGAGCCTCGCGCTCGAGGACGTCGAGGTCCTGGCGGCGGCGCCGGCCGACGCCGACAGCAACTCCGGGGCGCGCAAGGTCGCGGTGTCGCTTCGCGTGACGGTTCGCCAGGCGGTCTATCTGGCGGCGGCCCAGAGCTTCGCCCGCGAGATCCGCGTCCTGCCGCGGGCGGCATCCGACCGCGGGCGCGGTGCGCAGGGCCTGCGCATCGGATCGGGCCTCTGACGCCCGTCCGATCCTGTCCAGCCTGCAACGAACCCCCTCAAGCAATTCGTCCAGACGCCGATATGCGGGCCTAGGCATGTCTTTCTCGCGCGTCCGGACCATCACCACGCTCGCCGTCTCCGCGGCCGCCGTCCTGGCACTTCCCGCCGGGACCGCCGTCGCGAAGACGCCGAGGTACCCCGTCATCACAAAGGTGACGCCGATGCAGGTCGGCGTCGGCGACCTGTTGACGATCAAGGGCAGGGGCTTCCGCTCCGGCAAGAACAAGAACACGGTGGTGTTCAAGCGCTTCGGGCAGCGCGCGATCTTCATCAAGGCGGAGACGGCGACGTCGACCGCCATCACGCTGCACGTGCCGCTCAAGCTGCAGGCGTACATGAAGATCGAGAACAACGTGCCGATCCCGAGCCTGTTCGCGATCCGCATCATCGCCAAGCGCTTCGGCCAGAAGTTCACGTCGCGCAAGCTGTCGCCGATGGTCGGCCCGGCCGGCTCCGGCATCGCGGCGCCCGGCACCACGCCGCCGTCGGCATACGAGCAGTGCCTCGGCAAGGCCGACGCGACGCCCGCAGGCGACGAGGACAAGGACTCGCTGAGCAATGGCCTCGAGAAGAGCGTCGGCCTCGATCCGTGCCGCGTCGACACCGACACGGATGGCCTGAGCGATGGCTGGGAGTACGAGTCCGCGATCGACCTGAACTCGCGCGCGTACCCCTACCCGGGCAAGAAGCCGTGGCCCAACCCGCTCGACCCGACGGACGTCAACAGCGACTTCGACGGCGACGGCCTGCTCGCATGGCAGGAGTTCCAGCTCTTCCAGTACGCCGGTAGCCCGTTCAACTCCGACGGCACGATCGCCGCCTACAGCGACGGTACCCAGAACACCGGGGGCGCGGTGCCCACGGCCGGCAATACCAGCCTGCAGGCGATCGACCTCGATCACGACGGCAATCTCACCGACGACGAGCGCGACGCGGACAGCGACGGCCTGTCGAACGTCGTCGAGTACAGCTACACGGGCACGCAGGACTGGTGGAAGAAGGGCCCCTACAAGGAGGAGAAGCCCTACTTCTGGCGCAGCTTCGCGGATCCGGTCCCGACCGACCCCGATTCCGACGGCGATGGCGTGCTCGACGGCGCTGACGACCAGGACGTCGACGGCTACGACAACTACACCGAGATGCAGCTCGCACGCGAGGGCACCGGGCTCTACGTCAACCCGTTCAATCCCTGCTTGCCCGATCCGTACGCCCTCACCTGCAGCCGCTACATCCCGCTCGACCCCGGCTCGGTCTACCCGCCGTTCTCGACGCCGGACTGGGTCAACTCGGTCGTGCCGCTGACGTGGTCCAACCCGACGCCGCCGCTCTCCGGGGAGACGTTCTGGAACGGCAAGGGCGGCCCGCAGGGCCCCCTGGTCAACACGACCGCCCCGTAGGGGGCGAGTCGCGCGCCATGCCGGCCTAGTGCCGGCATGGCCACAAAAGACGATCTCGACGTCCTCGCGGGGGTGTTGCGTGACGAACTGGTCGCGCGCGCGGGCGAGGACAATCAGGAGCAGCCCGACGCCGAGGGGCGCATCCGCGAGCTGGTGGACCGGCGCGCCGGCATCCTTGATGCAGGCACGCGTGAGGAGCTCGTGCGGCGCGTCACGCAGCGCTCGTTCGGCCTCGGGCCGCTGGAGCCGCTGCTGGCCGATCCCGCTGTGGACGAGGTCATGGTCTGCGGGACGCGGCCGGTCTGGGTCGAACGCGCCGGGCGGCTGGAGCCGACGGACGTGGCGTTCGCCGACGACGGCGAGCTGCTGCACGCGATCGAGCGGATCCTCGCGCCGCTCGGCCGCCGCGTCGACGAGGCCGAGCCGCTCTGCGATGCGAGGCTGCCCGACGGCTCGCGGGTCAACGTCGTCATCCCGCCGCTCGCACTCGACGGAGCCTCGCTGACGATCCGGCGGTTCCGGCGCCGCGCGATCGGCCCCGACGAGCTCGTGGAGCTCGGGACGTGGAGCGCGCCGCTGCGCGACCTGCTGTGCAACGCGGTCCGCGCCCGCTGCAACATCCTGGTCAGCGGCGGCACCGGGTCGGGCAAGACCACGACGCTCGGAGCGCTGTCGGCGTTCGTCGGCGCACAGGAGCGGATCGTGACGATCGAGGATGTCGCCGAGCTGCGGCTCGCGCAGCCGCATGTCATCCGCCTCGAGGGGCGGCCCGCATCCGTGGAGGGGCGCGGCGAGGTGACGATCCGAGCGCTCGTGCGCAACGCGCTGCGGATGCGCCCCGACCGGATCGTGGTCGGCGAGGTCCGCGGTGCCGAGGCGCTGGACATGCTCAGCGCGATGAGCACCGGCCACGACGGCTCGCTGTGCACCGTCCATGCCGGCTCGCCCGAGGAGGCGCTGCGCCGGGTCGAGACGCTGGCGCTGATGGCCGACGTCGGGCTCCCGCACGCTGCGATCCGCGAGCAGGTCGCCGGGGCGCTCGATCTCGTCGTGCACCAGTCGCGCATGCCCGACGGCTCGCGTCGCGTGGTGTCCGTCGCGGAGGTCGTCCGCGTCGCCGGTGGCCCCGGCACGCGCGAGCTGTTCACGACGCGACGGGGGCTGGGCGGGTGGGACGAAGTCAGTGCTGCGCTCAGCGATGGGCTGGCCGCGCGGTTGGCCGACGCAGCTTGAGCGGCGCGGCGCTCATGGCGGCCGCCGCGGCGGCCTGCGGGGTTGCGGCCGCGTGGGAGCTCCTGCTCGTCGTCGAAGGCTCGGCGCCCGCCGCCTTATCGCGCCGCTCGTGGCGGCGGGTCGCAGCGGTCCGACCAGCGCCGAGCGCCGCCGGCTCGCGGTGGTGGCGGCGGCATCGCTGCTGGCAGCGGGCTGGATCGTCCTCGGCGCGGTGTCCGGGCTGGTGCTCGCGGCGGCAGCCCCCGCGGCTGTCGGCAAGGCGATCGCCTGGCGGCGCGGGCGCTGGCGGCGCGAGCTGGCAGCCGGCGCCGGCGTCGCGGCTCGCGCGCTGGCCGACGCGCTGGCGGGCGGGCACTCCGTGCGCGGCGCGATCGGGGAGGCCGCGTCGGGGCTGCCCGGGGCGGTCGGCGAGGAGCTGCGCGAGGCGGCGCGCGCGCTGGCGCTCGGCGAGCGCACCGACGCCGTCCTGGATGCGCTGCGCACGCGGGCGCGCGATCCGTCGTGGGATGCGATCGTCGCCGCGATCGCGCTGCAGCGGACGTCCGGCGGCGACCTCGCGCGGCTGCTGCGCGATCTCGCCGGTGCGATCGACGAGCGCGCCCGCTCCGACGCCGACGCGCGCGCGGCCACCGCGCAGGCGCGTATGACCGCATGGATCGTGGCGGCGCTGCCGGCCGGCGCGGCGCTGCTCGCGCAGCTCGCCGACCCGGGAGCGCTCAGCACGCTGACCGCAACCGGTCCGAGCACGGCGCTCGCCGTGGCGGCGCTCGTGTGCGAGCTGTCGGGCGTGCTCGTCGTGCGAGCGATCGTGAGCCGGGCGGGACGCCCGTGAGCGTCGCGGTGCTGCTCGCGCTCGCCTCCGGCGCGTGCGCGGCCTGGGCGGTCGTCGATGTCGCGTCGGCTCCGGCGCGCAGGCCTCGCAGGCGAGGTGCGCTCGTTGGCTGGCTCGCGGCGCTCGGTCGGCGCCTCGGCGCGCCGAGGCCCGCGGCCGACCTGGGCGAGCGCGTCGACGCCGCCGGTGCGCCGCTGGGGCTGACGGCGTCCGACGTCGTCGCGATCAAGGGCGGCGGTGCGGTGCTGGCACCGCTCGTCGCGCTGCCGGTCGCGGTCGCGCTGCCGGGGAGGCTCGCGCTGCTGGCGCTCGCGATGGGCGCGGCTGCCGGCTGGCTGGCGCCGGACTACTGGCTGCGTCGCCGCGCGCGCGCCCGCGTGCGCGTGATGGAGACCGAGCTGCCGGATGTGCTGGATCTGCTGCGCGTCGCCGTGGAGGCCGGGCTGCCGGCCAGCCGGGCGCCTGCGGAGGTCGCTCGTCATCACCGCGGGCTTCTGGCCCGCGAGCTTGGCCGAGCGGCGGCCGAGCACGCGCTCGGCGTCCCGCGGGAGACGTCGCTCAGCGGCGCTGGCGCGCCGTGCGCCGCTGCCCGGCGTGCGCGCGGTGGTCGCCGCGATGCGCCGCGCGGATCGCCACGGCGCACCGCTCGGGCCCGCGCTCTCGGCGCTTGCCACGCAGGCGCGCACCGACCGGGCCCGCGCCGCCCGCGAGGCCGCCGCGCGCGCGGCGCCGAAGGTTCAGCTGGCCGTCGCCGCGCTGCTGGTGCCCGGCGCGATGCTGCTGATCGCCTCGGCGCTGCTCGGCGCGCTGACCGGCTGACCTACTTCAGCCCGACCGCGATCTCGGCCTTGCCGTCGCCCGAGCCCCCGCCGATCACCGCGGTGAACGTGTCGAGGTAGGGCTTGGCCTTCGCGAAGCTCGCGTCGTTGCCGGCGGCGAGGGCGATGAAGCGCGTCACCGTCTGGAAGTCGAGGTAGAAGCTCGGCTTCGCGCTGGCGCCCAGCAGGCCCGATGCGCTCTTGAACGTCGCGGAGGACCCGAGCGTCGATGCCGGGTGGATCGCGTCGCGCAGCGCCTTCTGGCCGACGGCGACGACGAAGCGCGAGCCGGCCAGGCCGATCAGCAGGCTCCTGTTGGCGCCCAGCGGGATCGAGAAGCCGTCCGACGTGCCGGCCGGCGCTGCGCCGACGCGCTGGTTGAACTGGCGCAGCAGGCCCTTGATCTTCGTGATCGCCGCGCGCGTCTTTGCCGGGTCGGTCGACTGGATGACCAACGCGCCGCCCAGCGCGGGAAGCGAGTCGCCCTCAACGAACAGGCCGGCGTCGCCCATCCATGACAGCAGGTCCTCCTTGACGTTCAGGCCGGTCGCCGTCTCGAACTGGGAGATCGCGTCGGAGATCGTGCCGCCGCCGCTGCCGGAGTTGAGGTCCTTGAGCGAATCGAGCAGACCGGAGATCGTCTTGCCGACGTCCTTCTGCGTCAGCGCCAGCCACGCCCCGCCCGGAGCCTTGTCGAGCGGGAGCGAGGTGCCCGGGCCGTTGCCGGCGCGATCCGCCGCCCAGCGTGGCGACGCTGAGCCGGATCGCCTGGGCGTCGGCGCCGATCCCCACGCCGAATGCGCGGTAGCGCTTGAAGACGCTGTTGATCGCCGACAGCTCGCTGGGGCCGAGGCTCGACCCGGCGCTGCCCGCGACGCGTGCGCAGGAGGCCCTGCAGGTCCACGAACATGAAGCCGGGGCGCCCGCCGACCTTCGAGCGCGCGTCCTGGAGGTCCTGGTTGGACCCCAGCGACTGCGCCGCCCTTGTCGAGCAGGTGCGCGACCTGCTTGAACGACGGCTCCGAGGCGATCACGAGGTAGTGCTCGACGACCGCCGCGCGCCGTCTTGTCCGACGGGTCGTAGCGATAGTCGGTGCCCTCGAAGCTGCGCTTGGTCTTGTAGCTGCTGTCGGTGTTGATGAGGTCGCTTGCCTTGGCGTCATCGGTCGAGTTGATGACGACGGCGAACTGCGGCTGGCCCGCGGCGAAGCCGGTGATCGCGACGGCGGCCTTGTCGCCGAGCCACGGCTCGATGTCCTTGGCGTAGGACTTGCCCTTCTCCTTGCCCGACTTGTCGATCAGCTCGGTGATCTTCGCGCCGGGGTCGTTGGTGCGCAGGATCTTGCTCAGCGCCGCTTCGAGGTCGGTGCGCTGCTGGCCCGTGGGGCGGACGGTCGCCTCCAGGTAGAACGGCGCGGAGGCCGGGATCGCCTTGGCGGGGTCGTTGGCGCCCCCGCTCGATGAGCTGTCGCTGCTGCTGCCGCAGCCGGCGATCGGGATGGCGAGCGCGGCGGCGGCCAGGACGGCAAGGCGGCGGGCGGGGAGAAGGAGGTGATCGTCACGGGCCAGATCGTAGGGCGCGCGGACCCCCCACGACACCCCACGACGGACGCACATCGGGCGGACGGAACGCCCCAGACCTGCAGGACGCGTTGCGGATCGCGCCGGATGCACGAGCGATTGCCGCAGATGGACGTTTGTCTGACATTCCGAGGATCGGCCGCAGAACCCCGATGAACACAGGGGATTCTGGGGGCCGGAGGGGCGAGGAGGGGCCGTCTGTGGGATTTTTTGTGCGATTGGGGTTGCTTTGTGGGGGAGAGTGGGATTACTGTGCGCACCATCGGATCGGGGTGGAGGGGCTCCTCCCACTCCTCCACCTCGATCCGCCTTTCTTTCCATGAGCACCAGCAATGGCCTTCGACGGAACAGCCGAGTACTCACTCGACGCGAAGAACCGGCTCACCGTGCCGGCACGGTTCCGTGCCGATTTCGGGGCGGGCCTGGTGCTGGCGAAGGGCATCGAGCGCTGCGTCGCCCTGTGGAAGCCGGCGGACTACGACGCGTTCCGCGCGGCCGCGCTGGAGGGCATGCACCCGCTGTCGCCGGAGGCCGCGCAAGCTGCAGACCTACTTCTCGGCGAACTCGATGCCCGCTGAGCTCGACGCTGCCGGCCGCGTGATGGTCCCGAGCTTCCTGATGGAGCACGCCCAGCTGGCGAAGGAGGTCACGGTCATCGGCGCCGGCGACCACCTCCAGCTCTGGGAGCGCTCCGCCTGGGCGGACTACAACGACCAACTCCACGACGACGTGTTGTCGATCACCTCATCCCTTGGCCATCCTGCTTGACATGACCGTCCACATCCCGGTGCTCGCCGGGGAGCTCGTCGACCTCCTGGATCCCGCTCCGGGCGAGATTGCCGTGGACTGCACCTTCGGCGGCGGCGGCCACGCGCGCCTGATCGCCGAGCGGATCGGCGCCTCCGGCACGCTGATCGGCATCGACCGCGACCCCGAGGCGCAGGCGCGCTTCGAGGAGATGGCGGCCGAGGTCGCGTGCCACACCCGCTTCATCCGCGCGTCGTTCGCCGAGGGGCTCGAGCTCCTGCGCGAGGAGGGCGTGCGCGCGGACATGGTCTATCTCGACCTCGGCATGTCCTCGATGCAGGTCGACACGCGCGAGCGCGGGTTCTCCTACTCCTACGACGCGCCGCTGGACATGCGCATGGATCCCGACCAGGAGCTCACCGCGCGCGAGGTCGTCAACACGTGGGAGGCGCGGCAGTTGGCGCGCGCCTTCCGTGACTTCGGCGAGGAGCGCTACGCGACGCAGATCGCGCGCTCGATCGTCCGCAACCGCCCGCTCGAGACGACGCAACGACCTCGTCGAGGCGATCGTCAGCGCCGTGCCGGTGCCGGCGCGCTTCGGCGGCGGCCATCCCGCCAAGCGCGTCTTCCAGGCGCTGCGGATCGTCGTCAACGACGAGCTGGGGCAGATCGACGAGGCGCTTCCGCTTGCGTGGGACGTGCTCAAGCAAAATGGGCGATTTGCAGGAATTTCGTTCCATTCGCTCGAAGATCGGCGCGTGAAGCGGTTCCTCGCGGCCCGAGCGCAGGGATGCGTCTGCCCGCCCGACCTGCCCATCTGCGTCTGTGGGCACGAGCCGGAGGCCGAGCTGATCAGCCGCCGCTCCATCGTGCCGACCGCCGGCGAGATCGCCCACAACCCGCGCTCCGCGAGCGCGCGCATGCGGGTCGCCCGCAAGGTGAGCCAGTGACCACGCGCGCCGCAACCCTGCGCGGCGGCACCGCGATTCCGCGGCGCCGCTCCGGCGCGACGCGACCGCGGACCGCGCCGCCACGCCGCAAGCAGTCCACCGACTCGTTTGCTGCGCTCGGGCGGATCGCGCTGCGCGTGCCCGACGCGCGCGTGCTCGACCGGCTGATCCGCGGGCGCCTGTGGATCGGCCTCATCGCCGGCGCGCTCGTGATGCTCGTCTTCATGCAGGTGTCGCTGCTCAAGCTCAACACCGGGATCAGCGCCGACCTGCTGACCTCGCAGAACCTCGAGCGCTCCAACGCCGAGCTGCGCGCGAGCGTGTCGCGCCTGGACAGCGGCCAGCGCATCCAGGACATCGCGGCTGCGCGCGGCATGGTGATGCCCGACGACGGACAGCTGCGCTTCCTGCAGGCCGGCCGACCCGGCAATGGCGCACGCGCGGCGGGCGCGATCACTGCCCCGGACACGCAAGGCGCCCAGCAGCGCGCGCAGGCGATGCTCGCCATGCAGCAACAGCAGGAGGCGGACGCCGCGGCGGCGCAGCAGTCCGCGATGACCCAGCAGCAGCAGGCGGCCGGCACGACGACGACGCCGCCGGCGACCACGAACGCAACTCCAGGGACAGTCCCCGGCAGTCGCGCCCGCGACCACGACCGCGCCGGCCGCGCCGACAGGGCAGACGCAGTGACCGCGGGGCTCGTCGATCGCCGGATCGGCCTGCTCTTCGCCAGCTTCCTGACCCTGCTCGCCCTCGCCGGCCTGCGCTCCGTGCAGATCGGCGTGTTCAAGGGCAGCAAGCTTTCGTCCGCCGCGGTCACGCAGCAGGTCCGCACCACGGTCGTGCCCGCGCGGCGCGGGTCGATCGTGGACCGCAACGGCGTCGTGCTGGCGGTGTCCGAGCCCGCCGACGACATCTCCGCGACGCCCTACCTCGTCAAGGACCCGGTGCGCACGGCTGCGAGGATCGCCCCGATCCTCGGCCTGCCCGAGGACGACTTGGTGAAGAAGCTCGCCCGCCGCGACACCGGCTTCGTCTACCTGGCGCGCCAGGTTCCGGCCGCCAGGTCCGATCGCCTGAAGCGGCTGGATCTCGCGGGCCTGCAGTTCGATGCCGGCAACCACCGCGTGTACCCGCACGGCTGGCTTGCATCGCAGGTGCTCGGCAGCGTCGGCACCGAGGGCAACGGGCTGTTCGGGCTGGAGTACGGGTGGAACACCCGGCTGCGGGGGCGCGACGGGCAGCGGCGCACCGTCAACGACGCGCTGGGCAAGCCCGTGGCGGTGACCGACCCCAAGCCCGCCCAGGCGGGTCAGAGCCTCCAGCTGACGCTCGACGCGAAGATCCAGGACAAGGTCGAGCAGGTCCTCCAGGGGGTCGGCGAGACCTACCGGCCCAAGGGCGCGACGGCGATCGTGATGAACCCCAACAGCGGCGAGCTGCTGGCGGTCGCCAACTGGCCGCGGATCAACGCCAACGATCCCTCCGCGGCGCCGAACTACGCCAACGAGGACCGCGCGGTGGGCTACACCTACGAGCCCGGCTCGACGTTCAAGGCCTTCACGGTTGCCGGTGCGCTCCAGGACGGCATCGTGACCCCCACGACCTCGTTCGATCTCGCCCCGCAGATCCAGGTTGCCGACCGCGTGATCGGGGAGTCGCATCCGCGTGGGCCCGAGACGCTCACGACGGCTGGGATCCTCGCGCAGTCCTCGAACGTCGGCGCGATCACGATCGGCCTGCGCGAGGGCAAGGACCGCTTCGACAAGTGGATCCACCGCTTCGGGTTCGGGCGCCAGACCGGCGTCGACCTGCCGGGTGAGGAGCGCGGCCTCGTCCTGCCGCTGGCGAAGTACTCGGGCTCGACGATGGGCAACCTGCCGATCGGCCAGGGCCTCTCGGTGACGCCGATGCAGATGGCATCCGCCTACGCGGCGATCGCCAACGGCGGGATCCTGCGCACGCCGCGGATCGTCCGCACCATCAACGGCGACCCGGCGCCGGCGTCGGCCGGACACCGCATCATCTCGTCGCGCACCGCCGCGCAGGTGCGCACCATGCTCGAGGGCGTGTTCGCCCCGGGCGGCACCGCGTCGGAGGTGGCGATCCCGGGCTACAAGCTGGCCGGCAAGACCGGCACTGCGAACAAGATCGACCCGACGACCCATGAGTACTCGAAGGCGCACTACGTGGCGTCGTTCATGGGCTTCGCCCCGGCCGCCGACCCGAAGCTGCTCGTCGCGGTCATGGTCGACGAGCCACAGGGCGCGATCTACGGCGGGACGGTGGCGGCGCCGGCCTTCGGCGACATCATGGGGTTCGCGCTGCAGTACCTGCGGATCCCGCCGTCGTAGCCGGATGCCGGGCACCGCCGCGAAGCGGTGGTCCGGCCGTACATGCTGCGCGAGGCGGGCCCCGGCCGTCGTTCTCCGTTCTAGGGTTTCGTCATGGATCTGCGCGAGCTCTTCGGCTCCGACGCGCCGTCCGCCGACGTCACCGCGCTCGCCTACGACAACCGCGCGGTGGCCCCGGGACGGCGTTCTTCTGCGTGCGCGGGATGACCCGCGACGGGCACGAGTTCGCTCCCGACGCGGTGGCGCGCGGCGCGGCCGCACTCGTGGTCGACCACCCGCTGGGGCTCGGCGTGCCGGAGGTCGTGGTGCCCGACGTGCGCGCGGCGATGGCGCCTGCGGCGGCGAAGCTCGCCGGCGACCCGACGGCCCGGCTGAAGGTCGTGGGGATCACCGGAACCAATGGCAAGACGACGTCGGCGTTCATCGTGCGCGCGCTGCTCGAGGCCGCGGGCCGGCGGACCGGGCTCCTCGGCACGGTGACGTCGGTGATCGCCGGCGTGGAGGCGCCGACGCAGCGCACGACGCCCGAGGCGATCGATCTGCAGCGGACGTTCGCGCAGATGCTCGACGGCGGTGACGAATGCTGCGCGATGGAGGTCTCCTCGCACGCGCTCGAGCTGCACCGCGCCGATGCCATCCACTGGGCGGTCGCGGTCTTCACCAACCTCACGCAGGACCACCTCGACTTCCACCACGACATGGACGCGTACTTCGCGGCGAAGCGGCAGCTGTTCGAGGCGGGGCCCGGCGCCGCGGTGATCAACGTCGACGATCCGTACGGGCGCGAGCTCGCAGGCGCGTTCGATGCCGTCACGATCGCGATCGACCACGACGCCGACCTGCGTGCGGAGCACGTGCAGTTCGGGCTGACTGGCTCGACGTTCACCGTGGACGGGATGGAGCTGCGGACCCCGCTTCCCGGGCGCTTCAACGTGCTCAACGTCCTCGGCGCGATCGCGGTTGCGCGCGCGCTGGACGTCGATGACGCGACGATCGCCCGGGCGGTTCCGGAGGCCGGCCGCGTGCCGGGACGGTTTGAGCCCGTGGACGAGGGGCAGGCCTTCGCAGTGCTCGTCGACTACGCCCACACCCCCGACTCGCTGGACAACGTGCTGCGCGCGGCGCGACAGCTCGCTCCGCACCGGGTCATCTGCGTCTTTGGCGCCGGTGGCGACCGCGATCGCGGCAAGCGGCCCGAGATGGGGCGCATCGCCGGGGAGCTGTCCGACGTGGCGATCGTCACGTCCGACAACCCGCGCTCCGAGGATCCGGACGCGATCATCGCGGAGGTCGTCTCGGGCATGACCGCGCGCGACGGCGTCGTGGCCGAGCCGGACCGCCGCGCCGCGATCGATCGCGCGGTGGGGATGGCGCAGGAGGGCGACGTCGTGGTGATCGCCGGCAAGGGCCACGAGCAGGGCCAGGAGTTCGCGGGCGGCCGCAAGGTGCCGTTCGACGATGTCGCCGTCGCGCGGGAGGCGCTGCGTGCGCGGCTGGTCGCCTGAGCGCGTCGCGCAGGCGGCGGGCGGCAGGCTCGTCTCGCCGGGCGTCGCATCGCGGCGGCCCGGAGCGAGTCGTCATCGACTCGCGCGCCGTCGGGCCCGGCGCGTCTCTTCGTCGGCCTGCCGGGCGAGCACGTCGATGGCGGCACGTTCGCGGCGGCCGCGCTCGAGGCGGAGCGTGGGGCGTCGCTGGTCGGCGACCGGACTCCAGGGTCTGTCCCCACAGTCCGGGGCGGTGATCGCCGCCGACGACCCGCTCGCCGCGCTCGGCGCGCTCGCGCGTGCCTGGCGGCGCGAGCTCGGGGCGAAGGTGGTCGGCATCACGGGCTCGACCGGCAAGACCTCGACGAAGGACCTGCTGGCGGCGATGCTGGCGCCGCACCTGCGCGTCGTCGCGACGCACGCGAACCTCAACACCGAGATCGGGCTGCCGCTGACGATCCTCGGCGCACCCGCAGGCACCGAGGCGCTCGTCCTCGAGATGGCCATGCGCGGCGCGGGCCAGATCGCGGAGCTGGTGGCGATCGCCGAGCCCGACGTCGGCGTGATCACCAACGTCGGGCCGGTCCATCTCGAGCTGCTCGGCTCGGTCGAGGCCGTCGCTGCGGCGAAGGCAGAGCTGGTCCGCGACCTGCGCGCCGGGAGCGACCGCGGTCGTGCCGGCAGACGAGCCGTTGCTGGACCAGCACCTGCGCGACGACATCACGGTCGAGCGCTTCGGCGACGAGCCGCTGCCCGACGGGCTCGAGCTGCCCTTCACGAGCGCGCACATGCTGCGCAATGCCCGTGCCGCGGTCGCGGCGGCTAGGGCGCTCGGCGTCGAGCCCGGCGGGCGCCTGGAGGTCGCATTGAGTGCGATGCGCGGCCAGCGGATCGAGCTGCCCGGGCACATCGTCGTCGTGAACGACTGCTACAACGCCAACCCGATGTCGATGCGCGCCGCCCTCGACGATCTTGCCGTGTCCGCGGACGGCCGCCGCGTCGCCGTGCTCGGCGACATGCTCGAGCTCGGCCCCGACGAGCTGCGCTTCCACGCCGAGATCGGCGAGCACGCCCGCGCCGACGGCGTCGACCTGCTCGTGACGGTCGGGCCGCTGGCGCGCGAGATGCGCGGCGATCATGCGGTCGACACGCGCGGCCGAGGCGGCGGCGCTGCGTACGCGAGCTGGTCCAGCCGGGCGACACCGTCCTGGTCAAGGCGTCGCGCGGCGTCGGGCTCGAGGTCGTCGCCGAGGCGCTCCAGGAAGCCGCGGCATAGGCATGGGCCGCGTCCTCATCGCCGGCACCGCCGCGCTGCTCATCTGCATCTTCCTGTCGCCGAAGTTCATCGAGTTCCTGCGCAACCGCGAGTTCGGCCAGAACATCCGCGAGGAGGGGCCGGAGGGCCATCACTCCAAGGCGGGCACGCCGACGATGGGCGGGATCATCATCTTCGCGGCGATCGCGATCCCGTTCCTGATCCTGTCCAGCTACGACTGGCGGTCGGTCGGGCGTGTTCGGGGCGGCGGTCGCGAGCGCGGTGCTCGGCTTCGCAGACGACTACACGAAGATCATCCGGCGCCGGTCACTGGGCCTGCGCGGGCGGACGAAGCTGCTGGTCACCGTCGCGATCTCGCTCGGCCTGTGGTGGGTGGCGACCAAGCGCGTCGGGCTCGAGGGCTCGCTGAAGCTGTGGGTCGTCGACGGGCGGATCGACCTCGGCGTGTTCTACCCGGTGCTCATCTACCTGGTCGTCGCGGGGACCACGAACGCCGTGAACCTCACCGACGGGCTCGACGGCCTCGCCGCCGGCTGCGCGGCGATCGTGCTGCTCGCCTACATCGGGATCACGTTCATCACCAACGGCCAGGAGGACCTCGCGCTGCTGTGCGGCTGCCTGGTCGGCGCGTGCGTCGGGTTCCTGTGGTTCAACGCGTTCCCGGCGACGATCTTCATGGGGGACACCGGCTCGCTCGGGCTTGGCGGCGCGATCGCCGGACTCGCCGTCATGACGCGCACCGAGATCCTGCTCGTGCTGCTCGGCGGCATCTTCGTCGTCGAGGCGCTGAGCGTGCTGATCCAGGTCTTCTCCTTCCAGACCTTCCGCAAGCGGGTGTTCCTCATGGCACCGATCCACCATCACTTCGAGCTGATGTCGTGGTCGGAGACCAAGATCATCCTGCGCTTCTGGATCGTGGCCGCGATCTGCTCGGCGATCGGCTTCACGATCTACCAGCAGAGCGTGAGTTGATCTTCGGCGGGCGCGCGCGTAGCGTCGCACCATGTTGCGCCCGCTTCTCCTGGGCGTCATCGGGGCGGCGTTCCTGGCACCTGCGGCCTCCGCGTACACGGTCTTCTCGCAGACCGGCCTTTCGATCACCGCCGATCAGACGACGCCCGAGCGCCTGGCGCGAGCCGGGGGCGGCGCCGCCTCGACCTGCGCGACGCCGAGCACGTACCCCGGCAGCGTCACCGGTGGTCCCTATGGAGTCGTCTCGTTCCCGCTGTTCAACGCAGGCAACCAGGACGTGTGTGCGACGCGGACCCTGACGGCGACCTCGGCGCAGTGCCAGACGGCCGGGGTCTTCGGCGGCAGCTTCGCACCGGGCATCACGGCCGATTCGTCGACCTGGTCGGCCGCATTCCGTGGCGACCCGCGCAACTCGGCGGGCGGCGGCGGCCCCGATACCGTCAACTGGGCCACGAAGATCCCGGGCAACGGCGGCATCGTCCTCGACGTGTTGTGGAACGTCAGTGCCAGCACGATCTGCGACGGCTTCACCTATTCGCTCGCGACGGACACGCTGTGGACGCTGGCCCGGCCGCAGCTCGCTCCCGCCGGCGACAGCGAGATCGGGGCGGGCACGTCGTCGTGGCCGGGGGCGACGCCGGCGATCACCTACTCCTGGTCACGCTGCCCGCTGGGCGCCGGTCCGTGCGCGCCGTTCGGCGGGCACGCCGCCGCGCAGCAGATCACCGCAGCCGAGATCGGCCAGCGGGTGGTCGCGCGCCACTCGGCGACGCAGATCGGGGTCGGGCCCAACTCCGTCGACACCGAGCGCTCCGCCGTGATCGAGCCGCTGGCGCCGGTGCTGCACACCACGAGCTCGTCGTCGGGCGGGGGCGTGATCGAGCCCGCCACGGACCTGCTGCCCGGCAGCGAGTGCGACGAGTGCACGATCGGCGTCACGCCGCCGTTCCCGCTCCAGCTCCAGGGGCGGTCCTATGACTCGGCAAAGGTGGGATCCAACGGCGTGATCGTGCTCGGGCCCAACGCCCAGGGCGGGAGCTTCGACATCACCTGCCTGCCCAACCCGAACAACTCGCCGATGGTCGCGCCCTTCTGGCAGGACCTCGAAGCCGACGGGACCGACGAGGGCATCTTCACGGCGACCGCGGGTGACGCACCCCACCGCCGCTTCCTCGTGGAGTGGCGCAGCGAGCAGTACAACCAGACCACCAAGCAGCATTTCGAGGCGGTCTTCCACGAGGACTCGCCGGTGATCTCGTTCGTCTATGCCGACAACGACGGTGGCGGCGCCGCCGTCATCGGCGCGCAGACGGCGCAGTTCGCGCCATTCGGGATGAGCGCGTCGTGCAAGACCGGCACGCCGACGCCGCCCGGAACGCGCATCGATCTCGTGCCGCAGCGGCCGACCGTGAGCGGCACGGCGCGCGTCGGCGCGACGCTGACCGGAGCCGACGCCGCCTTCGACGTGCTCGGGGGTCCGCCCGATCTCGCGAGGCAGTGGCTGCGCTGCAACGGCGACGGCGCGTCCTGTGTGCCGGTCGAGGGCGCGACCGCGACGACCTACGGCCTGACCGCTGCCGACATCGGCTCGCGGCTCGTCTTCCAGGTGATCGCCGCCGATGGGCTCGGCCAGACGCAGTCGCGCTCGGACCCGACCGGCGTCGTCGCGGCACAGCAGGTCGTGACGCCGCCGGACACCACCAAGCCCACGTTCACGAAGTACGCGCTTTCGCGGAAGCGATTCCGCGTCGCGAAGGCATCGACGCCGATCGCCGCACGCAAGGCCCCGCGCGGGACGACGCTGTCGTACACGCTCAGCGAGGCGGCGTCCGTCAGGTTCAAGGTCCAGCAGGTCCGCAAGGGCCGCAAGAAGGGCAAGCGCTGCGTCGTCGGGCGCACGACGGGCAAGCGCTGCACGACCCGCAGGACGCGCGGGACGCTGACCCGCACCGCGGCGGCCGGAGCGTCGAAGCTGGCGTTCTCGGGCCGGGTCGGCGCGCGGGCGCTCAAGCCCGGCAGCTACGTGATCGTCGCTGTGGCCAGGGACGCCGCGGGGAATGCGTCGGCGCCCCGCACCGTGGCGTTCAAGATCGTGCGCTGATCGCGGCGCGTAGGGTGCGGGCCGATGCGCCCGCCGTTGCCACCTGGCCCGTACCTCGTCGTGGGGCTCGCCCGCTCCGGGCAGGCGGTGCTGAAGGTCCTCGGCGACCAGGCGCGCGGCGTCGACCGCAAGCAGGGCGACGACACGCCGGTCGCGCTCGAGGGCATCCGCTGCGTGATCAAGTCGCCCGGCGTGCCGCACGACGCGCCGGTCATCGCCGCCGCGCGCGAGCGCGGGACCGCGGTGATCGGCGAGGTCGAGTTCGCATGGCGGTTGCTGCCCAACGCGTTCATCGCCGTGACGGGCACGAACGGCAAGACGACGACGGTCGAGCTGCTCGGCGCGATCCACCGCGAGGCGGGTGTCGCGGCGACGGTCGCCGGC
>CAWCEB010000206.1:0-5946 GCA_963794105.1 uncultured Actinomycetes bacterium | reverse complement strand
CGCGCCGTGCGCCAGGTCCGCCAGCGCGGCCCGGGCGAGACGGTCATCGACGCCGGGCACGTCCGGCGCGACGAGCAGCACGGGACCGGCATGGCCATCGAGCGCAGCGAGCGCCGCCGAGCCATCTGCGACAGCGGCGTTCAGCGCCGGGCCGTGCGAGCGCGCCCAGGCCAGCGCGCGGTCGGCGAGCAACGCCCGCAGAGCGGCCGCCCGGTCGGAGCCGAGCGCCTCGTCGAGCGCCGGGTCCGACGGCGCCGCCAGCGTCGCGACGACCAGCGCGGCCGGATCAGTCGAAGCGGAAATGGGTGCCCACCGGCTCCAGGTCGGCCTGCGCCACGTGCGGGACCGCGGCTGCGAGCACGCTCGCGAAGGTCCCGCTCGAGGCGCCGATCAGGCGTACGAGCTCCTCGACCGGGGTCGGCTCGTCGGGCTTCACGCCGTTGGCGTAGTCGGTCGCGTAGCCGAGCAGCGCGTACGGGATCTCCGCTTCCCCTGCCAGCACGGTCTCGGGCCCGGCGGTCTGCGAGACGGCCGTGACGCCGGCATTCGCGAGCATCCGGATCTCGGTTCGCGTGTTGAAGCGCGGCCCGTCGACGTGGCCGTAACAGCCGCCGTCGCGGACCGGGTGGCCCACGTCGCGCGCCGCATCGAGCAGCGCGGCGCGCAGCGGTTCGGCGAACGGGCCGTCGAAGATCCAATGCCCGCGGCCCGCCCTCCCGGGCTCCGTGTGCAGCGTGCACACCGAGCCGTCGGGCAGCCGGTTGGCGAGGAAGTGCAGGTCGTCGAAGACGATCAGCGACCCGAGCTCGATCGACGGGTCGGTGGCGCCGCAGACGGTGACGGCGACGATCGCGTCGGCTCCGAGCTCCTGCAGGGCGCTGATGTTGGCCTGGTGCGTCACCGCGCTGCTGAGCCGCGCGTGACCGTCACCGTGGCGCGAGACGTGCAGCACGTCGGCGCCGGCGAAGCTCCCGGCGCTCACCCGCGCCGGGCCAAAGCGGGTCTCCACGTCGCGCGGCGCCCCGTCGAACCCGGGCAGCGCGTAGGTGCCCGAGCCGGTGACGATCCCGATGCGCATGGCGCCGATCCTAAGCCGGACCGGCGACGCGTCGGAAGCTAATGCTTGCTGTGGCCGTACGCGTGGCCCTGGCCATGACCGCCGCCGAGCCCACCCTGCAGGCCTGGCGGAACGGCGGG
Organism: uncultured Actinomycetes bacterium; assembly: GCA_963794105.1. GTDB lineage: Bacteria > Actinomycetota > Thermoleophilia > Solirubrobacterales > Solirubrobacteraceae > AC-49. Next base: position 4,749 of record CAWCEB010000206.1, on the reverse strand, counting down.
CGGCTGCGCCGGGGCAGCGGGCGTCGCAGGCGCGGGCGGGGCGGCGGGCGCGGGTGCGGGTGCGGGCCTCTTCTTCGCCTGGCCGGGCGGGACGTGGCGGCGCGAGGCCTGCGGCGCTGCCGGCTGCGGGGCGGCGGGCTGCGGCGCGGGCGCGATCTGCACAGCGGCGGGCGCCGGCTGCGCGGCGGCCGGCTGCTCGACCGCAGGCTGCGCCGTGACCTTCTTGACGTGTTTCTGCGCCGGCTTGTCGGACTGCGGCTTGGAGACTGTCGGCGCGGGCTCCTCCACGGGCTCCGCGGGCGCCTCGGTCTCGGGGGTGCTGACGGGAGTCCCCGGGGCGGTGTTGGCAACGTCCGGGTCCAGGCCGAGCGACACCTCGAGGGCGGTCGGCAGCCCATCAGCATCGGGATCGTCCGCGCCATCGGGCGTGCCGTCGTTGTTGCTGTCCGAAGCGATCGGGTCGGTCGTGAGCGTCTGCTCGACCGCGTTGGGTACGCCGTCCTGGTCGGCGTCGTCCACGCCGTCGTCCACCCCGTCGCGGTTGGAATCGCGACGCTGCGGGTTGTCCTTCAGCGTGAACTCGGTCTGGTTGGTCAGGCCGTCGCCGTCGGTGTCGGTCGCGGCATCGGCCGCCACCGTCGGGTTGAGGCCGTTGTCGACCTCCCACCCGTCCGGGATGCCATCGCCGTCGCTGTCGGTGACGAGCGGGTTGGTGCCCAGCTGCTGCTCGGTCTGGTTGTCGACCCCGTCGCGGTCGCTGTCGACGCCCGCGCGCGACAGCATCGGAACCGACGGGACCGCAGATTGCGATCCGCCGCGCTGGGGCACGGAGCGAATCCCGGCGAGCGTGGTGGCCTGCAACCCTGCCGTCCCCAGGAGTGGGCTGCCCGGCGTCGAGAGCACGCCCCGGCCATCGTTGATCCGCGCGAGCGCCCCGCCGGCGGCGGTCCTCAGCCGACCCGTCTCGGCGGGAGCGCGCGGCATGATCTGACTGCGGGTGTGCTGGCTGTCCGCGTTCAGCGGCCAGCCGTCGAATGGGAGCACCGCCTGGTTGAGCGCCACCAGCCCCGCGAAGATCATCAGCATCGCGCCGAAGATCCCGAGCGCCGTCAGGGCGACCGGAGCAAGGCGGTGGAGCGAGGACCGCGCGTGTCCCACACCCTCCGCATCGGTCGTTCCGCGCGTCACTTGAGCCGTTTCGGGCAAAACGTCACGCTTCGATTTCCCGAGCATCAGCTCAACCCTGCCCGGATCGGAGGCGCTGTGGCGATTTCTGGACAAATCGACTAGATGGTTGATGCCGCGGCCGCCACTAGCGGCGGGGGACCCTCCCGCCCTCGGCGCCGGCCTCACGAGCCGGCCCGCCGCGTGTCGCGATGCCCAGGACGCGCATCGCTTTGAGCCCGAGCGAGAGCTTCTCACGACCGTCGGTCGAGCCCACGTCGAGCCCGGAGAGCTCCCTGACGCGCTCGAGCCGGTAGCGGATCGTGTGGCGGTGCGTGAAGAGCCGCGCGGCGGTGCCCGCGACGTTGCCGTCCGCGTCCAGGAAGGTCTCGAGCGTCGCCACCAGCTCGGTCTCGTACTGCTCGTCGTAGGCCACGAGCGGCTCGACGGTCTCGGCGTAGAAGCGCTGCAGCTCGGCCGGGTCCTCGCTCATGGCCGGCAGCAGCAGCCGGTAGGCGCCCGTCTCGTCGAAGGCGAGCAGCGGGCGCTCTGGATCGCTCTCGGAGACGTTGGCCGCCAGCAGCGCCTCAGATGCTCCGCGGTGCAGGTCGGCGGCATCGGCGGCGACGCGGCTGCGCCCGACGGCGAAGCCATGACCGGGCAGGCCGGCCTGGAGCTCGCGCAGCACGGACTCGGCGGCGCGGCGCGCCATCGACTCGTCGTCGCCGGGAAGCACCATCACGACCTCGGCCCCGGAGGACGCCGTCAGCTCGGCGCGGGCGGCCAGTGCGCCTGGCACGACGGCGCGCGCGCCGCGCTCGGCGACCTCCAGCGCGCGAGCGCGCCAGCCCTCGCCGGCCGGAACCAGCGAATGCGCGCGCACGACCAGGATGGTCGCGCCCGCATCCAGCGACAGCCCCACCTGCTCGGCTGCGGAGACGACGGACTCACGAGTCGCCTGCTCGCGGTCGAACAGCCGCTGCACGAAGGCGCTCGCCGCCGCCTGCGACGCCCGCTCGGGGGCCCGCACGCGCTCGACCTCGGAGGCGATCAGCGTCGTCACCAGGCGCACGAGCGCCGGGCTGGTGGGGCCGGATCCGCCGACGCGCACGCGGACGCGCAGCGTCCCGACGGGCTCGTCGGCGACGCGCAGCTCGTAGGCCTCCACCCCGTCGCCGTCGGCCTTGACCGCCGCCTCATCAGCCGGCGACTGCACGGCCACAGCGACGGTCCCGCCCCCGCGGTCGGTCAGGACGAGGCTCGCGTCAAGCGCACGCCCGGCGGCGCGGACCACCTCGTGCAGCCCGGCACCGGACTCCACCGCATCGGTGATCGCGTCGAGGACGGAGAGGTCGAGGTCGGCCCCCATCTCCCCAAGAGTACGGTGCATCGGCGCCCCAGTTGCACGCGCTACCCCTGGATGCGGTCCCAGAACCAGACGATCGCGCCGCCGCCGGCGAGCCCGAGCCCGAGGCAGGCGGCAACGACGTACAGCGTGAGGAAGGCCGCGGCGCAGCGCTCCCACACCCGCGAGTACGAGGTCCACGCCGGGACGAGGATGAACGCGATGTAGGCCGCCATGCCGCACACACCGCTGAACGCCGCGACGAGGTACGTGATGGACGTGTTGCTCATGTCGCGGGCTCATTCTGACGCAGGTGGACGACGACCAGCGCCGCGATCCCGGTGAGCGAGAACAGCCCGGCGGCCAGTCCGTAGCCGCCGATCACGTCGGAGAAGTAGTGAGCGCGCAGGTAGATGCGGCGATGCCGATCAGCGCGGTTGAGGGCGACCGCCGCGCCGACCACCGCGGCGCGGCCCGTCCACCGCGGGAACATCCGCCCGATCGCGATCGCCACGACGATGTAGACGACCGCGTAGGCCGCGTGACCGGACGGATACGACTGGTCCATCGCGCTCACGAGCGGGTTGTCCGGGCGCGGGCGGTCGACGGCGCCCTTGGCCCAGTGGACGGCCCAGACGGTCAGCCCCATGCCGGCCACCAGCGCGACGGCCTCGGCCACGCGCCGCCGCGCGCCAGCGACAGCGCCGCCGCGAGCGCCACGCTGCCCGTCACCGGCAGCGCGCCCAGCGTCGTGATGATCTTGGCCACCGCGACGCCGGTCCCGTTGTTGAGGTCGTCGGCGATGTTCATCGCGCGCATGTCGCCGACGGTCTGGTCGCGGAAGGTGAAGATGTGCCAGTAGCCGAAGAAGACGAAGAACCCGATGCCGCCCGTCATCAGGAGCGTGGTCAGCTCCAGCCCGAGGTCGCCGGGCGTCAGCCGGTTCCAGGCGAAGACCAGCGGCGCCTTGATCCGCCGGCCGAGCGGCAGGAGCGGCCGCAGGAGCGGACGGTCGTCGATCCACTTGACCGCCGCGTCGCGATTGGACTCGACGCGCAGCCACTTGACCGCCGCGTAGATCCCGAATCCGAGCGCGATCGCGAAGCCCAGCGCGAGCGCTCCCTGCTTCGCGATCGAAGCGACCTTGTCGAAGCTGCGCCAGAAGACGTAACCGAGGACCACGAAGGTCGTGCCCCAGAGCCCGGCGCCGACGACGTCGTACGGGATGAAGCGCCGCAGCGGCATCCGCGACGAGCCGGCCAGGAACGGCGCAATCGCGCGGACGAGTCCCACGAAGCGCCCGATCAGGATCGCCTTGCCGCCGTGGCGATCGAAGAAGCGCTCGACCTGCTCGAGCCGCTCGTGCGTGATCTTGAACCGCGGGCCGTGGCGCTCCATGAACGAGCGCCCGAGGCGCCGCCCCATGTAGTAGCTGGTGAGGTCGCCCGCCACCGCGCAGACCCAGACGATCGCGATCAGCGCCATGACGTCGATGCGCCCCTGGCCCGCGACCACGCCGCCGACGAGGATCGTGAACTCGCCGGGGGCGATGAGGCCGACGAACGCTCCGGTCTCGAGGAACGCCAGCGCACCGACGAGCAGATAGGTCCACTTGCCGAGCTTCTCGCCGGCGTCCTTGATCAGGCTCTCGAGGCTCGGCGGGTGCACCAGGCCGGTGCCGTAGACGAGCAGCGCGGCGAAGACGATCGCTCCGAAGATCCACTCGCCGCGTCCGATGCGCTTGCGGCGCACCACGCCGTAGGCCACGAGCGCGGCGGCGAAGATCAGCGGCCCGGGCTTCACAGCGTCGCCACCGTTCCGGGCGCCTGCGCATCGCGGAACAGGCCGAGCACCGTCGGCCCGCTGCCGCTCAGCAGGACGTGGTCGGCGCCGGCCGCGCGCGCCTGCTCCATGCGCTCGCCGATCTCCGGCATCAATGCCAGCGCGGCGGGCTCGAGGTCATTGACCGCCAGCGTGTCGGGCAGGTCCGGCAATGCCGCGCGGACCGCGGCCAGCCGGTCGGCGAGATCGTCGGGCGAGCGGCGCAGGCCCATCTCTGCGGCCTGGCGGAAGACGGCGGCCGTCGACAGCGGCTCGGGCCCCGCAAGCACGAGGACGCCGTACGGGGCGACGGCGTCGAGCGGCTCGAGCCGCTCGCCGGCGCCGGTCGCAAGGTAGCGGGCCGGAGCGACCTGGCCGGGGACGTCGGCGCCGAGGCCTGCCGCGATCGCATGCAGGTC